>JAKPNN010000038.1 GCA_029548365.1 Chloroflexota bacterium
TTATCAGTCCATGATGGCCAGATAGAAAATAAATTCAGCCCTTCGGGGCATTGAAACGGGTAGCCCCAATAAAGATCTCGGTCCGGTTTTACGAAGGGTGAAATACAAAATAAGCCCTTCGGGGCATTAAAACTTCCCTCCACCACTTTCAGTATTTTCATCAGAAGCGGGGAACAGGTGAAATACAAAATAAGACCTTCGGGGCATTGAAACTCTCCTTTTTCCTTTTCTAATATCTAAGTTTTTAAAACGGTGAAATACAAAGTAAGCCCTTCGGGGCATTGAAACGATGTTGATTAACATTAACACGGCGTGACCCTATGGCCAGGTGAAATACAAAGTAAGCCCTTCGGGGCATTGAAACGGGATTGGGATATGGTTATTTAGTGTAAGTAAAAGTGTGGGGTGAAATACAAAATAAGCCCTTCGGGGCATTGAAACTGGTTCGAGCTCTGCTTCTTCGCCGTCTTGGTGTAGGTGTGGGCGTGGTGAAATACAAAATAAGCCCTTCGGGGCATTGAAACGCTGATATCTCTCCGATGAGTCGCAGCCCCTCGGAGGGGTGAAATACAAAATAAGCCCTTCGGGGCATTGAAACCTGTTCCGTTGACGGTATTTAATAATTTGACTCTTTAGGTCACGGTGAAATACAAAATAAGCCCTTCGGGGCATTGAAACGTGTCGTGTTGGCGTTTAATGGGAATGGGTTTCCCAGGGTGAAATACAAAATAAGCCCTTCGGGGCATTGAAACTTTGAAGCAATTCATTTGCTTCCATTTTATTTTTACTCCTGGTGAAATACAAAATAAGCCCTTCGGGGCATTGAAACATCTTTCAGCGAGGCCATCGCTTGGCAATGTGCGCAGGGGTGAAATACAAAATAAGCCCTTCGGGGCATTGAAACAGAGGTTGAGCGTCACGTATGGCTGCCATTGCTGAGGTGAAATACAAAATAAGCCCTTCGGGGCATTGAAACATTGGATAATTTTTGTCCATTTCTCTCCTTTCCTGTTTGGTGAAATACAAAATAAGCCCTTCGGGGCATTGAAACAGAGCTCCTGGTGGGAGAGTTCGGCCCAGCGCCCGGGGTGGTGAAATACAAAATAAGCCCTTCGGGGCATTGAAACGCTTGTTTCAAGGTAGACGAATCTACCTTGGACTATTATTTCCAGGTGAAATACAAAATAAGCCCTTCGGGGCATTGAAACTTGCACGCATTATTTTTGATGCGTCGAGCTCGTCGAGGTGAAATACAAAATAAGCCCTTCGGGGCATTGAAACGGTTTTGGCCCTTTTCGTAGGGCTAGATCGTGCTCGTGGTGAAATACAAAACAAGCCCTTCGGGGCATGGTATAGGTGATCCCGCTCGCTGCGCTCGGGGACTGTGTAGCCGATCCCGCTTCGCGAAGCAATCACGGTGCTCTGGGAGGGTATTTGGGCGTCTGCGCTCGGGGACTGCAAATCCAACTCCACTTGCTTCGCTCGGGAACTGCTCAGCAGATAGCATAACGCTTCGTCCTGACGAATGTTTGTCCGTATGGAAAAAGCGAAAAAAACATCAATCCCTCGTACTTCGGCCCTCCCTCACTTGCCATTAACCGGATCAGACTTTCCCAGTCGTCCTCTCCTTTAAAGAGCTTCGGCAGCCCGGTTCAGTACAGCGTTTTTGAATGCCTGCTGACCCATGAAGAAATAATCGAAATGAAAGGTCGGGTTAAAAGATTAATTCGCCCAAAAGCAGATCATGTGCGCTACTATCGACTGTGTAAAACGTGCAAAAGCAAAACGGAAGTGATGGGTCGGGTTGAGGTTTTGGCGGAAAAGGATGTGATCGTTGTTTAATTTAATACAAGCTTTTCCAAGGATTCCGGGCAACACGGGGGGTAGTGAAGGAATTCAAGATGCCCGGAAAAATTGCGCTCTGACCCCCAGATGTGGCACTCAAAAATTTATTGAACCCCAATATATTGGCATTTGTTTAAATAATTTCCGGGCGAAACAGGGTTTTTTAGCAAAACTAAATTGCCCGGAATGTGTAAATATCGCAAGATATAGGGAAAACTTAAAAAATTATGGTATAATACCGGTAGATGTTGCAGGTGAAATACAAAATAAGCCCTTCGGGGCATTGAAACTGGGGACTATTGCTGCGGATCGGGGCATACAACCCCGGTGAAATACAAAATAAGCCCTTCGGGGCATTGAAACGATCAGAATCAGGATGCAGTGGAGAAGCATCTTGCTCCTGGTGAAATACAAAATAAGCCCTTCGGGGCATTGAAACAATAAGACTGGATGCGCCTTCCTCGTAGATGTACCCAGTGGTGAAATACAAAATAAGCCCTTCGGGGCATTGAAACACTACAATCAACGATAGTCGGGGGCAAAAGCTCCCAACTTGGTGAAATACAAAATAAGCCCTTCGGGGCATTGAAACACGACACTTTTAACGCTGTTCCAAAACTTTTGCCACGGTGAAATACAAAATAAGCCCTTCGGGGCATTGAAACCCTTCCGGAGCAAAATCTTTAGACACTACAAAACTCACTATGGATAGAAAATAAATTCAGCCCTTCGGGGCATTGAAACTCATAGCTCATAGCATTGTGTCCTTTCGATAATAGATACGGTGAAATACAAAATAAGCCCTTCGGGGCATTGAAACACGCGATGGAAAAAGCGATAACGTCATCAGGCTTGTAACGGTGAAATACAAAATAAGCCCTTCGGGGCATTGAAACGCGAGCATATGTCTTCTATCTTCTCTAATATAGTTAAAAGGTGAAATACAAAATAAGCCCTTCGGGGCATTGAAACGCATTGACTGCCTCGATGAGTATCTGCCGATTTGCCCGGTGAAATACAAAATAAGCCCTTCGGGGCATTGAAACGCTACAAACATATTTTGCAACGTTGTCCCGAAGACCTGGTGAAATACAAAACAAGCCCTTCGGGGCATTGAAACCATGCCGTGGGGCTCTCGGCTTTTATAAATTATTCGTGACATAGGTGAAATACAAAATAAGCCCTTCGGGGCATTGAAACTTGTTTGAGGCGCTATCGTCATAGCACCCACACATCTACGGTGAAATACAAAATAAGCCCTTCGGGGCATTGAAACGAATTACAAGGGGTAGAATTAAAAATACCAAGACAATGGTGAAATACAAAATAAGCCCTTCGGGGCATGGTGTAGCTGATCCCGCTCGCTGCACTTGGGGACCGCTCAGCTGGTAGCATAACGCTTCGTCTTAACGAATAATTAAATAAATGGGAAAAGGCGAAAAGAATATAAAACCCCCAGTTTAATCATTCAACCCTTATGGCGGTTGGGCGAATGGTTAATCAAACAAAACCATTTAAATAAACTCAGACTCTGCTGCTTTCTCCGCCAACCTACCCACCTAAACTGCCGGAAAGTTCGCTATCAAACAGGTCTCGGGAGATAAGAAAATTCCAGGCCCGGAAAATGGATAAACTTTGATCTACCTGTGATGTATTTAAATAATCACTGTTTCCCTTAAGACTTAAATCTGCTAACCATTAAATGCATGATGAATTCCTCTATCCCCATCTTTTTGAATTTCATCATTGAATGAATCCAGCATGGCTGCACCCTGGCGATATTGATAAGGCCACATGGATCGCAAATGGAACAAGGCGACCCGGTCTTGATCTTTAAGTTCTTGGGTAAGATCATGCTGTTTACCCGGCATCGCGGACAGGTTCCCGTTAATGAAGGTGATTCCCCGCAATTCAGTGGGAAGATCGATTTCATCCAACAGGTCTTGCATTGTTGCACCATCCGGTAGTTCAATCTTCAGTTGTGCAAAACCGGGTTGGGCATCTTCACCGGCATAGCTTGCCAACTCTCCGTAAAGCCATGTGTCAATCACAATCATCTTATAATTCCTATCAATCATAAAATTACCTGTCTATTGCAAAGTAACCTGCCATCGAATGGCTTCATCCACCGCCGATGGGCGGGAACAATCCAACTTCGTCATCAGGTTCTAACACATAATCCCATTTACGTGCACGCCCGTTCACAAATTTTACACGGACGCTCTCTTCCGGAATGTCCAATTTGTCAAGCAGGGCATTCAACCGGGTGCCTTGATCGACTTCCATGACAAACGGCTTGGCGCTCTCACCGCCTGGGGCGTACATGCCCAATGTGGCAAACAATTTAACCCTGACTCGCATCATCCCTTTGATTTGAATGAACGACTGGATGGAAGCTCAATATTAATATATCCACTCCACGATGATAACACGGATACTGCATCCAGGTTTAAAACCGGGGCTGTCGTCTCCCTGGATCAGACAGCCCCTGACATTACCTTTATGAGCCTTCTACCAGATGTTCTACAGCTCACCATAAACTTTATCTAAAGTTTCCTCATCAATTTCAAAGACGACATTATGCGGTGGAAGCGGTTCTGTATGCATAAACTCTGGTATGCGGTCAGCCTGTTTCCCGATACCCGCTGCCTCGTTGAATTTGCGTTCAACACGCAGCACTTCGGTTCCTAATTCAAGGATGTCATCAGCCGTCCATTTCGTCCCCAGCACACCGTTGACCTCGTCGATCATCCCCTGGTAGCCACTGGCGATATCCAGGATGGCGAACGCAATGAACAGGCAATGCCCGCTGGTATCGATAAACGCCGTCGTGGCCTGGAAGGCCCGGCTGAGGGCAATTTTTCCTTCTTTTGAAAGCGGGTCCAGATCATCCATGACAGCAAGGATTTCCGGGGCGATCGTGTACCCTGCGGTGTGATCAGCGCCCATCGTGGATGTGGCATAGGTTATCCCAATCCCTTTGACCGCGCGTGGCTCGTAGGCAGGCATTCCCTGACCTTTGACTGCAGGCGTTCGGACCACACCCAGAATCTTACCAGCTGTGCCGGTGCCACTGCCCAAAATGCGACCGATTGGCTCGCCTTTACCCATCTTGTGCACCATCTCAATAGCAGCCTCGCCGTCTCCGAAGGGCAGCACGCCGGCTTCCATGGCAACACCGAGGGTCACCCCGGTTTCAATCGTGTCAAGGCCATAGCCGTTGCACAGTTTGACCAATTCAGAAATCGTATCCAGATCGTCAATCTCAAGGTTGGCGCCAAACGCCCAATCTGATTCGTACTCCACGCAGGAAACATGCTCGCTTTTATCTTTTCGATACCAGGTATTCGAGCAGCGGATGATGCACCCAGGACTACAGGCGTGATTGTACCTTTCCTCACCCAATCGTTCTTTAACACCATCGAAAATAGCTTCGCCGGCGATCTTGGCAGCATTTTCAAAGCGTCCTCTGGAGAAATTCCGGGTCGGTAAACCGCCTGCTTCATTCAAGATGTTAACCAGAACTGCCGTCCCGTAGGTATTGAGTCCGCCTTTAGGTTTGGTAATGGCATGTTCATTTAATGCCGCCGCCAACTTTTTGCGACCTTCATCAAACAGCTCCTTATCAGCGATTTCTACGCCCGGCGCCCCGGCGTCATCCAACAGGATAAATTTGAGTCCTTTGCTGCCCATCACTGAACCCAATCCACCCCGTCCTGCAAACCGGCTGGGATTCTGCGACATATCTTCGAAAATCACACCAGCGTTGCCATAAGCATGTTCACTGGCCATACCAATCCCGCAAACAGAAACCCTTCGGCCCTCAAACTTTTTAAAAACCATGGGATAGACGTCATACGCATCCTGCCCGGTAAATTCTGTGGCGTCAAACCATTCAAGCGTCGGTTGTCCTGTTTCTTTATCCAGGCCAATCACCAAACCCCAGAATTCTCCTTTATCCTCCGGTTGCCCCTCCACGATCAGGGCCTTGATGCGCATCCTGCCGAGCTTCCATGCCCAGGGTGTTCCCGCATTTGATTCCTTGATGCCCCCTGTCAGTGGCGATTTTCCGCCAACAGAGATGCGCGAGGATGACGGCGCAGACGTTCCCGTCACAAAGCCGGGTGAAAACACCAGCTTGTTGTTCGGGCCAAGGGGATGCGCCAGCGGGGGAACTTCATCGGCGATCAAGTTCGATGTGAGCGACCGTCCAGCCAGCTTTTTATATTTTTCCGGAACTTCTGTTAATTGATGCGTTCGATCTTTCATATTTATTCTTAAAAACCACATTTTTGCCTCCTTTAATTTGATAAAGATATTAGTTATTGACGAACAAAATGTTTTTTCAATTGATAATTTCGTAGAACAAGTCTTTGTGAATAAAAAAGGAGTTATTCCTCGAATTGACGAGGAATAACTCCTTTGCGCAATGGCGGGCATTGCAATTGCTCACAATACCGTATCGTTCAACATAACCCGGTAGGTCAGGCTGAATCGGAGTCGCTTAGTCAGTGTTTTTTAATTTAACTTGTTACCAGGTTATCATATTTCAATCTATTTGTCAAACAATTGTATGGGTTCGTTTCTGTCAAGAATTTCCATATATCCAAGCAATTAGAGAACTCCTTTTGGATGAAGAATGTCCTTCAAAATCTTCGCCCAAGGTCTTCCTGAGTGGCACAAATGGAGAGCAGGCACATCTGCTTGCAACCATTCTCCATAATCGATCCTTTTCAGATGAACTTTTTTCTGTGGAATGCTCTCACTGCTGACTTTTTCATAACGCGCATCCAATTACAGATGGACGAAATCGCCTGTTGTGCCAGGCTGCCAGTTCTTCCAGTTATTCACTTGTTAATGTAATTTCATTCTTGGAGACTTTATTTATCTCTTCCTGGTTGTTGGGCTAACTTTTGAAAGGATAGTGTGATCTTCATTTTTATGCTTTTACAGAAAAAATGTTACACCAGCCAATTCAGGGGCAGGTTAAAAATCAAATAGGTGGTACAAATCCTTATAATACTCCAGAATGATGATGGTTGTGTTTGGAGGGATCTGGTCAGCGATATCGTGCGCGGCAGCAGCAAAACTCAAGCGGGTCCATTCATAACCGACATTAGAATGGGTAACCTCTAAACTCAGTAAATATCCATCCATGGCTTTCGAGATTTCTTGCATCTCCTCAATATCCTCAATACCGTCCATAAAATCCATAGGCTCAGGATGTGCCAAACCCAGGTATCTGATTCCATCAACAATTTCATCATGTTCAACATCAAACCAGTAGAGCTGCTGTTTGTAATATTCAGCCAACTTTTCCCCGCTGGCATTGGGTACCGTATAAAATCGCCATGGATTCATCGGTCCGCCAATCCCATCCACTTCAAGCAAAAATTCTGCTCCAGGGTAAACCATGTCTTCCATCCAAACGACTTTATCAGAAGGTGGCTGGCGCTCGCTTTCTGTGGGGGGATCGGCTGGGACATCAACCGCAGTGGATTCATCTTCCCTCACATTCTGCATGGGCTTGCCTGGGCTGCACGCTGATAACAGCAATATAACCAGAAAACAAACCAAGATATTGACTTTGATGATAGGGGATTTATTCTTCATTTCCGTTTCTCCTTTCAGGCATAGTGACATTTTTAGGAGGCGTGAGGATGTAAGGTTTACAAACAGCCTCAATGTTTTATACCAGTAACAGGGTTGATAGTCAATCGAAAGTGCGCTTTGTCATTTAAACTTCAAAAGTGAACTATTTAAACTTAAAAAGTAAACCGTTTAAAGCTGAAAAGTGAACCGTTAAAATCATCACAAAAGATGCATGATTGGGTAGATAACTCAGAAACTGGAGGTATCGATGTCTCAACTTCACAAAAGGTTGGCGGACGATCAAGTTCGCGCCTTTATTTCGGAGTTTTCTCCACAAACAGGGCAGCTTGGGTCTTTCAGGACTTCGATGTGGTCAAATTCTGCGGTCAGACTGTTGATCAACACCAATTTCCCGCCCAGTGTTTCACCAATACCGAGAATAATTTTAAGGATCTCCGCAGCCTGCAGCAACCCTACCAACCCGGCCAACACCCCAAAAACACCGCTGTCAGCAGGTAGGGGGATGTGATCAGATGGCGGGGGGCTGCCAAACACACAGCGATAACAGGGCCCGATCCGAGAATCAAACAACGCCATCTGCCCATCAAATCCTTGAATTGCGCCAAACACAAACGGCCGGGCAGTCCGCACGCACAGATCATTGATCAGGTAGCGCGTGGTCAGGTTATCCGTCCCATCCACAAGGATGTCAAAACCCTCAGCGATTTCTTTGGCGTTTTCAGATGTAAAAGCCACAGGGAAAATATCAATCTGACAACAGGAGTTTAAGCCCGTTAAGCGCTGTTTGGCAGCCTCAACTTTCATTTCCCCTACCGTGTTGAAACTGTATAAAACCTGCCGCTGCAAATTTGACAGGCTCACCCGGTCAGGATCGACAATCCCGATTCGCCCGATGCCCGCTGCAGCTAGATAAAGACTGATGGGAGAGCCCAACCCACCAACGCCGATGATCAACACCGACGCTTGCTTTAACTTTCTTTGACCGTCAATGCCAACCTGGGGCAGCAGGATCTGTTTTGAGTATCGGAGTAACTCTGATTGCGAAAAATCTGAAATCATTGCAGAACCTTTGCTGGTCATTCATTTAATGATGAATTTCAGTATATCATAAATGATTTATTGAGCACCACCAACACGCTTCTTAGTATATACGGCCTTCCTTCTTGGAACATGAATTACATTAATAACAAATTGTTTAGTAATTTATAAAACTATATCGTCCCCGCTTTAGGGGAAGCGCCGGGGGTAAAACCCGGAAAACAATTTCTGAAATGTGAAAATTCACCTGATAGAACAAATAAAAAGCAAGGCTGCCAAAACGCAATTTGCACGACTTAACCAGATACTAACAATGGTCCTGGGCGTGCCCATCACCGCCTGGCAAGAGAGGACAAGGTCAGAAAGTGGGGTTACTAATTTGTTCGAAACTGACGTACTATTTTGGGTTTTTGATTCTGACATTCTATAAAAACAACGCCTCCGTTCTATGCAACGGAAGCGTTTGGTAAAAAGCGGGCGATGGGACTCGAACCCACGAATGTCAGCTTGGAAGGCTGATGCCTTACCACTTGGCGACGCCCGCAAGGTTGTATTATTTTACGTCACTCAAATCATTTGGTCAATCAACTGCTCCCTCAACGCTTTCCCTGCAACGCTTTTTGCAGCAGCGCCCTTGTTTTTGCTGGGTCAGCCTGACCGCGTGTCTGGCGCATCACCTGACCCATAAACCAGCCAAACAAACCCTCCTTGCCGCCGCGGTAGGATTCAACCTCCTGCGGATGGGCAGCCAGAACAGCGTCAATTACCGATTGCAAGGCGCTATCATCGCTCACCTGAGACAGGCCCTCCGCTGCCACGATTGCCTGCGGCGGCTGGCCGCTTTGCTGCACCTTCACCAGCAAAGCCTTGCCCGTCGCGGCGTTGATGGTGCCCGCGTCGACCAGCCTGATCACCTCAGCCAGGTATTCGGGAGTGAGGGTCAGCGCATCGGCGCTGAGCCCCAGCTCATTTTGCATCCGCAACACTTCGTTCATAATCCAGTTCGAGAGGATCTTCGGGTCGGTCCCATATGCGGTTAAAGCTGCTTCATAATAGTCTGCGATTGGACGATCTGCGGTGAGGATATCGGCGTCATATTCTGGCAACTGGTAACGGGTCATAAAACGCAACTGTCGCTCAAGGGGGAGTTCAGGCAGGTTTTGAATCACAGCGTCGCGCCATTCGGATGTCAGTTCCAGGGGGAGCAGGTCCGGTTCCCTGAAGTAACGATAATCCGCTTCCGTCTCTTTAGAGCGCATTTTATTCAAACGTTGCCGGGTTTCATCCCAATCCAACGTCCAGGATTCAACCTGCCCACCGGCCTGCACCAGCGATACCTGCCGTTCGATCTCCATGTTGATCGCCGCCCGTACAGCCTCGATCGAATTGACATTCTTGATCTCTGTCTTGGTGTTCAGATAGGTGCTGCCAGCCGTCCTGATCGACACGTTGGCATCACAGCGTAGATGGCCCTTTTCCATGTCAGCTTCGGAAACACCTAGCCAGCGTAAGAGCTGTCGCAGCCGGATCAGGTACTGCGCGGCTTCGTCAGCAGAGCGCAGGTCGGGTTCGGTCACCATTTCCACCAGGGGGACACCGCAGCGGTTGAAGTCCACCAGACGCTGCCCGCCTTCGTACTTGGTCTTACCGGCATCTTCTTCAAGGTGCAGCTTGGTGATGTTCACCCGTCTAACAAACCCACCCGGCATCGTCACATCCAGGTAACCGCCGTCACCCAGGGCAAGGTCAAATTGCGAGATCTGGTATCCCTTTGGCAAATCGGGGTAGAAATAATTCTTGCGGTCAAAATAGGAAACCAGCCGTATCTCGGCGTGCATCGCTGCCGCCAGCAGCGCACCCTTGTAAACCGCTGCTTCGTTTAACACGGGCAGCACACCCGGCAAACCCGCACACACCGGGCAGATATTCGTGTTTGGCGGGTCTTGCCATGAATCGGCTTTGCAACTGCAAAAGATCTTGGTAACCGTGTTCAATTGAATATGGGTTTCCAGTCCGATGACGGCTTCAAAATCTGCCATAAGCCCATCCTTATTGCGGTGTTGATCAGGAACAGCGAGGGGGTTCATCATTCCACCTCCGCCAGCACGCACGGTTTCACAGCCCGCCAATCGGCATCCGCAGTCGCCTGCTCGAAGGCATATCCCGCCCGAAACAGGGTCGCTTCGGCAAAATCGGGTCCAATCAATTGCAGACCCATCGGCAGTCCCTCCGCTGAAAGGCCGCCCGGGATCGAGAGCGCCGGCACACCGGCGTGGTTGGCAGACACCGTCAACTGGTCAGAATACTGCATTAACGTCGAATCGCCGTAAAAATCGCCCATTTTAAAGGCCGGGGTAGGCGCTGTAGGCGTCAGCAGGACATCCAGCCGATATGGCCCATCCGGATCGAACGCGGTTTCAAAATCTGCCCGGATCATGCTGCGCGCCTGGAGTGCACGCTGGAAATACTGCAGGCTGAGCTGCCCGCCGCTCATGTACATCCCCATCAATACACGCAGCTTGGGTTCCAAGCCAAAGCCCTCCGCGCGGGTCAGCCGGTACAACTCGGCCAAATCACCACCGCTTGCCCGGGCACGGTAGCCGTATTTAACCCCGTCAAAACGGTGCAGGTTGGAAGATGCCTCAACCCGGCTGATGACAAAATACGCCGGTATTCCATAAATGCTGTTGGGCATGGGAACGTTTTCTACAATCTCCGCCCCTTCAGCCGCCAAAGTTTCAGCGGCGCGCAGCGTCATGTTACGGATTTCAGCGGGCAGGTCTTCCATAATCGTTTCGCCAGTATCCGGGTCAGGGTAGGAAATCTGCAGATAATCCTTAGAAAGCCCAATGCGCATGCCTTTCACGCCCCGGTCTATACCTGCCAGGTAATCCGGCACAGGAAGCCTGACCGCCGTGCTATCGCGAGTGTCGGCGCCCGCCATCACCGAGAGCATCAGGGCTGCATCGCGCACGTTGCGCGCCAGGGGTCCCGGGCAGTCCAGGGAAGAGGCAAAGGCGATCACTCCATAGCGCGAGATGCGCCCATAGGTCGGCTTGAGACCCACCACGCCGCAATACGCTGCTGGCTGACGGATGGATCCACCCGTATCCGTCCCCACCGAAAGGCACCCCTGCCCCGAAGCCACAGCCGCAGCAGACCCCCCGGAAGAACCGCCCGGCACCCGTGTCAGGTCCCAGGGATTGCGGGTCGTGGGTTTAAACGCCGAAGATTCGTTCGAAGAGCCATAAGCGAACTCGTCCATGTTGACCTTCCCCAACACCACCGCACCGGCATCCTCAAGGCGCTCGATCGCGGTGGCGGTATAAGGTGCCACGAAATTCGATAATATGCGTGATGCTGCCGTGGTAGGCACACCCTTCAGGCAGAAGAGGTCCTTGATGGTAATCGGTACGCCTGCCAGCGCGCCGGCGTCTTCTCCGGAGCTAATCCGGGCATCCACCCGTTCAGCCTTCTGGCGCGCCCGGTCAGCCGTCAGGGTGATGAAAGCGTGTACCTTGGTTTGATCCTCTTGTGTAAGTGGGCCGTAATCCAGCGCACCCGGCCTCCCATCCACCGCAGCAATGCGTTCCAGGGCTGCATCCAGCACGTCAACTGCAGCCAGCTCACCTCGTTGTATTTTATGGGCAATATCAAAAGCAGATTGATCTGTCAGGGACATGGCGTTCAATCCAGTTCTCTGTGAGGGATATCGGGCACAATCAAATAACCGTCTTCCACCTCGGGCGCCTGGTTCAATATTTCTTCAGGGTTTTCAAAGGGCACCCAAACATCCGGCCTGAGGGGTGGACGGGATTCGGCTGTGTATGTCACCCCACGCGGCACCAGGGGTACGTCCACATCCAGGGCAAGTGTTTCTAACTGCCGGATCGCCTTTAGCTGCTGATTGAGTTCCATCCTCAGGTACTCTGCTTCTTCGGGATTAAAGCGAAAGGCAGCCAGGTCGGCTAATTTTGCAAATATTTCAGGGGAGATCTCATCGCGCATAGGCTTAATCATCCATTCTTAATCAGGGCATTTCTAAAATTATATAATACCTTAATTCGTGGAATTGAGCATGCTGAAAGCTGATCGTAGCTGGATCAAACTTGTAAGCCAAATTCCATAATGCCTCATTTCGAAGCGCCAAACATGAAATTCCTTTTCACGACGCGCCATTCACCATTAACTCATTGTATAATAACCCCGTAAACATCACCTATAACTGCGAGGGAATCATGTCTCAAAAACTGAAATGGATCGAAGAAGAACTGCAAAATCTGCAGGATGCTGGCCTGTACAACAAAATCCGCACGCTCAGCTCGCCCCAGGGCGCCTGGCTGGTGGTCGATGGGAAACACGTTCTTAATTTTTGCTCAAACAACTACCTGGGTCTGGCCAATCATCCGCGGGTGGTCGCTGCTGCACAGCAAGCGATGCAGCAGTACGGGCTGGGTCCGGGCGCTGTGCGTACGATTGCCGGCACCATGGATTTGCACCTGCAATTAGAACAACGTATGGCCGCCTTCAAGCGTGTGCAGGACGCCATTACCTTTCAGTCGGGCTTTTCTGCCAACACAGGCTCTATTCCCGCACTGGTCGGAAAGGGCGATATGATCTTTTCCGACGAGCTCAACCATGCCTCCATCATCGACGGCAGCCGCCTTTCGGGGGCAACCATCACCCGTTACGACCACGCCGACCCGGCTGATCTGCAAGCGAAAATCAAAAAGCACGCCGGAAGCTACCGCCGGGGATTGATCATCACCGATGGTGTTTTCTCGATGGATGGAGACTATCCACCCCTGGACAAAATTGCCGATATCGCTGAAGCCCATGACCTGATGCTGATGGTTGATGACGCTCACGGCGAGGGTGTGCTGGGTGAAGGCGGGCGCGGGATTGTGGATCATTTCAAATTACATGGTCGGGTCGATGTAGAGGTCGGCACCTTCTCCAAGGCTTTTGGCGTTGTTGGGGGTGTGGTGGCCGGTAATGCCCGCATCATTGAATGGTTAAGGCAACGAGGACGCCCCTTCTTGTTCTCCTCGGCAGTGACGGTCCCTGATGTGGCTGCAACCCTGGCCGCTATCGATATTCTTGAGGAATCCACCGAGCTGGTCGATCGACTGTGGGCTAACGCAGCCTTTTTCAAAGAGGAGATGTTGAACCTTGGCTTTGATACCGGTAAGACCATGACTCCCATCACCCCGGTTATGCTGGGCGATGTCACCCTGGCCAGGGAATTCAGCCGCCGATTGTACGAGGAAAATGTCTTCGCCATGGCTCTGGGCTTTCCCACAGTGCCCGTTGGCCTGGCGCGCATCCGGGTGATGATTTCTGCAACCCATTCTCGAGAAGATCTTGAACAAGCATTGCAAGCCTTTGCTCGTGTCGGTCGAGATTTGGGCGTGATTGGATAGTCGTTTCGTTTAGCGCCTTTTTAGCATCCACCAGCACACTTAAAAACAAAACGCCCAAACGGGCGTTTTTAAATCGTTACAGAGCGTATCTGTATTACTCGGATCGTTTAGCTGATTTAGGCGCTTTGAAGGGGTCATAATTCGGGTTCGTGCCCGACCAGCAGCAACCCGGTTGAGAAAAACTATTGCATGCTAAACCTCGCGAGCAGCGATGTGCCAGGATGCGCGGCGCTTGCTCCGGCAAAAAAGTCGCCGGGTAGACGATGTCAGCCTCCAAATAAACTTCCTCGCCGGCGTGTTCACAATAAGCGGCCTTAATTACTTTCCAATCTCGATAAGCCATATTTTAACCTCCAAAGGCAGCAAAACAGTTACTGCTAATCTTTATACAGATTATAACACACCCACTTTTGTCTCCAAAATAGCGCTCCTGAACTCTGATGACAAAACTTGGTTTTCTAAGCCAATCAAGATCAGGCGTCCGCGGTTCAATCATGACTTTCATTCACAAGGAAATCAGTGAGGTTCTTTAAACTCCCCATCTATCACCGTACGGGGTTGTTCTTTTATCTTACCTTTTTCCTGCAGCGCCTTTCGGTGTTCTGTAACCACATCCTCCGGGCACAATTCTAAAAACAACGCACAACCCGCCCAGACCACCAACGCATCGTCCAGCGGATTGATCGGTAAAAGATCATAAGGAACCACCAGGTAAATCAATGCGCCAACTGGCAATGCTTTAAACAGGAGATTCACGCGTGAATCGCCCATTAAACGAATGATCAGACGTATGTTTTGGTATAAATCGCTGAAAAACCCTTCTTTTGCCTGGTTCAGTGATCGGTTGTCTTTCATGTTCATCATAAGCTACCTCCTGCAGTCTTTTTAAGCACTTTTAAGCATCAAACGGGTAGGTGAATGTGTAAATTATTCCATCTCGCCACGCGCCGGGCAGCGAAACATACGCTGTCGGCGCCAATTAATCACCGGCGCTGCTAGTTTGCGCAGTTGATATTTTAGCACAATCGGCGCCAGGGGATGCCCGCCCTCCCGATAGTGCACGCGCAGCATCTCCGGCCAGCAGCGATCGTCAGCAGCAATGGTTTTTGCGTCGCCATGCAGTCGAAAACTGGCCCAAACCTGCCCGGGCAGGTAAATCAGTGGCGCTTCTTTGGCCAGACGCACCCACAGGTCATAATCCATGGCAAAATAAAAACTGGGGTCCAGCGGTCCGACCTTTCGCCACAGGTCAGCCCTAAAAAACGATGCCTGCTGGGGAATGTGTACATATCCCCGCCGTAAACGTTGAATATTCGTCTGTGCTGCCGGAAAGCGCCCGATTTCTCGATCCTGGGCATCGATAAAAGTGCAGTCTCCGTAAACCATCGCGGCTTCGGGGTGATTCTCCAGGAATTTCACGGCTTCCATAAGCGCGCCCGGCAAGTAAACGTCATCTGAATTCAGCCAGGCCAGGTACTTTCCGGTTGCTCGAGCAAAGCCTTTGTTGATTGCATCGGTCTGCCCCCTGTCAGGGTTTGATTCCCAGTAAGCCAGACGATCCGCATAGTTCTGGATGATCTCCAGGCTGCCATCCGTTGATCCGCCGTCCATCAGGATATATTCAATATTGGGATAATCCTGGGTCAATACCGATTCGATCGTCCTGGGCAGATAGCGTGCTTGATTAAAGGAGGGTGTAATGATGCTGATCGTTGGTTGCATGAAGTCTATGACCTGGGTTGAAACCATTAAGTGGGGGAAATCCGTTCCCGTTGTTTAATCGCCATAATTATACTGGAGTTTCACCAAAGTCCATAATGGTTACTGTCCACTTTCAACATGCAAGCAAGGCCTGGTCAGACCCACACAACTTGCCATCGGTAAAAAATTCTTTCAAGGTGTTTCAATAAACCGTCATCCATCACTGTTTTCCATTGAACAGGACGATGTGTTATAATTTTAGCCGTCTCTAAAGGAAAAACAATCAATGGAACCAAACAATCCTCAAGATGAATTTTACCCGATCCAGACCATCAATCACCTGCTCAATAATTGGTGGAAAATTGTCCTGTGGGCGGGGATCTTTGGCATATTGGGCCTGGCTTTCTCATATCTCAAACCTCCAAAATACGAGGCAGAAGCCATTTTTTCTTCAACGATCGATTACAGTCAAATCAACTTCGCAAACCTTGTTGGCGAGAGAGGGCAACCCCTGGAAATGACACAGTATGATCTTGACCTGGCGCTCTCGTCAGTCCAAAGGATCATCTACCAGGTGAGGAACAATGCTCTCGCCTATGCGCAATCGCTTGATCCAAACCTCGAAGCCGGCACTTTCGGAAAAAACATGGCTGTTGAAAGGCTGCATGACCGCTGGTATCTCCGCTTCCGTCACGAAGATCCCCAAATCGCCCAATCAGTGGTCAATTACTGGGCTGAAATCACAATGAGCCAATTAGAACAGGAACAGGCAGACAACAAAATCGAGCCATTTGTGCTGTCGAGCTTGATTGCACAGGCCAGCTTACCCAATCGACCCCTTTACCAGAACAGGAATACCCTGGTATTGGCCGGGACAATCATCGGGTTGTGCCTGGGGATTCTGCTGGTCGATATGCGCTACCGCTTTTTCACAAGCGCTAAACAAGGTTAATCAAAAACCATGCTGTCTCGGATCACCAGCAACCGGTTTTACCAGGGCCTCTGCACCCTTCTTCTCGCCCTGGTATTAATTGGTCTGCCATTAACAAGTGTGCCATTTCTTACCCGGATAACCGGGTCACTGGTGGCGCCCTTTTCAGCCCTGCCCTTGTTCGGCCTCGTCCTGATCTGGTTGATCCCTTATTTACTCCGCCATGGTTCCTTCCCCAAAGATATGATGGCCATTTTCTATTTTATAATCGTTGCCGTCATCAGTTCAGCTTCTGCATATTTCCTTGATGGGTTTTATGTGCGCGACAGAACTTTTTTCGATCAAAGCCTGCGGGCTCTGCTCACATTAGCGATTGGGCTCAGCTTCTATGCCACCCTGTCTGCCTATCTGCGCCAAAGATCGGCGCTACAGCAAGCTGTGTTATTCATTTATATCGGCGGCATGGGGTTGATCCTCTGGTCGGTGATGGAAATTATCGTCTTACATCGTTCTGGCAGTGTACAAAATTTCCCTGCCTGGCTGACCCACATCAAATCTGTGCTTGTTTTTCAACAGCCAGGCATGCTTTTCACCAATCGATTAACGGCGCTGGCTTACGAACCTTCGTGGTATGTGCTGATTTTCACCCTGGTGCTCCTCCCCTTATGGTTATCCGCCGTCTTTCAACGAAAATCACTTTTTTCAATCAAGCTGTGGCGATTTATTGTTGAAGATGTTTTGTTATTAGCGGGGATGACCGTCTTTATGTTCAGTTTTCCTCGTATCGGTCTGCTGGCATTGATTGTGATGCTGCTCTATTTTGGAATTCAGTTGACCAGACGGCTGTTTGACAAAATTAATACCTGGCTGATCAACCACAAGAGGTTCAAAGTCAGTGACACAACCCTGTTCCGAACGGGTTTAACCCTCGCTTTAATCACTCTGACACTCATCATTCTGATCAGTGCAGCAGCGATCTTCATCAAAATCGCCAGCCAACAAGATGCCCGTTTTCAACTGATCATTGACCTGTTTTCGACAAACACATTAAAGAAACTGCCCACCTCTGAAACAGACATTATCCTGTTTTCACGTGGATTAGCCTTCATGGAACGCACCATTTATTGGTTTGGGGGGTGGAGGATCTTTGCTGATTATCCCTTTGGCGTTGGTTTGGGCAACGCTGGTTTCTACATGATTGATCGAATCAACAGCCTGGGTTATGGGTCTTTTGAAGTGCGCAATATTTTATACCAGTCGGTTTCCTTGATGAACACCAAGTCTTTATGGATCAGACTGCTGGCAGAAACAGGCTTTATTGGATTGAGTGTTTACTTAACCTGGCTGTACCTGCTGTGGCGAAACAGCACGTTCATTCAAAAAAGCGATGACGCCCTCCTGCAAATAGTGGGGATGGCTGGAAAATTCTTCATCCTGGCATACCTGGTAGAAGGATTCAGCGTCGACACTTTTGCCTTCCCCTATCCCTGGGTTACGGCAAGCTTGATTTCCGCAGGTAGCCTGATTATGCGCAAAGAAATCCAGAGCAGACGACCCCTCCACGCTGACTCTGCAAAACGGTAGTCTTTTTAATTTCTTTTATGAATGCGGTGGTTTACCTCAACAGAAATATCAGGAAACCATCACCCTCTTCAAAAATGGGGTAATTTTCCAGCAAGATTTCCTTCACATCAGCCTGGCGCTCAAATTCAGCAAAATTCGTGACCAGGAACAACTCTCTTCCTTCCAGGGCTTCTGCAAATAACGCGTTTTTATCGAGGTCCATCCCTGCCAATTCTCGCATCCCAAAATCACCCATCGACATCCAATTTTTCGTTGGTTTCCATCCCCAATATGCCAGGCGATACCCATAATCGGGGGTGATGGAAATTACCGAATAATCTCGCAGTTTCTCACCCAGGGCAGCGTAAAAACCCGGCTGGTCGTGATACCTGGCGTGCTTGAGGTTCATTCTTGCGTCCCAGAAATTAAATGCCATCCAGAAAAACGTCAGCCCTGTGAGCACAGCCAGCCCAAAAGTCTTTTTGCCGGGCAATTTTTCGATCAACACAGCCGCACAAGCAGCCAACCCAATGCCTATTACGGGGGTCAATGGGATTTGATAGTAATTATGGGTAACAATATGATATGAAAAAACCATGCCGTACAGGAAATAGCCCACAAAGATGCTCAAAACCATGACCCGATAGGGTTTGTTTTTAATCACCAGAGCTCCTGCAATGCTGAATAAAAAGAATTCAATCCCCAGCGTGCTGTTGATCACATCTTTCCATTGCAGATAATGAAAGGGGTCTTTCAACAAATCAGGAAATACCCTAAAGCTGGTTTGATTTTGCAGAAAACCGGAGATGTACATCCCATCAATATGATAAATCAATGCCGGCAGGACAGCTAACCCCGCGATGAGAAGCACCTGGCGATTGGTCAGGGCCTTGATCAACTTTTGATCCGTAACCACAATCGCGATCAAAGCTGGGGCAACAAAAAAGACAGCCGGCGACTTGACATAGATTGCCAAACCCGCCGTGATGCCGGCAATCACCGCATTGAGCCAATTCTTGTTCTTCGACCACCTGACGATTGTCCACCACGAGAAGATGATCGCAGCCGTCATCAATGACTCCGGCTGAAATGAACGGCTCGCATAGAGTGGGAAAGGCATCACCATATAATAAGCTAATCCGAGAATCGCACCTTTTTCTCCGACCAATTCACGCATTAAGCAAAACAAGCCAATCCCACCTATCGTCCAAAAGAAGATCGATAAAAACCTGGGGATTCGTAAATCATCCGTGCCGAACAGGCGGTAACCCCATGCTGATAAGCGTTCCATAATCGGCGGTTCAATTTGGCCTTCTGATTTCCACTGGTGGACAGCCAGCTCCCGCTGTTCAGGCGGTGCATCCTCCAAACCCTCATAATACATACCCCTGGCAATCAACATCGAATGCAGTTGCCGGGTCGGATGAAAATCCAGGGGTGGGTCGTCAAAATCATAGAAGCGCCCCACCAGGCCAAAGAAAAACACCAGGGCAAGCATTAACCAGACCCAATATCGATGCTCCTGAAAAAATTTGTGTCTCCTGGGTTTAGTTTCCATTTTTGATCTGCTGCTTTCTGTCTAAATGAAATGCTGTTTTCGTTTCTCTAAATAACGGTCTCTCAAGGCGTTGAGCTTTAATGGGCTCAGCAGTGCGAAAGCAACCCGCCGCCAATCTTTGACGACGACAGACGGATTTTTAACAAAAGCCCTTCCATAAGCTCTGAGTGCTGCTGCGGGTTGATCTGCATTGAGTAAATAAAAAGCATTCAACCGGTGTGCGCCCGCCAAAATATTTTTTTCGTTTTCAGCGTACAGCTCGGCAAAACGGTCATCCTGCTGCATCCATTCTGCCAGTCGATATGCTTCTTGACCAAAACCTTCAGCATGGGCGACATTTTTTGCATCAGCATGCACCCTGGCTGCCGCCCATACCTGATCGTGAACATAATAGATTTTTGTCAGCAGTCCCATGCGCAGCCACAGGTGATGATCTAACAGGTAATGATAAGATCCATCCAGGTAACCCGCTGCATCCAGCGCAGATCGGCGAAAGAAAACCCCCGGCTGCCCTAAAATGTTGAAAGCCATAAGATCCTTTAACCCCCAGTGGTCATAAGACATGCGGTTAAAAACCTCACCCTCCGTATCGATCGAATCAACATCACTGTAAACCAATCCAACTTCAGGGTATGCTTGAAAAATGGCAACCGCCCTCTCAATGGCATGCGGGCGGTAAACATCATCCGAGTTGAGCCAGCCGACGATTTCACCCCTCGTCCGTTGAAATCCCTTATTAATCGCATCAGCCTGCCCCTCATCCGTTTCAGACATCCAGCCTGTAAGGCAGTTAGCATACTTCTGGATGATCTCCACGCTGCCATCCTGCGATCCCCCGTCGATGACCCAGTATTCCGTATGGGGATAATCCTGGTTGATGACGGACTGAATGGCGCTTTCAAGAAACTGGCTCTGATTGAACGAAGGTGTGATGATCGAAACAAGAGGTTTCTCAGCCATGCTCATTTCCCAAAATACTGATCAAAATCAACCTTGGGGAACACCTGCAGTTTTCCACCGACGGTGGCATCCAACACCTGGCGACCATCAGCTAAAAACGCCTGGTGTGCCATTTTATAAGCCACTTCCGATGTCTCCAAATCGGGGAGTTGCCAGCGAAACCCCTTGCCAAAATATTGTGGGCTGAAATGATTGGGGTCATCCCCTTGGGATTCAACCGTCTGGTTGGGCTTCCCCTTTGATGAGAAGCTGTGATCCACCCCGATCAACACCACCGTTGAAAAACCCATGTGGTAAGCCAATTGCAGGGCGGTATAGGTTACTGTTGCGCCTTCCCACACGCGCTTGCTGACATCCTTAGCAAATTTCGGGCTGGTGTACGTTGTATAGAGGAAATGCAGGTTGTCCTGGGGCTCAAGCCAGCGATGGGCGCGCCAGGAAATAAACGCAGGGATGGGTAAAGCCATGATCTCATGGGCACACTGCTCAATCACCAGGTCATTTACCGAAAGAAAATAAGAGGTCGTAAAGCCCCACTCTTCCCAGGCAAGGTAGATCCGATTCAATCCAAAACTGTATTCATCCCTGATTTTCTGTATGTCGGTTTTATTCAAGCTGGGGCCATTGCCGATGATTACACACCGTTCACCCTTGTGAATATCTTTGAGTGCGCGTAGTTTCAGGATGCTGTCGCGCCGCCAGGGATGCAGGGTCGCCTCCACACGACCCGGGATCCTTTGGATCCCATCCCAGCTCGACCTCCCAAACTGCCACACACGATTTGGTACGATCCGTTTGATCAATGCTTTCGGGTTCATTCTGTACTCAATCGACAGGTTGCACCGCCATCGACGATCATCGCCTGCCCGGTCATAAATGATGACTGTTGATTATCAGCCAGGAAATAAATCGAGCGGGCAATCTCCTCGGGTTTGCCAACCCGCCCGTTGACCGTCTTGCGAGCCAAATTTTCCAGCCGGTCAATGATTGTGCCTTCACCAACATGGCCGCGGCTTAAGCCCGCACGCAGCATGGGTGTATCCACGGCTCCGGGCAGGATGGCATTGACACGGATTTCATCGGGTGCAAACTCGATCGCCATCGCGCGGGTTAATGCCAGCAATCCGCCCTTGCTGGCTGCATAGGCGGAAATATCCGCTGAGGTAACAACAGCATGCACCGACGAGACGTTAACAATGGCGCCTCCCTGAACTTTGAGCAAGGGATGCGCCAGCTTGGCGCCTAAAAACACCGAACGCAGGTTGGATGCCATCACCAGGTCCCATTCTTCGGCAGTCGTCTCTAAAAGCGGTTTTGCGATCTGCAGGGCAGCGTTGTTTACCACAGCGTCCAACCGATCAGTAAAGGCTGATACCTGTCGATAAATATTTTCGATTTGCTCGGGCAGTGAGATATCCGCCTGGATATACATCCCGTCTTCCGGGAAGCCCGCGTACTTCGGTTGGCGATCGACGCCTATCACCCGCCAACCTTGTTCAGCAAAGACGCTTACCGTAGCGCGGCCAATACCCCCTGCCGCGCCGGTAATGAGTAAGGTTCTGGTTTTTGTTTCAGACATGATATTCTTCCTGACCAACCCGGTTTACATGGTCTATTTTCAATCGTTGTTCTGTATTTTCAAGCTGCAGATTTTTCTTTGAACGCATCAAGCCGACCTGCATCCATTGCGAGACCTTCCAGTAAATTCCTGATCGTGTTCCAGTGCACCCGCTCCCAAAACAGGGGGCTCGAATTTGAATTATGCGGCGCCAGCATCACCTGTTCCATATACCGCAAGGGGCTGTCCGAGGGCAGGGGTTCAATTTCAAAGACGTCCAGGGCAGCACCGCGCAGCGCATTCCTTTGCAAAGCGGAGATCAGGGCTGATTCTTCCACAATTGGGCCGCGGGCGGTGTTAATGATCACAGCTCCCGGTTTGCAAAGAGAAAGTGTCTCTGCGTTGATCAGGTGATAACTGGTCGGGTTCAGGGTGCAGTTGATGCTGATATAGTCTGCTCGAGACAGCAAATCATCTAAATCGATCATTTCAACCCCGTATTCCAGCAAGAAATCCGGTTCAATCTCAACGATGTCATTGCCCAATATCTTCATCCCGAATCCCCGCGCCCGCCGAATGACCGCCTTACCGACATGACCCACACCAATAACGCCCAGGGTGCTCTCTGCCAGGGTTCTACCAATAATTTTCTCCCATGCTCCGCTTTTTACCGCTGCATCCAAACGCGTGAGGTACCTTGAAAAGACCAGCATATAGCCGATCACACTCTCAGATACCGGTACGGTAAAGGCGTTGGGGGTATTGCAAACCGCCACGCCCAGTTCATCCGCTGCAGCTCGGTCAATCGAATCGATGCCCGTTCCCCACTTAGAGATCACCTTCAGTCGCGGCAGACAGGCTTCAATCACCCGCCGGGTAAAACGATCATCACCGCAGATCACGCCATCGAACGCCCCGGCATGAACAAGGATTTCCTCCTCGGAAAGGCGTTCGTTGACCGTCGGTGTGATCAGGTCAAGGTCGAAGGCTTCCAGAACAGGGCGAAAGCGCTTCATTTCAGGCAGCATATAGGGCGCAGAGATTAAAACCGTTTTCATAGGCAAATTCCTTATAGAATAATTCAATGGGTAAAAAATATAATCTCACTCGCCATGTATCTGACGATAGAGCATATCGGTAATGATAAAATCCAGTTCATCATCGATATCCTGGGCTTCACGGGCAGGGATTTCGAACATCAACGGGCGCTCACCCAGCCGGTTACGGCGGTTAATCAGGGTATGACGTTCGAAGATGTACACACAGGAATTTTCTTCGTAAATAGGCGGCAGGTCCTGGGTGCGCAAGAGGATATTGGGGTTATGGTTGATGGGTCTCCCAAGCTGATCCCACAAACGGGTTTGATAACGCGTGACCCCAAACAATGAATCATATTCAGGGATGGCATCTAAAAAAGCCTGGATGGCTGCTGAAATCGTTTCAGGCCGCAACAGGGGGTTGGTTGAATGGGTTTGCAGATAAAATTCGGCTTCGATTATGCTGGTATCGTGAATCAGGATCTCGTTCATCGGAACCTGGTCTCCCCTTAAATGCTCCGGTCGAGAGATCACTTTTACGTCGGGAAAATGATCCTGCAATCCGGTGATGATTTCTAAACTGTCGGTATCGACCACGATCGCCGCAAGTTCGGGAACCTTCAGCAAAGTATTGATAATGTGGTGAAAAAGCGGCTTTCCTGCCAGGAGGCGGTAGTTTTTCCCGGGCACCCGCACCGATTCATGACGCATGGGCACCAATGCAATTATTTTTTGAGTCATAAACTTGCCTTTAAATGTGTAATTTTCTCGCCTGTTATTATAACCCGGAATCAGACAGGTTGATGCTATTATGCCTGTTAGGGCATCTGTGCATAATAAGCCCACTCCGAAACAAAGCAGGCTGTAAGGCGCAATTGATTGTTCTTTACGCTGATATTTTGGAGGATTATGATACTCACGCCTCTGACAGTAAGAAATCACCACCCTGCAGCAATCCTTCAGAGATCGCTTTTAACGTCGGTGACTGTTCGGGCAACAAATCCTGCGGGCTAAAGTCCTTCAAGCGCACAAAGCCAGGCCAGATGCCATCCGGCTCTAAAAAGTAGTCAAAGGGCAGGGATGTGCGGAATAGTTGAAAATAGAGAAAGCGCCTGGCATTGAGCCGATGCGCTTCTGGCACACTGACCTTTTCTGAGGTTAAAAATTCCTCCAACTGAGCTACATATTCAGCCTGGGTTTGAGGAAAGAAAACCGTATCCAGTTGAGTGAACCGGGCTTTGCCGGCGCACAGCACCGGCGAACCCATGATCGCAGCCTCCATGCCGATGGTGGAATTATAGATCATGACAAATTTTGCTCTCTGGATCATTTCATAGGAGCTGAAGTACTCATCCGGCTTCACAAAGACCACATTTGGCAAGCTGTCAACGCCCCGCTCCTGTACCCATTCCGCCACACTTTCCTGGCTGGCTTTGCCGGGCCGCGATTCATCCGGATGGGCCCGGATGACAAATAATGTCTGCGGATGGGCCTTGATGACCTTCAGAACCTTATCCAACCAGGAAAACATATCCCTGAAAATCACATTCGCGTGAGGTTGGCTGGTGTCAAAGATCACATTAGTAAAGATTGGAACCACCTGTGTAAAAGATTCCATCCGTTTGACCAGGGTCTCATCCAGGCGGGTCATCTCCGGCCAAAATTGGACACCGGCCATACTGAAATCGCCTTTAAAGCGCTTGGAGAGATACTCATCCAGTTCTGCTTCTTGTGCAGGAGTTAGTTGAAAACCTTGCGGGATGTCAACATCGTAAGCTGTCGCCTCACCTTCGGTAAAGAAAACCGAGAAGGGGCGCATACCCACCTCATGTGAATACACCGGCACGCCACGTTGTCGCGCCACCCAGCGGGCAGAAGCCTCCGGGAATAGCATGCCGTTAAACACAACCACTGCCTGCGGCGATTCTGTGATCACCTGCCAGTCGAATTGCAGAGCCACTTTATAAGCAGAAAGAATGAAATAACGGTAAAGAACACGGGTAGGTTCGTCATCGATCAGATGGTGACGGCGTAATACCCAGCGCATGGAAGGCACGCACAGGTCGCCCAGGGGGAAGTCCTCATACCGAAAATGGCGTAATTTATCCAGGTTTGTATTTTGTAATTGTTTAGCCAGTTCCTCACTGGATGTGGTAATTAACCTGCTGACCTTCGATTGGTGATAGATGATTTTCGATTGCGTCACACACGAATGGCATGGCGGTAGTTGATAAACATCGGTTCGATCTGTTCCCTGGACACACCGAGGCATCCCCTGATAACAAACAAAATTAATCACCCGCACCCCTTGCATACGCAAGGACCAGCCGGTCAGCATGGCAAAGGCAGCATTCAAGCTTAAACCGCTGATACGGGTTGATGCATTAAACGAAAGAATGGTCTTCGTTTCATCGGGCTTCGGGGCTGCCTTAGCCACCTGAGTTGCCATCTGACGGATATCCTGATTGATCTTCCGTCGTAAAAAGCGGTCAGCCAGGAATTCTTGAGACTGCTGAAAAAATGTCATACAGAAACTCACATCTCTAAGTGCTGTATTTCCTCAGCTTTTTAAGGATCGATTGTTCGCTGTCGTACACATGCTTTACGCCATCTCCCAGGGCTTTTTCCGTCACCCGGATGTATTTGACCAGTGTACGCATCCCCTGCGGCTCAACCGAAGCTGCCTGGTCTGTGCCCCACATCGCCCGGTCGAGAGTCACATGGCGTTCTACCAGGCAGGCGCCCAAACCTACGGCAATGGCTGATGTTACCAGCCCCACCTCGTGCCCTGAATACCCGATTGGGCAATCAAACGCTTCCTGCAGGGTTTGAATCATCTTCAAATTCAACTCATCCGGCGGGCAGGGATAGCTGCTGGTGGTATGGCAGATGAGCAGTTTGTCCAGGCCCAACACATCGACCGCTGCTTGAATCTCTTCCATAGTGGACATACCGGTCGATAGGATAGCTGGTTTCCCGGTATCTTTAACAGCCCGCAGCAGTTCATGGTCCGTCAGCAAAGCTGAAGGGATTTTGTGCGCCGGGGGGTTATAGGCATCAATGAAGGCCAGGGATTCAAGATCCCACGAGCTGGCTAACCAATCCATACCTAATGACTTGCAATAAGCATCAATCTCATCAAATTCATCCCGCTCAAATTCCACCTTGTAGCGGTAATCTAAATAAGTGATATAGCCCCAGGGGGTGTCGCGCATCTGGTCTTTCTGATGATCAGGGACGCACACCGCTGGCGTGCGTTTCTGGAATTTCACCGCATCAACGCCGGCATCAGCCGCCGCTTTGATCAATTCCCTGGCAATTTCAACCCGGCCGTTATGGTTGATGCCAATTTCTGCTATGATATAGGTGGGGTGACCATCGCCTACCAGCCTGGTTCCAATTCGAATCTCTCTGTTCATATATGCTCCCTTAAACCTGATTACGATCGGAGAGGAAACTGCCGATCAATTGCATATCACATTGTTCAGTACACTTGATCCCCGGCGTCAGGTCAAAATGATCCATGCGGAATTGCCTGTACTTCTCGCCATTCCAGATGTCATATAACGATTCAACTCCCGCATCACCCAGGATGATCTCATTATTAAAATCTTCCACACATTCCGTACATTCGCCGTTTGACTTAACAGTCATTGAAGACCATGGGAACTGGCAGAATTCAATCCAGTGTATGGATTGAGTCTGCTGTTTGTTGTCCTCATACCATTGCTGGTCCTGGCTCTTCAGGTACACATACACATCACAGCCATCGAAAGCTTCCTGCAAGCGCTCGAATTCATCCTGCTGCCAGGGTTTATTCAAGTTGATCATTGTGATAACAATCTCGGTCTGGAAATTTCGCTGGGCTTTATAATCCAGCAATTTTAAGATGTTTCGGTAAGATTCAGTGAAATTAGAAGCCTGACCGCGCACTTCCTTATGACGCAGGTCGTCCACGCTCTCAATCGAATATTTGATATAACCCAATCCGTTTTCAAAGGTCTCCAGGGTGCGTTCCATGTTGATATTAGCCGGGTTGCAGGAAAAGTAAGATTCCAATCCTCTTTCCGTCATCCACTGCACGTACTGGGGCATGTTTTTATCCAGCAACGGATCGCCATAGCCATGCAGGACGATCACCCGTGGAATCACGTATAAAAAGAAGTGATTCTCGCTCATATCATCCTTATCAATGCCATAGTTGTGCTTGACAAAGGCTTCCCATTGCGCCAATTGTTCCGGAGTAAAGGGCTTTAGCTGATCGATGACGCGCTTAAACAGCTCGGGCGTCATGGTTTCGATCGGGCGAGTCATCATGGTGGTGCGGGGGCACATCTCACAGCGCATATTGCAGGCATTGGTGGTTTCAATATTGTAAACCACCGGTTCAGGGTTGCGAAAGGATTCAAACGTTTCCAGCAGGGTTTCACGCGGCATCCTTTCTCCGCCCATTAACCGATACTTAAGGTCATATACTTTCATATAAAAATCAATATCAATCATTTATGCTCCAATACATAAAACTCAAACAATCGGGTTCACGTCAAAAAGGCCTGACACCCAGATGATCCATGATCAAATCGCACAACTCCCTCACAGCGCCCTTTCCACCGGGCGCGGAAAGTACCCGATCAGCCTTCCTGAGCACCGCAGGATGCGCGTCGACAGGCACAGCCGTAAAAGCCACCTCGGGAAATACCGGCAGATCATTAATATCATTGCCCATAAACACAACCTGTGAGTGGTTGAGCTTTTTATCGGCGATGATGTCACGAATGGCGCTGACTTTATCCTGCACAGCTTGCAGCACCGGCAATTTCAACTTTTTGCAGCGCGCGGCCACTACTGGATTGGTCTCTTTGGAAAGCACCATCACTTCAATGCCCGTCAGCCTGCGCAGGATTTCAAGTCCCAGGCTGTCCGAGCGATTGGAAGCCACCATTTCCTTGCCATCTTCATTGACCCACACCCGGTTGTCGGTTAACACGCCGTCAAAATCAAGCACGATCAATTGAATATCTTCAGGCAAATGCCGGCGCTGATTGGCAGGGTCGACCATTGTCAGTTCGCGGGTATTGTTCAACACGAGCTGTTCAGCCGTAGGCCAGTCGGAGGGTATGTCAATGTCAACGGTATAGCGTGGGTCTATCATCAATGGCAGGATTGTATTGCCGGTCATCGAGTGCTTTTGAAGCACGGTCTTTGCCCGCAATGCATCGATATGCCCGGTCTGCCAGTACACATCTGGCAGGGCTTGCCGCGGGGCGTTGTAGGCTTCAGGAATGCCCTCAACGCCCAGTAAGGGAATCATTTTCGGTGTTTCGCCATCAAGCGTCCACATCTTGAAAGGGTTCTGCCCGGCGGGGACAACGCCGCGCACACTGTCCGCCCGGGGGTGTTCCAGCAGCAGACGGATCGCCTGGTCAACACAGTCCAGGGGTCGGATTGGCGAGGTCGGTCGCAGCCACACCACGATCTCCGGGTGATAACCCTCATGTTCAGCCAGCCAATCCAGGCAGTGCTGCGCAACCGGTAAATCCAGGGTGTCATCCCGAGAAAACGGTTCAGGGCGCAAAAAAGGCGTTTCTGCGCCGTAGTGACGCGCCACCTCGGCGATCTTCTCATCGTCAGTAGAGACAATCACCCGGGTGACCAGCTCGGATTGCAAGCCAGCAATAATACTATACGCAATTAACGGAAAGCCAGCAAAATCCTTGATGTTTTTCCCCGGGATGCCCTTAGAGCCGCCGCGCGCCGGGATGATTGCCAGTATATCAGGTTCCATTACCATGCAGTATACCCTCCATCTACGATCAAATTAGCGCCGGTCATGTAACTTGATGCATCAGATGCCAAAAACAAGATGGCTCCATTGATCTCATCGATGTCTGCCATGCGTCCTAAGATTGCTTTCGCAGAATAACGGCTCGAAAAATCATCATCATGCCCATTAAAGATGCCGCCTGGCGTCAGGGCATTAACACGAATGCCTGTACCCGCATAATAAGCTGCCAGGTAACGTGTCAATCCAAGTATCCCGGCTTTGGTGACCGGGTAATCAACGGGTTTGAACTGCTGGTGCCCGTCCACCTGGGGGTAAATGCTCTGGTCTGCGCCTGCCAACCCATAAATTGACGAGATGTTGATGATCACACCCGAACCCTGCTGCAGCATGCTCTTCACGGCTGCCTGGCAACTTAGAAAAACACCGGTTAAATTGACCTCCAGGGATTTCTGCCAGGCCTCGAGGGCATAATTTTCAAACGCGTTAGCCGATTGATCACCCAGGTGCTGCGGGTCAAATTTCGGATCGAGGGCAGCACAGTTGACCAGCACATCCAGCCGCTCATATTCTGAGAGGGTATGTTCAACCATGCCTGCAACCGAACCAGGATCGGTTACGTTGACCTTTATCGCAATCGCCGGGATTTGGTTGGCGCGTAATTCTCGGGCATGTTCGGAGGCTGCACCGAAATCGATATCTGCAATGACAACCCGCGCCCCCGCTTCACCCAACGTGCGCGTAAATTGCCGGCCCAGCAAACCAACACCTCCCGTTACCAGCACCGAACGTCCTTCTAATGAAAACTTATCAAAGATCGTCAAATTACATTCCTTGTTCTGACTGACAAATCATCGATGGGTATTATACCTTCGGGTTAGTAATTGGCGACTGCAGCGCAAACTGTGCAGCCTTTTCTTGGTTCATTCCTTTTTACAGTAATGAATTGGCTATTGAAACAAATCAAGCGTCTCACCCAGCGCGGCTGCTTGATGGACAGCCGTGGTGAGGTCTAAAGACCTGATCCCATCCGCCAGGCTGCACCGAGATGCTTCCTGCCCGCTTATCAGCGCCAGAAAATGGCTCATCTCTGCCAGAAACAAATCGTTCCGTTCAAAATCCGCCGGTGGCTGAATATCGTCCCAGCCTCCCTCATTAACATAATAAACCCGGGCTGCCCCGCTGGTGTTATCCCAGTGGATTAAGCCTGCAGTGCCGCTGATCTCCAACCAGTGCGTCGGTGGCTGCTGAAAAAAGTCCAGATGAACCGAGCCGATCACGCCGTTCTCAAAGCGCAGGGTGATCTCAGCCAGGTCTTCCACGTCGATCTCAAGGTCAGAGACCCGATCAGTGACGGCAAACACCGACCGCACTTCGCCAAACAACCAGCGCAGGTAATCCAGCGGGTGACAGAGCGTGTTGATCACACCACCTCCCAGGTCGGCTCTGGCTGCATATCCCTGGCGGTAGTCCTCCCAGGGATGCCAGCCTGGCAGATACTCGCCCCAATGAGCGCGGAAATGGAGCGGGCGCCCAATGCCACCGGCATCCAGAATCGTCTTCACCCGTTCCAATACCGGATGAAAACGGAATTGAAACCCGACCAGGGTTTTGATCTTAGCGGCGTCTGCCAGGGATTGCAGCCTTTCAACCTCCAACCCCAGTTGAGGTGCGACGGGCTTTTCAATCAACAGATGGCACCCAGCCTGCGCGGCTGGGATAGCCACATCCAAATGCAGCGCAGTCGGGTTGGCTACAATCACAGCATCAGGATGATGCGCCAGGGCTGCTTTGAGGTCCGTCTCAACCGGAAACGGTGCCAGTTCATCCTCTGGCAGCGTGCTGCGGTGCGTGCGGTACAGCAGAATATCCTGTTCACCCAGGGAAACCAGGTTGCGCAGGTGTCGCCTGCCAATTGAGCCCAAACCTGCAATTAAGAATTTCATATTTGCTTCCCAGTTTAAAACATAAATCTTGTTGATCGCAGCCGGGTCAATTCAGCCAGTGGTAAAACCGATTGACAATTTTCTGTAGAGCATAACGGATCAAGCGTACATCAGCCAGGCGCTGCATCAAACCCCTGGTTCGGGGTTTTACAACCTGCACTGCCGAAGAGAGTCCCGTCTGCGCAGCCAGCGCCGCCATCTCCTCAGAAAGGGCATTCCCCATCAAGCGCATGGTTTGCTGGCGAGTACAAAGCCGCAGATACCCCTTGGCATCCATCAAATCATCCATCTCCACCATGCGCCCCATCACGTGTTCACCCCAGCCTGTGGGCAGCATCTCCGCCAGGACTTCCTGCAGCACAGTCTTGGGGCACACCATCTGGAAGTGATGTGCAGAAACCCAGGCTTCAAGCCCATCATAAGCAACGATGATGTCCTCAATCCCGTCCACTTCAGCCTGGTAGACCTCCCAGGTGCGACCGCTGTTTTCGATATACTCTTCCTCCCATTTGTGGGGCATTAGCAAACCGCGCTGAACGATCAAGCCGGATTTTTCGACAAAATTTACGGTGCTTGACGAGCTCATTGCCACACGCTGCCGAATATAAAAACCCGTCACCGCGCCCACATTAGGAAAGGTATCGATGATTTTCAGGTGTTCGCCCAGCCAACCAGGCAGGTGAAAGACATCATCATCCGTATACGCTACGATCTCTCCAGGGGCTATGTCCACAATCATCCGCAGAGCGTTCGGCTTGCCAACATTCTGTTTGGAAAGCAGCAGGTAATCGATGGCGCCCTGTTCGTACAAGGATTGAAGATATGCCACCATTTCAGGGCAACTACCGTTATCAAAAACAAGCAGGTCATAAGACTCGTGAGTATTCGCCAGTATGCTTTCAATGGTCGCCCGGGTTACATCCAGGCGGTGTTGAAAATAACCCGCCTGGTATGGCGCATAAACCAGCACCGCTACTGTCGTGCGCGCCGGTGAAAAATCAAGGGTTTTTCCGCGGGAAGGATTAATGCCAATACGAGCCATTGATTACTCTCTGTTCATTGATCATCTTCAGTTCGCATTACGATTTTTAAGTTTCTCTGCCAACCACCCCCGCACCTCACCGTAGGCTTTTACCGGGTGAAACAGCGCAAAGAATAACCAGCCCAAAAAGCGCGAATGCAACCGGATAAGGGGGAAAATCTCCACTTCACGCCAGAAACCGCTCCAACCCAGGCGTTTTCGTTGCAACCTATCTGCGTTCAGCACATGTGTGACATCATGAAGCGTGAAAATTGTGCGCCGCCCACCTCCCAGCCGCACATTGACGCCGGTCTCCGGTTGGTAATAATGTTTCAGCCCGCCCGGCAGGTGGCGATAATCATGGTTCTGATGCACAATGGTCACCACCTCTGAAAGGTCAATCACCGGCCAACCCTTCCAACGCGCCCGGTAAATCATCCAGTTGTCCCATCCCGCTCTACCAACCGCAAAATCCGGGATGTCTTGAAAGCACGCCCGGGGGAACACAAAATAATCGCTGCCAGTTGGTCGGTGCAAAACACCCTCTTCGCGGATGCCCGCCAGCAATGCCTGGTCCCAGCCTTCCGAAAAATCCATGGGTGCATCAATATCCATATCCCAGCGCTGACCCACAGCCAAAAAGTGTTCTTTTGCGCCTGAAAGTCGCCGAACCGCACCCAGTAAGTCCGGCAAGAAGAGAATGTCGGCATTGGCATAGACCAGGAAAGGGGTTTCACTCACCCCGCGCGCGAGGGCAAAAATCGAACTGATCAGCGGTGTTCCTAACTCGTTGCAGCGCACATTCGAGAGATGCAGCAGCCCCAATTCCTGGCAGTACTCCGCAATCCCGGGCTCATCTCCGATCACAACCACCTCGACCTCATCGCCCAGCGCCTGCCAATTTCGCAGCATATTGCCCTGAATCATCCGGATATGCGGGTCAGTGAAGGGTTTGGGGGCGGTAAACAGGGTTAACAGTGGCATCGTTCAATCAGCCTTGTCATCCGGGAGGGGCAACCAGGCCTGGTGAGGGAAAAGCTTCTGAATTGCCTGTCGATACAACATCCCTGCCTGCCGCTTTAAGCGCACCATCCGCTCACGAGTAAGCTGTGGTTGAGGCGCGTCATCGGGTAAAGGTTGTGCCAGTGCAGTCAGGTAGAGGTTCAACAGCGAGGAGCGCGGAAAGCCGTGGCGATGAAAAAAGAATACGTGATAGCCTGCCTGCCGTAAAACCGTCTGCAGGCTGTGCGGGGTATAGCAGGCCAGGTGCGCCAGCTCAAAACTGTCATGCGCATAAAAATTAGGCACCTCCAGCAAGAGGATGCCGCTTTCATTAAGAAGCTCTCTGCGGATTGTGCTTAACATCCCCACCGGGTCTGGCAGGTGTTCTAAAACATGAACCAGGCTGACCAGGTCAAACCTGGGCGGGTTGTCCGCTAACAGCTTGTCAAGCGCTGCATACATGTTAATCCCCCGATCCTGAGCATACCGCCTGTAAGCCTCTCCCGGTTCAACACCGACCACAACGCTGTCGAAGGCGTCTTGAAAGGCTGCCAGCAGGATGCCGGTTGATGCGCCAATATCCAAAATGCGCGCCGGCGGATCGATCTGCAGTGCGTGCAATATTTTAATCAGGGATAACGCCCGACGTTCCTGTACCCACAGGTCTTTTGCTGTTGGTTCTTCTGAAGACTGGTAAATTCTGCGGTAGGTTTCTGCATAAAAAGCCGGGTCTGCCGCCTGGCTGGCTTGTGGAGATTGATAAATCAACCCGCAATGCGTACATTGGAAATACGCCAGCGGAAAGCCAAAGGATTCCACCTGGGTAAAAAGATCGTATTGGGCTGATCCACATACCAAACAAATCATAAACAGCTCGCAAAACCGGTTTTCAATCGATTATATCATTCTGCAACCGGTCTACGCCTCCAGAATTTTCAGATCTTTTACTATCGTGGTCTGAACGGTTAAAGACACGTTCCGGCTAACCGGTTTGAGCCGCAGCACCCCACGATCAACCCTGTTTCTCGGTTACTGCTCCCAGGTTCTGCCAGGCATCATTAAAAACGTGTGTCTTTGTCCTGAAAACCTTTTTGAACCACCGCGGCATTCAACGCGGCCAGTTCAGGACGTTGCTCCAGCAGGGAAATGATTTCATCCAGTGAAAACTCGTCAGTACACTCAAAATGCTCGTAAATCTGCTGAATCAAAGCCAGATCCTCAGGAGTGTCCACCGTCAGGCGATAATGGCTTAAGTCGGGTTCATGATCAATTAAAACGACCTTAAACCGCCCTTCCTGCTGGTAGAAATAGGGCATAACATGCTCCCGCTCGTGCTTTTGCTCAGCCTCGCACCAAGCGCGCGCCAGGTTGTCAAAACTCACCACCTCGGTATCCATACCAATGGGCGTGGTGCGCTTCAATGGCGGTGGTAGACGATTGGCAGCAAAATCTGCCTTGGTTTCAAAAAAACTGTGTACGGTCCGATCAATGAACCGTGGGTCAACCACAGGACAATCCCCAGTCAACCGCACGATCGTTTCAGCTCTAAACAAACCGGCTGTTCGATAATAGCGGTCGAGCACATCATGAGGGCTTCCGCGAAAATAGGGGATGCCAAATTTTCGGCACATCTGGGCGATGCGGTTATCCTCCGGGTCAAGCGTAGTGGCAACAACCACCTGCCCGATGCTGCTTGCACGCCGTACCCGGGTCACCTGGCGAACGAGCATTGGCTTTCCGCAAACTTCCTTAAGA
>JAKPNN010000045.1 GCA_029548365.1 Chloroflexota bacterium
TTACCGCGCTCACCACAGCCGACATATACCACCACATCAACATCTGACCAACGGGCCAGGGATTGCTGAATCACAGTCTTACCGGTGCCGAAACCGCCGGGTATGATGGCGGCTCCGCCCTTGGGTAGGGGGAACAGCAAGTCAATCACCCGTTTTCCGGTGACGAGCGGCTCGGAAAGATCAAGCCGCGCCTTGTACGGTCGTGCGCTTCGGACAGGCCAGTAGTGAGCAAGTTTCACATGATGAGTAACAGAATTCTCATCCACAATGACCGCTGCCGTATCATTGATCGTCAGGTTTCCCGATTTGATTTCCGAAATTTCGCCGGAAATGCCCATCGGCACCATCACGCGATGCTGGATGCTTTCGGTTTCTGGAATGGTGCCTAGTAGCGAACCGGGAGCAACCTTGTCGCCTGCTTTAACAACCGGGGTGAACTCCCATAATTTTTCTTCATTTAATGGGGATTCTGTTACACCGCGTCCCAGAAATCCCCCTTCCTTTTGCGCGAGCGTCGTCAATGGACGCTGCAGTCCGTCAAAAATCTGCCCCATTAATCCAGGCCCCAGATAGGCAACCAAAGGTTCTCCTGTGTTGAAGATGGGTTCTCCAATTCTCAATCCGGAGGTGTCTTCATATACCTGAATTGTGATCTGGCTCGCGTTTAAACGGATCACTTCTCCCACCAGCCGCTGCTCGCCGACCATCACCATATCGTGCAGGCGGATTTCCTCCAGCCCGGTTGCCCCGACCACAGGCCCCGCGATGCGGTTAACCCATCCACCTACTTCAAGACTTTTTTCCATCAATTTCACCTTTAAATCTGATTTGCACGCCAGTCGCGTGGCGGATTGCGTCAAATATACGCTGCTGGCCCCGATTTTCTGATTGTCTGATCGGTCCATCGGGTATCGTCACGAGAAGCATGTGGCTCGAAGCGTGGATGCGATCAGCCAGATTTTGACTCAGCAGTTGATAAACGCTTTCACCCATTGCCAGCAGAATCTCTTCACCTTTTTCCAACCAGGGAGTGATGATAGCCGCTGCCAAATCGGGGTCATCAACAGCAAGCGCTTCCAATCCCGCCAGGCGGTATCCATTTACTTGATCAGGTTGAACCATCACAACCAACCGTCTCATGAGATCCTTTCAAGATTATCCCGAATATAAACCGGTTCAAAACCTGAAATGATGCCTTTCGCGATCCAGCGCAGGTTTTTTATTTCACTGCGCTTTAATGAAACATAACCCAAAGGAACGCCTATCCCAAGCGGATGTAAACGCGGCAGCCGGGCAGTCCAGTTGAGCATGTACATGCGCATTTGGTTTTCAAATTCACTTAATAAACGGGTTGATTGAAAGCACTCAAGCGCAATTTTGAGGTAACTGCCATACCGGGTGTCAATAAGACTACGTACAAAATTCTCCACGCTGTGATTTTGCGCAAGCTTGAGCATACGCAGTTTTCCCAAATATCCGGCATCCAGCAGATAATCCGCCAGGTGTTCGCCAATGGCACCACGATCAATG
>JAKPNN010000019.1 GCA_029548365.1 Chloroflexota bacterium
TATTGAAATTATTGAGATGGCTGAGTTTCGTCTTTTTGACGTGGATACAGTGCCAGCAACAAAAATGCCAGGCCGATAGCACCCAGGATGATGTTGACCCCCCAAACAGCACGGATCCCAAACCACTCTAAAATCGCCCCAGCCAGGTACGCACCCAATGCAGCCCCGATGCCGTTTAAGCTCGCTGAATATAATCCCTGACCGGTTGCACGCCAGCGAGGGTTGACCAATTGATCAACGAACCCAATACCGACCACATAAAAACTAACCACGGCAACACCGTGGATGACCTGGGAAGGAACAACCCATCCTGGCGTTTTTACAAAAAAGTAAATAAGCCAGCGCAGTGGCAATAACACTGCACCCATTAAAATAACCCAGCGTGGTGATCGATGCTTTAACGCCAGCGGAACCAGCAACATTAATGGGATTTCCACAACTGCCTGCAAAGAAATCGTTAGTCCCACCAGCCAGTCCTGAGCTTTTAATGATTGGAGGAACAGGGTGATGTTATTGTTGTACACAACCAGCGATGCACCAATAAAAACACTGCCGATCAGAAAAAACACCAGCCGCGGATTGCCAGATAGGATCTCACTAACCTTCGTCTCCGAGTGTTGAACTTGGTTTCGCTTTTCAGGCAATGTCAGGCCTACCAAACCCAGTAAAATGTAAATCCCTCCGGTCAACCACACCAGGTAATCCGTGTTCTCTCCCAGAAACAGGCTGCCCACTACCATACTGATGATGGCAAAGCCCACCGATCCCCACACGCGAAACAGGCTGTAATTATCCAGTTCGTCGCTTTCCTCTAAATATTCCAGCAACATTGCGGTGCCGATCGGAATGATAGGCGCACTGAATGCAGCGAAAAAAACAATCCAGATAAATGCGGCAACATAGGATTTCGACAATCCCAATCCAAACATCGCCAGTCCCATGCCCAAGCAGCTGATCAATAATAAGGCTTTACGGGCGTTCAGTCGGTCGCTTAAATAGCTCCAAACCGGCTGCAAGCCCAAGACCACAATGGGCATTGTGCCCAGAAGTAGCCCAACCTGAAAACCAGAGAAATTCCTGTTGTAAAAAAACAGGGGCAGATAGGACCCATACACGCCAAATGCGCCAAATTGAAAGAAAACAAAGATTTTAAATCGGGTATTCATTTTCATCATTAAACCAACGCCAAGTATACCTTCAACTTCTACCTCAATTGATTTATAATCAAAGGGATTTTCGCAATCAAGGAGAAAAATAAATGTCAGAGTCATTCATTCGCGACCTGGGCGAAGGTTTGATCATCCGCCGCTCAACCTCTGAAGATGCGCAAGCACTGGTGGAGTTTAATATACAGATTCACAGCGAAGATGAATGGGATGCTAAGGGCCTGGAGGATTGGACCTTGGACCTGATCAGTGGTGAAGCGCCAACGTTTAATACCGATGACTTTTTAATCGTGGAAGATACACGCAGCGGTGAAATTATCTCATCGAGCTGCCTGATCTCGCAAACCTGGTCCTATGAGGGCATTCCCTTCAGGGTTGGACGTCCAGAATTGTTCGGGACCAGGAAAGAATTCCGCCGGCGCGGCCTGGTGCGGCAACAGATGGAAATTCTGCACGAATGGAGCGCAGCGCGGGGCGAACTTGTCCAGGCGATCACAGGCATCCCTTTTTATTACCGCCAATTCGGGTACGAAATGGCTCTCAACCTCCACGGAGGGCGTTCAGGCTACAAGGTCCATGTTCCAAAACTGGAGGATGGGGAAGAAGAACTCTACACTTTTCGGGAGGCAACCACCGCAGACATTCCCTTCCTGATGGCTACCTATAACCGTGGTTGTCAGCGTTCGATGGTCTATGCCGTGTGGAATAAGCACCTCTGGCTGTATGAACTGACCGGAAAACACCGGCACAACATCAATGCCCGAGACATTTTCATCATCGAAGACCCGGCAGAAGAACCGGTTGGCTTTATTGGCATCCCACCTGTCAAATGGGGTGACAATTCTGTCCTGACGGTTTATGAATTGGTGCCGGGGGTCGCCTGGCCATCTGTAACACCAGGTGTAGCCCGTTTTTTGTGGAAACAAGGCGAAACGCTGGCTGAAAGCCAGGGTCTTCCCCAGGAAAGGTTTGGTTTTATGCTGGGAGAAACCCACCCGGCTTACGACGTCATCGCCTCCTGCTTACCTTTCAACCATAAGCCTTACGCATACTATATGCGGGTGCCCGATCTGCTGGCATTTATTCAAGAAATGACACCGGCGCTGGAAGCGCGCCTGGCAGACACACCCTTTGAATATTACACGGGAGAGGTTAAGCTGGGATTCTACCGTGACGGAATCAGGCTGGTGTTCAAAAATGGACACCTGGAAGCGATCAATAAAATTGACCTGGAAGCCCTTGGGGATGCAACCGCAAGATTCCCGGGATTAACGTTTCTGCAACTTCTGTTCGGGTACCGAAACATGGACGAACTGGGGCATGCCTACGCAGATTGCTTTGCCAGTAAAGAGGAAAATAAAAATTTAATCAACACCCTCTTCCCCAAGCGGTCATCCGATATTTGGCCGATATCCTGAGCCATTCACAGACCCCAAAACGCCCGCAAACGAACCTGTTTCCGGGCATTTTTATTTAATTTTTTTATTCAGCGTTCAGGGAGTCTGCCTGGGTTTTAGCCATGGCCAGCGTTCTTCCGGTGTGAGCTCCGTTTCAAGGGGCGTGTTCGTTTCAGGTTCAAGCTGCACGGGTGCGATAAACATTGCCGCAGGCGCTGAAGGCGCAGCTCCCAGGTTGCTATTCATCCCGGCCTGGATGCGCTGGTATTCCGTTGAACGGGCATAATCCCTCAGCGTATTGATACGGCGGATGAGCATCGGGTGCGTTTGGAAAACCTCTGCCAGGCGGTTAGATACCGGGTCGTCTTCAGCATCGATCATGGCCAGGGCGCTCTCAAAATCGGCTTGCGTGCGGATTTTTGGCGCGGCCAGCTTGACCAGCGCCGAAATTGCGGTGTGGATATCACCGCAAGCCAGCAGGCCCGCCCGATCGGCTGAAAATTCGCACATGCGATTCCACCACCGAAAGGCGGTGTACAAGATCACCGCGGCACCAAAGGGGGCAGGAATACCCGCCATGCCGCCGATGATCGTGTTCAGCCAGGTGTGTCCCAACACCACGTGGCCCATCTCGTGTCCGATGATGAATTTAAGCTCATCGACCGTCATTGCTTTGACCAAAGGGGTGAACAAAACCAGTACCTTGGGGCTGCTGATCCCGAATGTGTAGGCATTTACCTGCTTTTGATTGACCACAAACACATCCACCTGTCCGGGCTGCAGTTTTACCCCGCATTCTGCGACCAGGTTTGCCAGTTCGGGCGTGCGAGCACGATCAACACGCAACGCGTGCTGCATTAATGATTGATGGTGCGAATGGATCATCACAGCGCTGATCAAGAACATCCCCAGGATAAAGACCGCACTCAGGCAAATTGTGGCTGTGGCGGTCAGGATGATCACGCCCAGAACCAGCAGGATCGTCAGGATAAGGACGACCTGTTCGTTTTCATAGCGATAGGCGCGGGTTTTAAACACGGTTCCTCTCAGCCTGAAGCGCCTGTTTCCTGCAGGAAAGCGCGCACGCTGGCAATTTGATTGGCGGGCAGGCGTTGAGTCTCATCCCAGTGATCTAAAAGTTGCGAGAGGGTCAATAATGCGTGCATCCGGTAGCCGGCTTCTGCCAGGGCTTCCCTGGCCCCGGATTCGCGGTCGATCAGGACCACCACATCACGTACGTTCAAGCCCGCCTCTGCCAGTTTCTCGATCGCCTCAAATTTGCTTCCCCCGGTTGTGGCCAGGTCGTCGATGACCACAACTGTTTCACCAGGATGGTAGATGCCCTCAATCGCCACGCCAGTACCGTAATCTTTAACATCTTTGCGGGGATAGATCAACGGGTAATTGCCCTGCAGGCTGATGGCTGTTGCGATCGGCAGGGCGGCATAGGGCAGACCTGCGATTCGGTCAAATTCCAGTTGAGACAATTGCTGAATATACACAGCAGCCACCTGGGTCATCCAGCCCGGGAAGGTCACCAAACGCCGCAAATCAATATAGATCGGTGAAACCAGCCCCGACTTGAGGGTAAATTCGCCAAATTGGATGCAGCCCATCGAAAGCAGGCCCTCCACCAGTGAGGCGATCAGAGGGGGAGTTTGGCTTTCCCTGGCAGGCAGAGGCTGATTGATTTCCAGTTGCGCTTCGCGAAAACTTTCAACCAGCGCCCGTGCAGCCTGCCTCGGATCCTGCGCGCGGGAGATGCTGCGGCTGACATTGATCAATAAGCCCAGCCCATCGGCTCGCAAGCCGGCTCGCATCGCCTCCTTCAGATCTGCGCCCTGCGCGCCCAAACCCGGCGAGAGGATCCATTGATCCGGTGCAAACTGGCGCACCCGCTGTAATGCCTCGGGGAAGGTAGCGCCCACCACCAGCCCCAGGCAGCAATTGGCGCCCCATTCATGTGCTAAACCGGCTACTTTTTCGTACACGGTCATCAAACGGTAGTGACCGCCCAGAGGCAGGTCCTGCAGGTCAACTGAGCCGGGATTGCTGGTCTTGCACAGCAGGAAAATACCCTTTTCGGGGTCGGTCAGGAATGGCGAGAGAGAATCGTAGCCCATGTAGGGGCTGAGGGTGATCGCATCTGCACCCAGAACTTCGAAGGCCGAGCGGGCATAGGCCTGGGCTGTCGAAGAGATATCACCCCGCTTGGCATCCAGGATGACGGGGATGCCCTCGGGCACAGCCTTGATAACCCTATGCAGTGCAGCCCAGCCCTCCGGTCCCAGGACTTCAAAAAAGGCAGCATTGGGTTTAAAAGCCAGGGCGTATTCCTGGGTGGCGTTGATCAACCGGATACAAAAAGCTTCGGCTGCTTCCGCGGTTTGCTCCGGCAGTTCCTCCGGGTGCGGGTCCAATCCCACGCACAATAAGGAATCGATGGTTCTGGCGCGCTGGTTGAGTTTTTCAAAAAAAGTAGGCATGTTTTTCCTCCAAGGATGCGGTCTGTCGTAACCTTATTGTAATATAAAACGGGCTGAATCACGGACAAATGCCGGGGTCGCCGATTTAATACATGCCCGGTGATGTACCTTAAGCCTTGCCCAACACCATCGCCAGCAACGCCATGCGGATATACAGACCGTATTCCATCTGGCGGAAGTAAGCCGCGCGCGGGTCAACATCCACAGCCATGTCGATCTCCCACACGCGCGGGAAGGGGTGCATGAGGACCATTTTGTTCTTGGCCTGGCGCATTGTTTCAGTGGTAATGACATAACTGCCTTTGAGAGATTCATGCTGGGCAGGATCTTCAAAATATTCCTGTTGCACCCGGGTGACATAGAGTACATCCGTCTCGGGCAGGACGGACATCAGGTCGGCAAAGCATTCCTGCGGGATGCCCTTGACCGCAATTTCATCCTTAATCTCATCGGGAACGCACAGGCTCTCCGGCGAAACATAGTTCAGCCTGACGTCATACTGGCTCAATAAGCGCACCAATGAATGTACGGTGCGCCCATATTTAAGATCGCCCATCATGGTTACGGTCATGCCGTCCACCCGCCCCAGTTCCTCCTGGATCGTGAATAGGTCTAACAGCGCCTGGGTGGGGTGCTCGCCTATGCCATCGCCCGCATTGATAACCGGTTTCTGGGCATATTTGGCCGCCAGGGCAGAGGAACCGACCTCCGGGTGGCGCAGCACGATCACATCGGCAAAGGCTTCCAGGGTGCGGATGGTATCGGGAAGGGATTCGCCCTTGGTGACCGAAGAATAGCTGACGTTGTTAATCGGGATCACGCTGCCGCCCAGGCGTTCCATGGCGGAGGTAAAAGACGATGAAGTACGTGTGGAGGGCTGATAAAATAGATTCGCCAGGATTTTCCCCTTCAACAGGTCAAAAGAGCCCACCCGGGAGACCATTTCATACATCTCGTGAGCCACCTCAAAAATATAGGTCAACTGCTCACGGTCAAACTGCTTGACCGTGATGATGTCAGTGCCATAAAACGGCGAGTCTTGCATATCCCCAAAGGGTAGGTGCGAGTTTGTTGAAATAAGTCTGGGGGTTAATTTGGGCATGCTATTTCTCCGAATTGATTTTTGATTTTCAACTTGTTCTGAAGGGTGAAAGGTGATCGGGCATTTGTCGGAGAAGGGGAGAAACTCCCATCTTCTATCTCCGGTCATCCATCCCTTCCACCTTTCGCCGATCACCGATCTGGTTTCACCGGCTCTATCTGCCGACCAAGCCCGGGCTGAGCCAGTACCTGGCCGTCCTCATAAACCGTGGCGCCGCGCAGCACCACCCTGCGCACAACACCATATACCGACCACCCTTCAAAGGGCGTCCAGCCTGCCTTACTGTGCATTCCCCGGGCAGTGAGGGTGTGCATCTGCTCCAGGTTCACCTCAACCCAGGTCTCGGGTTGGGCAGGGATACCGAAGATGCGCCGGACATTCGGACCCATGCGGTTCAGCACATCATCAAGGGTTAACCGCCCCGCTCGCACCGCGCTCAGCAGCAAGGGTAACGTTGTTTCCAGCCCCGGGAAGCCCGGCGGCGGATCATGGGCGGCTTTTTCTGCGGCGGTGTGCGGAGCGTGATCGGTGGCAAAGCAATCGATGACCTCCAGGTGCTTCCAGAGCGCATCCACGTCAGAGCGGCTCGCCAGCCGGGGGCGTACCTCTCCGTGACCGCCCGGCAGGTCAGCCGCGGTCAGAAACAGATGATGCGGTGTGACCTCGCAGGTGATCTTCAAACCGCGCTGCTTTGCAACCCGGATCAGCAGGATCTCCTCCCGGGTGGCAACATGCGCCACGTGCAGCGGTCGATCCACCAATGCCGCCAGAAGGATAGCCCCGGCCAGGGTACGCCCCTCGGCATGCACAACCAGGGGTCGGGTTTTGGGCCAGGTCTGCATATGTGCCTTCCAACCAGTGATATCATCCAGACGCAGCGGACCGTAGGTCTGATCCAGGTAGAGTTTCAATCCGGCGCACTGACCCGCCAGATCCTCCGTTACAGACAGGTTATCGCGACTTGCGCCTAAATAGAGCCCAAAATCACAGCGTGCCCCCCTGGCCGCCAGTTTTATCGCTGCGGCAAGGGAGGGAGCATCCACAACGGGCGGGTTGGTGTTGGGCATGGCCAGCACCTGGGTGAATCCCCCCGCCAGGGCTGCGGCGGTCCCGCTGGCCCAATCCTCCTTGTGAACGGCGCCGGGCTCGCGCATATGCACATGGGGGTCAATTAAACCGGGAATACGCATGATTGGCCTTCTGTTGCAAAAAAAGAGAGCCATTTAAGGCTCTCTAAAGAGGTTAATAACGTCGCCGTACGCGGCGCAGGGTGCAGTCTATTAAGGGATGGGATCACCTTGGTCAATTGCATAACACTGTGACAATTTTATGCTTTTTTTGACTTCTGTCAAGATAAATCGGGTTAAACGATCACAAACCGGCTGCTCCTCCTGTCACCACAAATTCTCTATCAAAGGCTTTAGCTGCTTCGCCTTTTCAAATTATATTTTTCATCAGGCTCAGAAACGGCTATAATCTATAAGTGAAGCATACCAACACCACACAAGGAGGCATCCCATGTCACAACCCCGACCTGTGCGCGCCCCGCGCGGCACCCAGCTAACCTGCAAATCCTGGCTGACTGAAGCCGCCTACCGAATGATCCAGAACAACCTCGACCCTGAAGTTGCCGAACGACCGGAAGACCTGGTGGTCTACGGCGGGCGCGGTCAGGCAGCCCGCTCCTGGGAAGCCTTTGACGCCATCCTGGACACCCTGAAGAACCTCGAAAACGACGAGACCCTGCTGGTGCAATCCGGTAAGCCGGTGGCGGTTTTCAAAACCCACGCCGACGCCCCGCGGGTGCTGATCGCCAATTCTAACCTGGTACCGCACTGGGCTACCCAGGAACACTTTGATGAACTGGCAGCCAGAGGTTTGATGATGTTCGGGCAGATGACTGCCGGTTCCTGGATCTATATCGGCACACAGGGCATCCTGCAGGGTACCTACGAAACCCTGGGTTCCCTGTCCCATCAGCGGGGTTGGCCATCCCTGCGGGGTAAGTTTGTGCTCACCGCCGGGTTGGGCGGCATGGGCGGCGCCCAGCCACTGGCGATCACGATGAACGAGGGCGTGGGCTTGATCGTGGAGGTTGACCCCGACCGGGCTCGCCGTCGACTGGAAATCGGCTATGTCGACGCAGTGGTGGACACCCTGGAAGAAGCCATGACCCTGGTGGAAGAAGCGCAGGCGGCGGAAACACCCAAATCCATCGGGCTGATTGGCAACGCTGCCGAGATCTTCCCCGAGCTGGTGATCCGCGGCGTGCTCCCGGATGTGGTCACCGATCAGACCCCGGCGCATGACCTGCTCAGCTATATCCCTGCCGGGTTGACCCTTACCGAAGCCGACGACCTGCGGGCGCGGGATCCGCAGGAATATGCCAGGCGATCGCAAGCATCCATGGTCCAACACGTCCAGGCCATGCTTGATTTCCAGAAAGCCGGCGCAGAGGTCTTTGATTACGGCAATAACCTGCGCCAGCGCGCCTTTGATTACGGCGTCAAAGACGCGTTCAACTTTCCGGGTTTTGTCCCGGCTTATATCCGCCCCCTGTTCTGCGAGGGCAAGGGCCCCTTCCGCTGGGTGGTACTCTCCGGTGACCCGGAGGATGTTTATGCGACCGATGAAGCCATCAAAGCGCTGTTTCCGGAAGACGAGCACCTGCACCGCTGGCTGGATATGGCAAAAGCGAAGGTGCCCTTCCAGGGGTTGCCGTCCCGCATTTGCTGGCTGGGCTATGGAGAGCGCGCCCAGGCCGGGCTGGTCTTCAACAACCTGGTGGCTGAGGGCATCGTTTCCGCACCGATCGTGATCGGGCGCGACCATCTCGATTCCGGTTCTGTTGCCTCCCCTAACCGTGAAACTGAAAGCATGCTGGACGGTACCGACGCGGTCAGCGACTGGCCGATCCTGAATGCCCTGATTAACGCGGTCAACGGCGCCACCTGGGTCTCTTTCCATCACGGCGGCGGGGTGGGGATCGGCTTTAGCCAGCATGCCGGGCAGGTGATCGTCGCTGATGGCACGCCAGAGGCTGCCCAACGGCTGGAACGCGTTCTGACCGTCGACCCCGGCATGGGTATCGTGCGGCATGTCGATGCCGGCTACCCCCAGGCGATCCAGGCTGCTAAACGGCATGGGATGCACATCCCCATGCTGAAGGAGGATTGAGTTGCACAGGCGAACCTGGCGCTTCGTGTTCTTTGCCCTGGCGATTCTGGTCGGGTTTGCAGCCGGGCTTGGTTACGGCTGGGTTATCAACCCTGTTGAGTATCAAAGCATCGGCCCGCAGACCGTGCAAGTTGACTATCAAACCGATTTCGTCCTGATGGTGGCTGAGCTGTACCAGGCGGAAGGCGACCTGGCGATGGCTTTAGCCCGCCTGGATTTTTTAGGTGCCTCTCCACTGGTGACGATCAACGATGCGATCGGCTATGCCAATTCCCGCAGCTATGCCTCCGCTGACCTGTATTTAATGGAAAACCTGGCATTTGTTCTCCAGCAAGCGCTGGACGGGAGAGACTAAAAAAAGGCCCGGGAGCGATGCTTGAAGACACCCGTGAGATCAGTGTAACCCCCCCAACTTCGGCGAAGCGCAGTTCATGGTACTTGCTAACAGGCATTATTTTAGGATTGATCCTGGGGCTGGCTTACGCCTGGTTGATCAACCCGGTGATTTACGAAAACGGCCCCCCGGCTGCCCTGGGTGAGCTGGATAAAGACTTTTACCGCGTCACCATCGCCCAGGTGTTCTGGGTTACAGGCGATTTGGAACGGGCATCCCTGCGCCTGGCGGTGCTGGAAGATCCCGACCCGGTGTATGCCCTGGGCTCCCAGGCGCAGCGGGCGCTGGCAGCAGGCAATGACACGGACGCTCGAGCCCTGGCGCTGCTGGCGGCTATGTTGCAGGGTTCCCCGCAGTACCCGTCGCTAATACCTGAAAGCACCTCTCTGCCAGCTACAACGACAGAGCCACCGCAGCCCTCGGTCCCTACCTATACGCTGCCGATCCCCACAAGCACTCCCTGAGCCCTGCAAGGATATCGAGCGCCTGCGCTCGGCCCCTTCCGCTGCGCTTCAGGGACGATGATGGTGAATGGAGAGTGGTGAGTGGTGAATGGTGAGTAGTGATCCCACTTCGCGCAGCACTCCCTGTGCCCTGCAAGGGTATTCAGCCATCCACGTGACATGACCGTTAGAAAATTTAAGGCCAAGCCGCCTAATAGGTATGTGTCAACATTGTTGATGGGTTGGCGAGCTGTTGGTGATAAAACGCCTTTTTGCAGGTGTGATTGTCTTGCACCTCCCGCCAACCCATCCTACGATTCCTGTAATCCTTATTCAGACCGTTATAAAATTTTGGGCTAAGCCGCCTAATAGGTATATATCAACTACGTTTCATGAAAACCTTATCCGGTACAGATCACTGCTTCCTGCTTCCTGACCCCCAATTCCTACTTCCTGATTTCCAATTCCTGTTTCCTATCAATTTTCACGCCAGTCAGGGTTAATGAAACCGGCAGTTGACGTCTTTTAACTCATTAAAAGTATTGCAATTTTCTGAGGATATCTATATAATATAATTAACAATCTTCTGTTCTTTAATTTCCCTTCATACAAGCACTTTACAGAACCGCAAATTAACAATTGAATATTTGCCCAGGGCAATTGTGAAAGACCAGGACCATCAAGTCTAGAAACAAGAGATCCGGTTTATTGACCATTCATCGATGATACAGGAGACTCCCCATGATTAAGAAACCCCATTATTATTTATTTATCCTCATGCCCCTGGTTTTCGGACTGCTGGCATGGGGCGTCGTGATGACCGCAATCCATGCTCAAGCAGCCGGGAACACCTACTACGTGAAAGTGGGTGGCAGTGGGAGTGGTAATTGCCTTGATTGGGATAACGCTTGCGACCTGCAGGAAGCCCTCAGTTTAGCCAGGGATGGCGATGAAATTTGGGTGGCTGAAGGCACTTACAAACCCACAGAAGAGGAGCCCATCGACCGCGCAGCCACCTTTGAGCTAAAAACTGGCGTAAAAATCTACGGCGGTTTCCCAGAGGATGGCGGCGAGATGAAAGATCGAGAATGGGAAGTTCACACCACCACCCTGAGTGGCGACATCGGAGATTCTGGTGATAAAACGGACAACAGTTACCATGTGGTCACCGGCAGCGATGTTGACAAAACAGCGCTGCTGGATGGGTTTATGATCACCGGGGGCAATGCAAATGGCGTCGGCAATCAAAAGTCTGGCGGCGGGATCTACAACGAGTCTGGCAGCCCCAGCCTGGTCAATGTGACGATCATCGATAACTCGGCAGATGGGTATGGTGGCGGGATCTACAACGCCTTTGGCAGCCCCAGCCTGGACAATGTGACGATCATCGACAACTCGGCAGAATGGTATGGCGGCGGGATCTACAACAACTCTGGCAGCCCCAGCCTGAAGGATGTGACGATCAGCGACAATGAGGCAAGAGATGGCGGCGGGATCTACAACGACTCTGGCAGCCCCAGCCTGAAGGATGTGACGATCAGCGACAACTCGGCAGAATCGCATGGCGGCGGGATGCACATCGCCTCTGGCGACCCCAGCCTGAAGGATGTGACGATCAAAGCCAATAAGGCAGTTAATCACGGCGGCGGGATCTACAACCGGGAGGGCAGCCCCAGCCTGAAGGATGTGACGATCAGCGACAATGAGGCAGATTATGGCGGCGGGATCTACAACCTCTCTGGCAGCCCCAGCCTGGACAATGTGACGATCAGTGGCAACAAGGCAATAGATGGCAACGGCGGTGGGATAAACAACACCTCTGGCAGCCCCAGCCTGGAAAATGTGACGATCAGCGACAACTCGGCAGAATTTTATGGCGGCGGGATGCACAACTCCGGGGACAGCCCCAGCCTGGTTAATGTGACGATCAGTGGCAACTCAGCAACAGAGGGCAACGGCGGCGGGATCTTAAACGACTCTGGCAGCCCCAAAGTGGTTAATGGGATCCTGTGGGGCAACACCCCTGACCAAATCTACATATATGGGGGAACCGTCTCAGTCACCTACAGCGTCATTCAGGGCGATGGCGTATACACAGGTGAGGGCAACCTTAATACCGACCCCTTGTTGCAAGGCCTGGCTGACAATGGCGGCTTTACCCTGACTCATGCGCTTTCGGAGGGCAGTTCAGCCATCGATGCGGCAAATCCGGATGAATGCCCCGCTTTTGATCAACGTAATTATCGACGCCCGGTCGACGGCGATGGGGATGGCATTGCGGTGTGTGATATCGGCGCTTATGAGTTTGGCTCTTTTGAGATAATCCTCAATATCTACTTCTTCTTGCCTTTGGTATTGAGATAATTAAGATAACTGCAAGCAGGGTGCGCGGGGCAATTCCGCGCACCCATACGCTGTGGTGAGCGATCAGTGAGTCGTCCCGCTCCGCTTCGGAGATGTCATGAGTGGAGAATTGGGAAGCAGGAAACAGGAAGCTGTGACCCGTCCTGAATAGGGATTAAAGGAATCGTAGGATGGGTTGGCGGGAGGTGCGAGACAATCACACCTGCGAAAAGGCGTTGTATCACCAACAGTTCGCCAACCCATCAACAATGTTGACATATACCTATTAGGCGGCTTAACCCGAATTTTTATAACGGTCATGTCACGTGGATAGCTGAATACCCTTGCAGGGCACAGGGAGTGCTTCGCGAAGGTCCGCCCCTACGGGTGACCGGCAAATCAATACCTCTGCGAATGATAAATCAATCCGGCGGTTAATCCTGTTTTGAACCACAAAGAACACGAAGTAAAAAGCCTGATCCCTAATTCCTGATTCCCAATTCCTGTTCCCAATTCACCATCATCGTCCCTGAAGCACAGCGGAACCCCTATAGCGAAGCGAAAGGGGCTGAGCGCAGCAAGTGGGATCACCATTCACCACTCTCCATTCACCATCATCGTGCGTAGCAAGTGGGATCACCTATCAATACCGAGCAGTTTTTTGGTACAATTGATCATCTGAGGCAAACATCTTATGAATGGTGAAATTAACAACATTCAAGACCACCCGGATTTTGAGTTTAACCTGCGTGAGCTGGCTGGCTCAATGGGTGATTTTGGCACCCTCTTCCCCCTGGCTGTCAGTTACATCGCCATCAACGGCATGAACCCGGCTGGCTTGTTCATCGTGCTTGGCCTGACCAACATTGCCCTCGGGCTGATCTACCGTTTGCCGATGCCCCTGCAGCCTAAAAAGATCGTTGCCATTACCGCCATAACCCAGAAATGGTCGCCCGATTTAATTTACGCCTCCGGGTTGGGTTTGGGCTTGTTGTGGATCCTGCTCACCGTGACTGGCTTATTGCGTTGGCTGGTGCGCATCACGCCGGATTACATTGTGCGCGGCATCCAGTTAGCCCTCGGGATTACGCTGGCCTGGCAGGCGCTGCAGTGGATGCGTCCCGAGCCGCTGTTGGGGCTTGTGGCAGTGGTGATCGTGCTGCTTTTGCGCGGCAACCGCTATGCGCCCGCCTCCGTGGTGCTGATGGTTTTGGGCGTTATCATCCTGGCCTGGCGGGGCAACTTGCCCGAACATTGGGACCTGCGGCTCACGTTGCCGGTGATCGCCGTTCCCCGCTGGGAGGATGTTTGGAAAACGATGCTGCTGGCTGGTTTTGCCCAGATTCCACTATCAATCTCAAATGCCATCATTGCCCCGGCAGCCCTCATTCGCGATTATTTCCCCAAGAAATCCGTCAGCGAAGAAAAACTCATGCTTAATATGGGCGTCATGAATGTATTCTCCTCCATACTGGGGGGCATGCCGATGTGCCACGGCGCGGGAGGACTGGCAGGGCAATACTATTTTGGGGCTCGCACCGGCGGCGCGCCGATTATGGAGGGGGTCATTGAAATATTGATCGGGCTGTTTCTCAGCGGCTCGATTGCCGCCCTGATGGCCGCTTTTCCAATGCCGCTGATCGCCGGGATGATGCTGCTGGTTGGCATTCAGCTTGCCAGGACGGCGAAAAATTTACGCGGCTGGGAGTTAGGCTTAGCGCTTGCCACTGCGGTGCTCTCGGTAGCGACGAATATTGGCATCGGCTTTTTAGGCGGGTTGGTGGCTGCCCACCTGCTCAAAGCAGTGAGAAGCCGGGGGAAAGAAAACAGGGGGGACCGATGACAGGGGACCGATGACGGGAGACCGATGACGGGTCGACAACCAAAACTCACAACTCACAATTCACCATCATCGTCCCCGAGCGCAGGCGCTCGATACCCTTGCAGGACACAGGGAGTGCTGCGCGAAGTGGGATCACCATTCACTACTCACAACTCACAATTCACCATTCACAATTCACCACTCACAATTCACCCTCTCCCACCATTAACAAATCCCAAGATCAGCGACAGCAGATTGTTAAAAACCAGTTCCAGGTGATTCCAGTAGCTGACCAGGGTCACATCATAGCGGGTGACCTCGTCATGGCGCAATTCAACATCAGCCAGTCCGCTCAGATACAGGCTTTTTGCAGTCTTGACGGCAATAACCTGGGGGTTTTCAAGCATCGGTTGAAACATCCAGTAAAAACCATCCGGCAACCCAGGATCAACGGGTGTCGCCGAAGACACCCCCCGCGCCTGGCTGTTCGAAACCACTGCCCCCACAAGCGGCTCACCAGAGTGGTCATCTGTAATAAAACCCGCCAGCAAGCCTCCATCGACCAGGGCACATTCATGGCTGCCGATCTGAACGTTGTCAACCTGCCACCACCATTCTGCATTTGCATTGTAATAATGGAAGCGCACCCTCACATACGGCTGGTGGGCAGCCAATTCGCTGATATCCAGCGACTGCCGCGCTGGTTCGCCCTGGTCTTCAGTTTGCCGCAGCACGTTATACCACTCTCCGCCAACATAAACATCGACATCAGCAATTTCATCCAGGTTGCCCTGATAGCTGAAGAAATCCTGGCTAAAAGAGAGTATCACCGTTGATTCGTCTGAAAAATCCAGAGGGGGCGTGACCAGCGAGACATCCACATCCAGCGGACCGGGGTAATCGGAATCCACCATGGCAAACCCGCCTGAACTCCCGGTGAGGTTACTGCGCTCCGATTGATCCTCAAATCCCCAGGTGACCCCTGTCCCCGCGTGATCCCAGACCTCCCAGCCGGGCGGTAATTTCCGGCTGTCAAAGCTCTCTGCCAGGAGGTTGCGCGAGGTATATCCCGGCACCTCACACCCGGCGGTGATCTCAAGGGCGTAACGCAAGCTCTCAGGTTGGTCGCCCAGGATAATGCCTTTCTCCAGAAAAGGTTGATATCCCGGCACCATCGCGCTGATATTCAGGTCGTAAGCCAGGTCATCATAGACCGTCACCTGGAACCGACCGTCAAACGGGTTCGTGTAAACAGCCTGGCTGTAATTTCCGCTCTCAAGCGTGATGCGGGCATACAGCGGGTAGCCATGCCCGCTGCCATCGGTTACGGTGCCTGTGAAAGTCATTAGATTCGATTTTGGCATCAGGTGGAAATGGGTGGTGGTCGTTCCCCCAGCGGCATCAACCAGCACATCCCCGACCGCTACCGGGTGGTACCCATGGGCAGAGGCTGTCAGCGTGTAATGGGTTGCGCTGTTGACATAGATACGGTAATGCCCATCCTCATCGGTCAGCGCCGAGACACTGGAAATCGGCTCTCCCTGTAAGGTGGCTTCGACCAGGGCGCCAGTGACTGGCTGCTGGTTTTCATTATCAACGACATGCCCGTCTAAATACCCGCCGGCACAATAAGAGCGGGCGGCGTTCACCGCCGCCTGGGCGTCAATCTCGCCCCACCCGGTGGCATGATTGGGCACAAAATCCGGCCCTTCATCCCCCTGACCGGTGTCGTAGGGGATGGGGTGGGCGGTTTCCAGGATCAAATCTGTTGTCGCCGCGACGTCGCCCAGCAGGCATTTGGCGGATCCCCACATCAAGGCTATCAAGCCCGTCACGTGCGGCGCAGCCATGGAGGTCCCGCTAAGGGCTGCATACGCGCGGTCATCGCTGCCCACCGCTGAGAGGATATCCACCCCTGGCGCCACCACCTCTGGCTTGATTGTTGGGTAGCCCTGGTTGTGAAATGCGTTGGTATCGTCTGTCGGCCCCCAGTTGGAATGCGGTGCATACTGTCCATCACTCCTGCCGGTAGAGCCTACCGAGGTCACATTGTGGGAGCGGGCCGGGTTGCCCACAGTGTTCAACCCGGAAGGCGAACCATAACCGCAATTGCTGTTATTCCCATTGGCGAACACCGGGTAAATCCCCATCGCCACCCAGGCATCGATCACGCCCTGGTACCAGGCATTATAAGCCCGTCCACAATCTCCCCAGGAATTATTGACTGCCTGTGGGCGCAGGTTTGGATTGGGGTTCTCTCCGCTTAAATTCGTGGGAGCCGCCAAGAACTGACCGCACTTGATCAGGTCATTCCCCCAGGCGAACCCGCTGGCGCTGATCGCCTTGCAGGCGATCCAACCCGCCCCGGGGGCTACGCCAATCGCGTCCCCAGAGCCAGCTCCGCCTGCCATAATCCCGACCACATGGCTGCCGTGACCATGGTCATCATAGGGCTCATCCTGTCCATTGACCGCGTCCCACCAGTGATAATGATGGCTGAAGGTCTCTACGCCCAGGTTGCCGCGATAGGACTCAACCAGGGCTTCATGGGTGAAGCGTGCCCCGGTATCAATTGCCCCGAGCACCACGCCTGTGCCCCGATCCCCCTGAGACCAGGCCTGGTCGGCTTTGATCTGCGCCAGGTTGGCGGAGACACCGGCGACCGTTGCCGGTTCGGTATCAATCCACTCCTCCTCGACCTGGCTGCCCGAAAACACCTGTGGAATCGAGAGCAGCGCTTCGATTTCAGCATAATTTAACAGCCCTACCAGGGTTTCGGCTGTGGATGACTGAACGGCAATTACATTCTGAATCCAGAAAGCTTCGTAAGGCGCACCCTGTTCAGCCAGGTAGGCGAGCACTTTTGCCTGTGAACTGGCAGAAAGCGCCGCCAGGGTTTCATACACAAACCAGCCGCGTTCTTCCCAGGATAGCGCATATGCCGCGCTCAGATCAGCCTGTTCCTCAAAATAAATCAAGAAATCGAGCGGCTCGGAGGTCTTCGATTTCGCCAGCAGGGCTGGATCAACCCAGGGGATTTTTTGGTTCCCATCATCTGCTTTGACCGGCAGGCGCCCATTGCCCCACAGGGTCAGCCCAATCATCCCGATTAAAAGTAAAATTCCCGAACGCAGAACCAGTTTATGTTTCATCGCTACATCCCATCTCGAATGTTCATGCCAGGTAAGGCCGTCCTCCGTTGAATAATTACACCTTCTCAACAGCAAGATTCGTACCAGAGCCAGCCCGGTAATCCGCCTGGTTTTCCTGTTATAATTTAATCAGTCGCAAAGGCAACCCCATGACACTGAGAGATTACCTTCACAGCTTAAACCGGGAAAACCCATTAATAGAAGTTAATAAACCGATCTCTAAACACCTGGCGCTTTCAGGATTGTTAAAGGCTCTGGAGCCCTCCCCTGTCCTGTGCAACCAGGTGATCGAATCCGCCTACCCGGTGCTGGGCAACCTGCTGTGCACCAAGGAGGCTTTCGCCGGCTACTTGGGCATCTCTGTGCAGAAGATGATCCCCCGGATGATCAGCGCCATCGAAACGCCGACCGCGCCCCAGCTCGCAGCGGAGGCTCCCTGCCAGACGGTGATCCACGAACAGCCAGACCTCGATGATCTGCCGATTCTGTTCCATTGCGAGGGAGACGGTGGCAATTACATCAGCTCAGGCGTGATGATCGCCGGTCATCCCCGCTATGGGCAAAATATGGATTTTCATCGCTGCATGCAGTTTTCTAAAACCGAGATGGCCGTGCGCGTCGTGAAAGGGCGCAATTTTGATGCCTTCCTGCAGGACCTGGGCCAGGTGGATGTTGCCATCTGCATCGGCGTGGCGCCCAACATCCTGGTCGCCGGCGCCACTTCCGTCCAGATTGGCGTTGATGAACTGGGCATCGCCAATGCCCTGTCGCCCTTCCGGGTGGTCAAAGCGCAAACATCTGACCTGTTGATCCCTGCTGAAGCCGAATTTGTGCTGGAAGGTAGCGTTTATCGCGACCGCCGCCACGCTGAAGGTCCCTTTGTAGACCTGACGGAGACCCGGGACGTGATCCGCCAGGAACCGGTGCTGGAGGTGAAGTGCATCACCCACCGCCGGGATGCGCTCTGGCATGCCTTATTGCCCGGTGGGCTGGAGCATAAGCTCCTTATGGGTATGCCGCGCGAGCCCACTATTTTCCGCGAGGTCAACCGCGCGGTTGAGTGCCTGGATGTGCACATCAACCCGGGCGGTTCCTCCTGGCTGCACGCCATCGTGCAAATTCGCAAACACAGCCCGGATGACGGCATCAAAGCGATCCACGCCGCTCACCGGGGACACAGCTCTTGCAAGCACATCTTCGTCGTCGATGAGGATATCGATATTTACGACCCCCTGGCGGTGGAATGGGCTATGGCGACCCGCTTCCAGGCCGACCATGACCTGGTACGCCTCGGACGTGAGCGCGGCTCCTCCCTGGACCCCAGCGCAGAAAGTGACACCTATAACACCTGCAAGGTTGGATTTGACCTGACCGCTCCTCTGGGTTCAATCAGGAAAAGCTTTACAAAGGTCTCCTTTCCGCAGGTTGATCCGGGTCAATATTTGGGGTAGAGAACAGAAATGGGAAACTGTGAATTAACGCAAGGCCTTTTTTAAGGTTAGAACCCTGATTAATAATTTGTCAATATTTAATGTTAGAATTTAAGGAACAGCCGGATAGAGCAGCTGAGCGACCAGGTTGATAATATCAGAATTTTATTGGAGGCAGACATGCGATTTAAGAATTTTCTCAGTTTTGAACGGATGATCACCCCGGTGATCATCAAAGTCTTGTTTTACATCGGTTTTGTCGCCAGTATCATTGGCGGGATTGTTGTATTCATCGGTGCCGTGATTGCCGGGTTCGCAGACGGAGGCGTTGGAGCCATCTTGCTTGGATTTATCGGCGGCTTGATCGGCGGTATCCTGACCGCCATCCTGGGTGCGCTGGCTACCCGGATTTATGCTGAACTGCTGATCCTGTTCTTCCGCATCAATGAAACCCTGACCGATATTAAAGGCTTACTGCAGGATAAGTAATTTTCCGGGCTCGTTAATGGTGAGTGGTCGTCGCCAGCAGATCTCACTTCGCGCAACATTCTTCACGCTGCTTTGCTTTAAAGCCTGCGTGGCTTAAAACTCCCTACTCCCTACTCACCACTCACAATACTCCATTTGACCGCCAGCCTCGTTTGGAGTATTCTGCTGCCTATGAATATGCATGCTACCGCGCTGGCACATCCCAATATCGCCTTCATTAAATACTGGGGGCTGGCTGACGAAACACGCCGCATTCCTGCCAACGGCTCGCTCTCGATGAATATCGACTGCCTTACGACCCGGACCCGCGTGGAGTTTGACCCGACCCTGGCAGCAGATGAACTGCACCTCAACGGCCAGCAAGTTTTCGGCAACGGGCTGGCACGCGTCCAGACCTTTATGGAGCGCATCCGGAGGTTGGCTGCAAAAAAACTGTATGCACACATCACCAGCGAGAATAACTTCCCCATCGGCGCCGGGCTCGCCTCCTCGGCTTCCGGTTTTGCTGCCCTGGCTTTGGCCGGGACCGCCGCAATCGGTTTGACGCTTTCTGAAAGGGAACTTTCCGCACTCGCTCGTTTTGGCTCCGGCTCGGCCTGCCGCTCCATTCCCGGCGGGTTTGTCGAATGGACCGTAGACCCTGCAACAGGCGAGACCGATGCGCAATCCATCGCCCCTGCCGATCATTGGGACCTGGTAGACTGCATCGCCATCCTGAGCCACGCTCACAAACCGGTTGGCTCGGAGGAGGGGATGCGCAGCGCTCCTTCCAGTCCGCTGCAGGCCGCGCGGGTCGCTGATGCTGAACGCCGGCTCAAGCTCTGCCGCCAGGCGATCCTCTGGCGCGATTTCGCTGCCCTGGCGGAGATCACCGAGCTGGACTGCAACCTGATGCACGCTGTGATGATGACCTCCACTCCTCCCCTGTATTATTGGGAGCCCGGCTCGCTGGCCATCATCCAGGCGGTCAAAGCCTGGCAGGCGGAGGGGCTGCCGGTTACCTTCACCCTGGATGCCGGCCCCAACGTGCATCTGATTACCACTCGCAGCAGCATGGACGAGGTCACCGGCCGTTTGAGGCGCTTCCCAGAGGTCATCGATGTGCTCAGCGGAGGCCCAGCCGGCGCGGCGCGGCTCGTGGAGCAGGATTCACCATCCTTTTCAGCGCAGGTATAATCATCATTAGATGCATTAATTAAAAAACTGTTTTCATGCGGGCTACCTCGTATGGATGATTGAGGAAACTATGAGCGTGATTTTATTAATATTACAGGTTGTGATCATCATCGGCATTTTAATTTTCTTCCACGAGTTGGGCCATTTTTTGGCCTCGCGTGCGGTTGGCGTACACATCGAGGAATTCGGTTTTGGGTACCCGCCTCGGCTGGCGAAGATCGCCACCTGGAAGGGTACGGAGATCACCCTTAACTGGATACCCTTTGGCGGATTTGTGCGACCAAAGGGTGAAGATGACGACACAATTGAAGGGGGTATGGCTGCAGCGCCAGCCTGGAAACGTTTAACGATCGCAGCTGCAGGCCCGCTGATGAACTTTCTACTCGGCATCATCATCCTGGTCATCATCTACAGCGCCCTGGGCGTTCCCGCCTCTGACCAGGCCATGATCACCCAGGTGGCGCCCAATTCGCCAGCCATGCAGGCTGGTTTGCTTCCCGGAGATATTTTCATCAGCGTTGATGACGTCGTCATTGAACACATGGATCAACTGGTTACTGTGATCAATGAGCGGGCTGGCTCGCCGCTTAACGTGAAGATTTTGCGCGATGACCAGGTCGAAACCTTCATTCTCACCCCGCGGCTTGAACCGCCCCCGGGCGAGGGCGCCATGGGTGTAGCTTTGAGCAACCCGCTCAAGCCCACTCCCTTTTTCCAATCGGCGGGATACGCCCTCAATTCCACAGGCCTCATTATTCGGGAAACACTCTTGCTGCCAGTCCGGTTAATCCGCGGCACCGTTGACCCCGCGATGGTGCGCCCTGTGGGTTACAAAGGCATCTACGATATCTACAGCCAGGCGGTTGAGATGGACCAGGAAACCTCCATTGCCACAGCCGAGCCGGTGCCGATTTTCACCCTGTCGATCATTGCCAACATCTCAATCGCACTGGGCATCACCAACCTGCTGCCCATCCCCGCTTTGGATGGCGGCCGAATTTTATTCACTCTGCCAGAATTAATCCTGCGCAAACGCATCCCTCAAAAATGGGAAAACGCGATCAACACCGTCAGTTTCTTGCTGCTGATCCTGCTAATGGTCGTGATTACTGTGCTGGATTTTACCAACCCGATTGTTCTTCCCTGATCACGTCAATCGAGGATTAAAAAATGAACTATTCAAACCAGAAAGACTTTGAATTTAGCACCGTCAAAATAGCCCTGCTCAATGCAGATGCGCCCTTTCCGCCTGGGATGATCGATTATTTCTCCGACATTTCGGAGAAAGACCTTGAACTGTTGAAGGGTGTTTGGCCCCAGGTCTGGATTGAGCGTCGCCGAGGACTGCTGGAAGACATGGAAGACCTGGCTGAAAGCGATACCCTGTTAGATTTTGACCCCGTTGCGATCATGTGCCTGGAGGATGAAGACCCGGTCGCCCGGGCTACTGCCATTCGTTTGCTGTGGCAGTCTGATAGAGAAGACCTGGTGCCCCTGTTACTGAAGCGTTTGCAGGAAGACACTGAAGCCATTGTACGCTCTGCGGCTGCCACCGCGCTGGGCACTTTTGTTGAGCTGGGCGAGCTGGAAGAGATCAGGGTTGAAACCTTCCAGCAAGTTGTGGACTCCCTGATCAGAACCTACCAGGATGCCAGGGACAAGCTGATCTGCCGGCGTGCGCTTGAATCCCTCAGCTACTCCAGCCACCCCGATATCCCGGATTTTATCCGCCGCGCCTACGAATCCAATGACGAAGAATGGTTGCAATCGGCCTTGTTTGCCATGGGTCGCTCCTATGACAAACGCTGGACGCACCAGGTTCTGGAAATGTTCGCTCACCCCGACTCCGAAATTCGTTGCGAGGCAATTCGCGCTGCGGGTGAGCTTGAAACCCAGGATGCCCGCGAATTGATTATCGACCTTCTGGAAGAGGGCACCGATGATGAAGAACTTTATTTTGCTGCCATCTGGGCGCTTTCAAAGATTGGCGGTGAGGGTGTGCGCGAGCTGATCGAGATTGCCCTGGAAGAGACTGAAGACATGGACGAGGTCCTCCTCCTTGAGGATGCCCTGGCCAACCTCGACTTCACCGAGCAGGTCAGCCGGTTCGATTTGATGAACTTTGACGAGGACGACCTGGACGACTGGCTTGATGATGAAGATGCGGAAGAGTATTAGCCGTTTTCCCCGGTGTTTGATGTTCTAAATAAATGAATATGAGCCGATGACCGAACACAATACCCATCGTTTGCATGCCCACGTAGAGGGGATGGTGCAGGGGGTGGGTTTTCGCTATTTTGTCCTCAGGTCAGCCCAGGCACTGGGGTTAACCGGCTGGGTGCGCAACCGCTACGACGGTCGCGTTGAGGTGATGGCGGAGGGCACACTAACCAATCTCAACCGCTTGCTTCGGGAATTGCGCAGGGGTCCTCATCGTTCGGATGTGTGGAATGTGAACTATCAATTTGAAGAAGCCCGGGGGGATTTTGAGCGCTTCAGCGTGTTATCGACCGGGTAAACAACCCATTGATGGTATGCTCGATAGCCTGCTATGTTTAATCTCGACCGCCGGTCATTAACTGCACTTTTTTCCACGGCGGAAGGTCTGATTCATCCGCCAACATAGCTCGCAGCTCATACACCTGATCGCGCAGCATGGCTGCACGCTCAAATTCCAGCTCACGTGCGGCGGCTTTCATCTGTTGTTCCAGCTCGTTGATCATCCTAAGCAGCTCTTTCTGTTCCAGTTTACTGGCCTTTCCGCGCAGATTATCCCCGTCTTCAGCGCCGACATCGCGTGCCAGGCGGTCTGTCAAGTCACGCACGGCTTTGACCACGCTGGCAGGCTCAATATGGTGTTTCTTGTTATAAGCCACCTGGATCTCTCGGCGGCGGTTGGTCTCATCAATGGCATATTGCATCGCATCGGTGACCCGATCTGCGTACATGATCACCTGCCCGTGCAGGTGTCGGGCAGCTCGACCAATTGTCTGGATCAGTGCTGTGCCCGAGCGCAGGAAACCCTGTTTATCTGCGTCAAGGATGGCGATCAGCGAAACCTCCGGCAGATCCAACCCCTCGCGCAACAAGTTGATCCCCACCACTACGTCAAACACCCCCAGGCGCAGGTCGCGCAGGATGCCCACCCGTTCGAGAGTTTCGATTTCAGAGTGCAGATAGTGTACCTTCAAGCCCAGTTCCATCAGGTAATCCGAAAGGTCCTCTGCCATGCGCTTGGTGAGAGTGGTCACCAGGACACGCTCGCCCACATCCACCCGCCGGGTGATTTCGCCATACAGGTCATCAATCTGGCCCTCCGTCGGACGGATGATCACCTCGGGGTCCACCAAGCCTGTCGGACGGATGATCTGCTCCACCACCTGGTCTGCGATGGAAAGTTCATATTCAGCAGGAGTGGCTGAAGTGTACAGGGTGATGCCCATCTGCTGCTTGAACTCCTCGAACTTTAACGGGCGGTTATCCAGCGCAGAGGGCAGGCGGAAACCATAATCGATCAACACCTGCTTGCGCGAACGGTCGCCATTATACATGCCGCGGATCTGGGGAATCATCATATGGGATTCGTCGATCACCAACAGGTATTCCTTGGGCAAAAAATCGATCAGCGTCCAGGGCGCCGTCCCGGCAGCCCGAGCGTCGATGTGGCGGGAATAATTCTCAATCCCCGAACAATAGCCCACCTCGCGCATCATTTCCAGGTCATAGCGGGTGCGCTGTTCCAGGCGTTGAGCCTCCAGCAGTTGACCTGCCGTGCGCAGCTCAGCCAGGCGCTCTTCCAGCTCGCGCTCGATGTTCAGCAGGGCTTGCGCCATGTGCTCATCTTCAGTGATATAGTGCTTGGCAGGGTAAATATCTACCGTCTCATGCTCGCCGAATACCTCGCCCGTCAGGGGATCCACGGTGATGATGCGCTCGACTTCATCGCCAAAGAAACTGATGCGAAAGGTACGCGTGTCATCGTAGGCGGGTAATATCTCCAGCGTGTCACCCCGCACCCGGAACACTCCGGGTTTGAGCTCAAAATCGTTGCGGGTGTACTGGCTTTCCACCAGGCGGCGCAGCAGGGCATTTCGCCGGTAGATGCGTCCCACTTCCAGTTGAATCACCGTGCTGCGGTAAGCCTCAGGATCCCCTAGCCCGTAAATCGCTGACACCGAAGCGATGATGATCACATCCTTGCGCGATAATAACGCGGTGGTCGCTGCCAGGCGCAGGCGGTCGATTTCCTCATTGATCGAGGTTTCTTTTTCAATGTACAGGTCGCGCTGCGGTACGTAGGCCTCAGGCTGGTAGTAATCGTAGTAAGAAACGAAATACTCCACCGCGTTATTGGGAAAGAATTCCTTAAACTCGGCGTAAAGCTGGGCGCCAAGGGTTTTGTTGTGCGCCAGCACCAGCGTGGGCAGTTGCACCTGTTGAATCACGTTGGCAACGGTGAAAGTCTTACCGGTGCCGGTGGCGCCCAGCAGCACCTGGTGACGCATGCCGCGTTGAATCCCTGCCACCATTTCGGCAATCGCCTGGGGCTGGTCTCCGGTGGGTTGATAGGGGGCTTGCAATTCAAAGGGCATGGGGTTTTTCCTGGGTTATCCTTCGTGCTGAATTCAATTAATCTGCAACAGGATTTTACCTTCGGGGACGATGATAGTGAATGGTGAGTGGTGAGTAGTGAGTAGTGAATAGGAAGCAGGAAGCAGGAGTTAGGAGCAGCCTGTCAACTATTGCACTGCGATTATTTTTTTCTACGCTCTAAGTTCTAAGCTCTATCAGCTACGAGCTATCCTAATCCCTATCCCAAAAAACGTTATAATTAGAACCGTGACATATGCAAATACACCTGAGAAATGGAATAACCTGATGAAAATCCCCATGTCCTCTCCGATTATCACCGATGCCGACCGCCAGGCCGTGCTGGAGGTGCTCAACACGCCCAATCTCTCCATGGGGCCCAAGATTGAAGCCTTTGAACGCGCCTTTTGCAACCTGACCGGCGCGCAGCACGCCATCGGAGTCAATTCGGGCACAGCGGGACTGCACCTGTGTGTGCGGGCAGCCGGGATCGGCGCGGGCGACCTTGTCCTGACGACACCTTTCTCCTTTGTCGCCTCTGCCAACGTTATCCTGTTCGAGAAAGCCATTCCCGTTTTTGTGGATGTGGACCCGCTGACGGGCAACATTGACACCGAGCAGCTCGATCGGGCGGCGGAAGACCTCAGCCTGGGGGGCGACCTGGCACGCAAATGGCTGCCCAGGAAACTGCCCGCAGAGGGTGAGGAACGCCTGGGAGCCGTCAAAGCCATTTTGCCCGTGGATGTGTTCGGACAGCCCGCAGACTACGATCGAATTAACGCCATTGCCCGGAGGTACAACCTGGCGGTGATCGAAGATTCCTGCGAAGCCCTGGGCGGGGCATACAAAGGTCAGCCGGCTGGGACCCTGGGAGATTTCGGCGTATTTGCCTTTTATCCAAACAAGCAGATCACCACGGGCGAAGGTGGAATGATTATCACCAACGATCAGGAGGCAGCGAATTTCATGCGTGCTCTGCGTAACCAGGGCCGGGCGCCAGGGGATACCTGGTTACAGCATACTTACCTGGGGTACAACTACCGCCTGGACGAGATGAGCGCCGCCCTGGGGTTGGCTCAACTGGGGCGGTTGGAGACGCTGCTTGAAAACCGGGCGCAGGTGGCTGACTGGTACGCAAAACACCTGGCGAAGATCGACCGGATCTCCCCGCCGGGACTGGCAGACAGCACCTCCCGCGTGAGCTGGTTTGTGTACGTGGTCCGCCTGGACGCATCCATCAACCGCGACCGACTGGCAAAAATCCTGGAGCAACGGCGCATACCGGTCCGCCCGTATTTTTCACCGATCCACCTGCAGCCCTATATGGTGAAAGCCTTCGGTTTTCAACCGGGTGACTTTCCGGTGACGGAAGACCTGGGAAAGCGCAGCCTGGCGCTGCCATTTTCTGGGGCGATGACTGAAGAAATGGTGGTTGAGGTCTGCCAGGCGCTGGCTGAAGCGCTGCCTGCATCTGAAATTTCTGCAATGGGGCGGTAAGGACATGGATCATGCGTTTTATCCCCCACGATCAGCTGGCATCCTGCTGCAGGGCGGGTTGATGCTGGCTTTCGTGGGCGCGGGCGGGTTTTTCTTTTCCCGTGCCACACAGGATCCTTCCGGGGTGAACTTTTTGCTCTATATGCTGATTGCGCTGATCCTGATGGTTCCCCTGCCGCTGCTGGGGTACCGACTGTACGCCCTGAACAATGCCGTTTACATCTTGCGCAGAGAGGGTTTGATGATCCGCTGGGGATTGCGGCGCGAGGACATCCCCCTGGACTCCATCGAGTGGATGCGACCCGCCAATGAGATCGGGTTTCGCCTGCCCCTGCCCGGGTTGCGCTGGACTGGCGCATTCCTCGGCAGGCGTACGGTGGCTGAGCTGGGGCAGGTGGAATACCTGAGCTCAGACCTGCGCCATATGATCCTGGTGGCTACGCCGAGCAAGGTGTTTGCCATCTCACCCGAGGACGTCAGAGGTTTCATGGCAACCTTCCAGCGAATGAACGAGCTGGGCAGCCTGACGCCGTTAGACGCCCAATCGGTGTATCCCCAGGTGTTTATCGGAAGGGTGTGGGAGGATCCCATCGGGCGCTGGCTGCTGATAGGGGGATTTGGGGTTGGACTGATCGTTTTGCTGGTAGTGGCCATAGCCGTCCCGGGATTGGGGGAAATCCAGTGGGTGGAACCCGGTACCACTGCGCCTGGGGAGCGGCTGCTCTTGCGGCCGGTGTTGAACAGCTTGGTCTGGATGGTCAACCTGGGGGCGGGGACGCTGCTCTATCGGCGGGGTAAAGACCTGAAAATTGCCGCCTACATCCTGTGGGGGACGTCGGCGTTGACCGGTCTGTTGATGTTGATTGGCAGTTTATTGCTGATCTTTTGATCAGGCAGTTGTTATGACGGGGGATTTCAGTTATGATTACCAAAAATTAAACGGATACAGCAATGGTCAATTTTTTCATCGGGATGTTTGTGGGCGTTAGCGTGGCTTACCTGGCCTACCGGGCGCGAGCTCTCAATCGGGGCGGCGCCGTCGCTGCGGCGGTGCTGGGGACGGTAGTTTTTGGCTTGGCTGGCGCAGGCTGGGCTGTGGTCATGCTGACCTTTTTTGTGTCCTCCAGTCTGCTTTCGAAGCTGTTTAATGCCAGGAAAGCGGTTACCGGGCCTGATTTTGCGAAGGGGTCCAACCGTGACGCGTGGCAGGTGCTGGCTAACGGCGGGGTGTCCGGGGCGGCAGCGCTGGCGTATTTTGTTTTGCAGCAGGTCCACCCAGCCGGGGCACTGGCGCCGATCCTGTGGGTGGGGTTTGCTGCCAGCCTGGCTGGCGCCAACGCCGATACCTGGGCGACGGAGCTGGGCATGCTCAATCCCCGGCAGCCGCTGCTGCTGACCACCCTGCGTCGTGTTCCCCAAGGCACTTCGGGAGCGGTCAGCCTGGCAGGGACGCTGGCTGCACTGGTTGGCTCTGCCCTGGTGGGCGGGATGGCTGTCTGGGTGACCGGTATGGGCTGGGCGCCCGCACTGGAAACCCCACCCTGGAAAGCTCTGGTGGCGATTGCAGTGGGCGGAGTGCTGGGTTCGCTGGTAGATTCCCTGCTGGGTGCCACCTTACAGGCGATCTATTTCTGCCCGGCCTGTCAAAAAGAGACGGAAAAGCATCCGCAGCACACCTGCGGGGGAAAAACCGTGCACCAGCGCGGGCTGGCGTGGTTGAACAATGATGGGGTCAATTTTCTGTGCACACTCAGCGCTGCCCTGGCGGGAGTGATTATATATTTTATGCTTATGATATAATGAATTTATAGCAGACATTTCTCAAGTTTTATAAAGGATTTGTCATGAGAAACACGATTATCGATATCCAGAGCAATATTAAACAAGGAAAATATCAAAGTGAAGCCGCGGTATCTCAAGGGATTGTGCAAAGAATTCTAACCAATTTAGGATGGCCAATATTTAATACTACCATCGTAACCCCAGAATATAAGTTGGATACACGACGAGTTGATTTTGCTCTATGTCACCCAGCAAATAAACCTGTTATTTTTATTGAAATTAAGCAAATTGGTCAAAGTGATGGAGCCGAAAGGCAGTTGTTTGAATATGCTTTTTTATATGGTATTCCTTTTGCAATTTTAACTGACGGACAAGAATGGCATTTCTTTTTGCCAGCAGAACCCGGAGAAATTTCAGATCGTAGAGTATACAAATTAGATTTTCTGGAGAGAGAAATCGATGATATTGTCGCAATACTATCTAGGTACCTCAGTTATTCTAACGTTATTTCAGGTAAAGCATTGGATTTTGCAAAAAAGGACTATCGTAGCATTCATCAGAAACGAGAAGCACAAAAAACCCTTCCTGAAGCATGGAAAAGATTGGTTGATGAAGGTGATGAATTGCTAATCGATTTATTGATCGACAAGGTTGAAAGCCTGTGTGGTTTTAAAACCAATCCAGATCAAGTTACTGATTTTCTGAGTAACAATCTTGTATTAAAAGAAAACCATGAGTATCCGGTGGTAATTAAAATTCCGGACCATAAAAAAGAAACAAACAAGGATCCAGTTCCAACTCAGATTGGTTTTGAATTATTTGGAGAATATCATTCTGCAAAAACCGCGAGGGAGATAATGTTTCAAGCCCTCAATTTGTTTGCGGATCGAGATGAAACTTTTCTCGATAGGTATGCGAGCTTACCAAAACACGGTAGAACACGTCGTTATATTGCCAAATCGAGGAGGGAATTAAATCCTCCGAGGCCAGATCTTGCTAAACAATACTCTTATGAATTTCGTAAAGGTTGGTTTGTAGATATTAACCTTTCAAAAAAATCGATAGATCAAATTCTTAGGTTAGCTTGTCAGATAGCAAATATCAAATATGGAAAAGATTTTGTGGTTTTCATGTGAAGGCTGCTTGCTGTTCAAACGTCGTTAGACCGTTATAAAAATTGGGCTAAGCTGTCAGTTCTATCAACAATGAGCTAAGAGCTACCAGCTATCGAAAGTCCTCTACAGCCTGGTAAAGTGCCAGCAGGTTTTCCACGGGGATGTTGGCCTGCACGTTGTGAACCGGGTTGAACACAAATCCGCCTCGGCTGCCGAAAGTTTGCATACGTTCTCGCACCTGGGCGCGCACCGCCTCCGGGGAGCCAAAGGGCAGGGTGGACTGGGTATCCACGCCGCCGCCCCAGAAGGTGACCCGTTCGCCGAATTGTTTGACCAGGGTGGTGGGGTCCATCGCCGCCGCGGAAGTCTGCACGGGGTTGATAATATCAAAGCCGGCTTCGATAAAATCGGGATAGAGCTTGATCACTGATCCGCAGGAGTGGATAAAGGTTTTCCAGGTCGTGTTTTCGTGCACCCAGGTGTTGATTATTTTGTGAAAGGGCTGGAACAGGCCGCGGTAGGCTTTAGGAGAAATCAATGGTCCGTTTTGGGCGCCAAAATCCGCCCCGCTGACGAATAAAACGCTGACCTTTTCGCCGACCCTGGCGTGGATGCGCTTGAGGTTTTCCAGCCCGATCTCGCACTGTCCTTCGAACACCCTCCAGATATAATCGCGCCGGGTGATGGTGGACATGTACCATTCGGTCATATCGCGGATACCCGCGGGGTTGGGTAACTGGACACCCGGAACAAGGGCGATATCGCCGAACCCTGTCCCACCAAAATTCGCAAAAATGGCCTTATCTGTGGCGGTGAACAGCCGCCGGGCTTCCTGTTCGTAATGCGCCAGGTCAGACTGGGACACCAGCTGGAATTCGGCCAGGTTTTCCGTTGGGTCCAACCGGGCATCATCGATCGGCGGCTGGCGCACGATGGCGTCAAAATAAAAACCGCCTGCGGGCATGCGTCCGCTGGGGGCAAATGACGGATTGCCCTGCGGGTACATCAGGATGTCGCCGTTGGGTTCAGGTCGGGTGTTAAAGCCGCCTGGCACCAAAACAGGCGTGCCGTCGAAGAAGGTCCACGGTTTCCAATCCTTGAGGACATAGCCAAACATGCTATCCGGCCCCCACAGGGGCACCACATCCACACCCAATGCGTCCAGCAGGTCAGGTTGGATCTCGCCCAGCATCTGGTAGGGTTCGATCACTTTTACGGGCGTTCCAGGAGGGTCCAAACCCAGAGCCTGGCGTAATTTGTGCACTGAGCTGACGTGCATTCCCGTCACCGGGCTGCCGCCCAGATCCAGGGGAACCCGGTCGGGCTTCTGGTGGTTGAGGGTCAGGCTGATCCTTTCGCGAGAATTCATCGTCGAACCTTATTGGAAAACCGTGTTTATTCCGTGGCTGCCAGTTCGGCGATCTTCACCAGTACCTCAACGGCTTTTTTCATGGCAAAGGTGGGGATGAACTCGTATTTACCATGTGCATAGTGCCCGCCGGTGAACAGGTTGGGGGTCGGCAAGCCCATATACGACAGGCGGCTGCCGTCCGTCCCACCGCGCACGGGATCAATGATGGGGGTCACGCCCACCGCCTGGATAGCCCGAATGGCGATGTCCATAATCTGCTGATGGGGCTCCACCTGCTGGCGCATATTGTAGTACTGATCCACAAGTTTGAGATCGATGATCTTTTCGCCATACTTGGCATTGATGTAATCCACGGCTTTTCCAAGGAGGATCTTTTTCTGTTCAAACCTGGTCCGGTCGTGATCGCGGATAATGTAAATCATGCTGGCTTCCTCAACCGACCCGCCAAACTGGAACAGATGGTAAAACCCCTCGTACTTCTCGGTGTGTTCAGGGCGTTCAAAGACCGGTAAAAGCTCATTTAGTTCCATGCCGATCAGAAGGGCGTTGCGCATCTTGAGCTTGGATGTGCCGGGATGCACGTTGCGCCCGTGGATGGTCAGCTCGGCGCCGGCGGCGTTGAAGTTTTCGTACTGAACCTGGCCGATCTCACCTCCATCAAGGGTGTAGGCAAAATCAGCGCCAAAGGCTTCGACGTCAAAATAGTCCACCCCTGCGCCGACCTCTTCATCGGGCGTGAAACCAATTTTGATCGTCCCGTGCTGGATCTCGGGATGCTCGAGCAGGTATTCCACGGCAGCCATGATCTCGGCGATGCCGGCTTTGTCATCGGCGCCCAGCAGGGTTGTACCGTCGGTGGTAATCAGGGTCTTGCCGATGTATTTCTTCAGATCCGGGAATTCTTCCGGGTCCATAAAGATGCCCTTTTCAGCGTTTAATGTGATCACGCCGCCATCATAGTCTTCGATGAACTGCGGGTTGACGTCTGTCCCAGACAGGTCCGGGCTGGTATCCATGTGAGCCAGGAAGCCGATCGTCGGCACGTCGCCTCGATCGATGTTGGCTGGCAGCGTGGCGGTGACGTAGCCGAACCCGTCCATGGCTGCGTCCTCCAGGCCGAGCTCTTGCAGCTCGTCGACCAGCAGACGCGCCAGGTTTAGCTGTTTAGCGGTGCTGGGGTAGGTTGTGGATTTATGGATCGATTGGGTGTCGATTTTTATGTAGCGGATAAAGCGTTCGATGACGGATTGCATGGGGACCTCAATTTATCGTGAATGGTGTGTGGTGAATGGTCATTTGGAATCAGGGGAAACGCCTTTCAAGAGTGAACTGCCCACTACCCACCACTTATATTTTCCAGTGATCGAGAAATTCTTGTATGACCGGGTGTTTTGGATGGTGCAGCACGTCTTCGGCTGGGCCCTGCTCAATAACCCTGCCCTCGTCAAGGAACAGAACCTCATCCACCAGGCGCAGTGCCTGGGCGGGCGAGTGAGTGGAAAGGATCAGGGTGCAGTTGTTGTCATCGGCGTATTTAAGGAGCGCTTTCTCTATCTGGCTTGTGCCGCGAATATCTGCTGAGGCAGTGGGTTCATCTAATAAAAGCAGATTGCGCGGTTTGACAATCATGCGCGCCAGAGCCATCCTTTGTGTCTCACCGCCCGAAAGCTGGTTGCCGTAGGCGTGTTGAAGATGATCCATGCCCACCGCTTTAAGTGCTTCCAACACCTGGTCTTTAGAAACCTGTTCTTTATCCAGTGCGATGGCTACGTTTTTCTCTACCGAAAACCGGAATGCATAGGGAGATTGCGGCATATAGCCCATGTTATTGGTTGAGGTGCTGGTCACTTCTCCCAAGTCGGGTTTAAGGATACCTGCCAGGATGCGTAAGAGCGTGGTTTTTCCGCTGCCGTTGACCCCAATCAGGGCATAACGCTTTGTCAGGTCGAACACCAAGTGCGGGATATTCAGCACGATGCGCTCATCGTAGACTTTTTTTACGTCCTTCAATACGATCATGCATTCCCCCTTGATTCCAAATAGTTCACAAGTGCATTGATCCCAAAGGAAATCACCAGCAGAACGATCCCCAGTGAAATGGCGAAGTGAAACTTGCCCATATTGGTCTGCATCATGATGGCTGTTGTCATCACCCGTGTTTTATATTGCACGTTGCCACCCACGATCTGCACAGCGCCGACCTCGGCAATCGCTCGTCCAAATCCGACCAGTACGGTTGAGACCAATTGACTTCTGCACTCATAGATCATCAACCCCATCTGGCGCCAGGTAGAGATACCCACGCCTTGCGCAGTCTCTCGAATGCGCGGTGCGGGGATGGATATGATGGTGGCGGTCAGACCGGTCATAATCGGCGTGATCAGAACGACCTGTGCGATCACCATTGCGGTTACAGAGTAAAGGAGTTTTAACGAACCCAAAGGGCCGCTACGAGACAGCATAAGGAAGACAGCCAGACCCGCCACAACCGGCGGAACACCCATCAGGGTATTGGTAAAGCGCTGAACCCAGTGTTTCCCTTTGAACTCACGGCTGCCGATCAGCGCCCCCAGTGGGATGCCCACCAGGGATGAGATGCTCGTTGAAATTAAGGACATGCGCAATGTGACCGCGATGATCTGGCGCAGTTCCGGGTTCTCGCCAAAAAGCAGGTTGATGGCTTTAATTAATCCGTCCATGGGGTTGTGGAGAGACCCTTTGATTTATTCTGATTTGCGTGGACTTCAAACCGATATGATTATCGTCAGTGAACACGGAGACGCGGTCATCCCCGTGTTCACTTAATCATATTCAATTATCGCATGGAGAAGAAGAGGGGCTCACCATATTCTTCAATGCCGTATTTATCGATCAGGTCTAACGCTTTACCAGAAGTTATCCACTCGATGAAGGCTAAGGCGCCCGCATGGTTGGTGTCTTCCCAGCGTTCGGGGGTAATGGCAATTAAAGAATAGGTGTTTTTCATATCCTCGGCTTCTTCCTTCAGCAAGCTGAGGGAATTATCATGCGCAAGGAAGGTGGCTTTGTCGGAAAGGGTGTAAGCCAATTCCTCATCTGCGACGGTCAGCGTCTGACCCATGCCAGCGCCTACACTGATATACCAATCCTCTTCCGCCGGGTCAAAGCCGGCATCTTTCCAGATATTTTTTTCTTTGACATGCGTTCCGCTGTCATCGCCGCGGCTGACAAACTTTGAGCCGCTATTGGCGATCGCTGCGAACGCCTCGGCCGCTGTGGCAGCGTCCTTGATGCCTGCCGGGTCATCTGCGGGGCCAACGATGACAAAATAGTTGAACATAAATGGCAGGCGCTCTTCACCAAAGCCTTCACCGATAAAATCCTCTTCAGAAGACTTGGCATGTACCAGCAGACAGTCTGCATCGCCCGTGCGAGCCTTCTCGATGGCGGCACCGGTTCCCGCTGAAGTAATCTCCAGTTTGTAGCCAGTGTCAGCCTCAAAATGGGGTTGCAGATAGGGCAGCAGACCTGAATCGTTGACTGAGGTCGTCGTGGAGAGACGGATCACAGGATTCTCGATTTCTGCGGCTGGTGGGGTCTTTGCTGTGCAGGCGATCAAGCCTAACAGCATCAAACAGGTAAAACAAACGATTAAATACTTTCTCATCTTATTCTCCTTTCCTAATACGGGAGGCAACGCGGTTTCCCGCGAAACCCTTGAGCTTTTCCGGCATGTTGGGATTTTACCGGCAAGCTGCCGCTCGTACACCCATGGCTATTTCCGAAGGGTGCCGAGTCGAAGAACAAAGGGATTATAAATGATGAAATGGTATCTGTCAAACGGGACGAGGGATAGTTAATAGTTGAGGAGGACGGATGACCGCTGGTCGCTGTTTGTTTGAAGAGGGGAGTTATTGGCTTAGCGCTTAGAATTTAGTACTGAGAGTATTTAAAAATGAACCACCAGCGATCCGCTTGGCGCCGCATTCCGTCGCCAGTCATCCGTCCCTTTCACCTGGCACTTATGCGCTATCAGCACATTCGTGGGCGTCGCCGCGCAGGGTTTCCACGGCGTGCTCCAGGGTTGGCAGGAAGACCTGCACGTTCTCCAGGGCTGCCTTGGGACTGCCGGGAAGGTTGATGATCAGGGTTTTCCCGCGCAGGCCAGCCACTGCACGGGAGAGCATCGCCCGTGGGGTGATTTCCAGGCTGGCAGCCCGCATGGCTTCAGGGATGCCCGGCACCAGGCGCTCGATTACAGCCAGGGTGGCCTCGGGGGTTACATCCCGAGGGGAGAAACCGGTACCCCCGCTGGTGAAAATAATATCGTATTCCCCTGCATCAGCTAATTCAATCAATGTTGCTTTGATCACCTTGAATTCATCCGGGATGATCTGCACCGGGCTGACCCTGGTATGCGGTGACAGCGCTTCTATCAGCGCTGGGCCGGTCTGATCATCACGCAATCCCTGAGAACTTTTATCGCTAATAATTAAAATAGCAACATTTATCACGGTAGAATCCTGATCTCATCACCGGCTTGCAGTGTTCCTTCAACAATGACTTTGGCAAAGATGCCCTCTGCGGGCATCACGCACATGCCAATCTGGCGGTAAACCTGGCAGTGGTGGTGGCATTCTTTGCCAATCTGGGTGACCTCCAGCTCGGCTTCGCCCACCTGCAAGCGAGTTCCCACCGGCAATGAAAACAGTTCAATATTGATGGTGGTGATATTTTCGGCAAAAATGCCCGGGGTCAAGCCCTTAACGCCCAACGCGGTCATTTTGTCGATGCTTTCCTGGGCCAGCAAGCTGATCTGCCTGTGCCAGTTTCCGGCGTGTGCGTCGCCCTGGATACCCTGATCGATTTTCAGGCAGATTTGCTCGACGGGATGCTTGATCGTGCCTTTTTCCTCGCTGATGTTAACAGCAACCACATGCGGATTCATGTTAACCTCCAATTTTTAACATTGATTTCGCGGATGAGAACCCCTTTTCAAAGTGGTGTCGCATCGGCTTGTTGAAGATAGTGGTGCGTATCACTTCCAATAGCGCGTCATCGCCCGCCTGCAGGGCAGGTTGCAGGGAGATCTCTGCATTGTTCCCCAAACAGGGGCGCAGCATCCCATCGCTCATCACCCTGATGCGGTTGCATTCCGAGCAAAAGCTGTGTGAGATGGGACTGATAAAGCCAACGCGTCCCTGGTGACCGGCGATTTTGTAATCGCGGGAGGGCTGACCTGAATAACTGGGCGCCACGGGTTGTAAATAAGGGCGGGCAGCGATCAGTTCGTCGTTGTTGATGCGCAGGCTTTCATCCTGCCCGAGAACACCAACCGGCATCAGTTCGATCATCCGCACGTCAAGTGGATTGTCCCTGGTGAGAGCGATAAAATCGTCCACCTCATCATCGTTGATCCCGCGCACCAGCACCACGTTGATCTTGATCGGTAAAAGACCCTCGTTAACAGCCGCGTCGATGCCTTCGAAGACGTTCTTGAGCTCACCACCGGTGATTTGTCGATACCGATCTTCGCACAAGGAATCCAGGCTGATGTTAATCCGTTTTAACCCCGCTTTTTTCAAGCCCTCGGCATGTTCTGCCAAATATTGTGCGTTGGTGGTCATTGTCAGATCGATAAGTTCTTCCATCTGACCCAAACCGCCGACGATGTCGAGAATATCTTTGCGCAGCAGGGGCTCACCACCGGTGACGCGGATGCGCCGGATACCCAGATCGACACACGCCCTGGCGATGCGCAGGAAGTCCGCGCAGGAAAGCTCGGCTGCTTTGGGGCAGATACCCTCATCGGCGCGGCAATACACGCAGCGCAGCGTGCAGCGCTCTGTCACTGAAAGGCGTAAATAATTGATATCTCGGCTATATTGGTCAATCATGTCAGGGGTGATCCTTTTTCATAGTCGCCGGACAGCCCGCCGCTTTTTTTAAGCAATCCAATCTTGACAATCTCCATGCCACGGTCAACCGCTTTGCACATGTCGTAAATTGTCAGGGCAGCCAGGCTGGCTGCGCACAGCGCTTCCATTTCAACACCGGTGCTGTGATGGCACGCAGCCCGGGCGGTGATTTTGATAGTATCCGATCCTTCAGGTTCAAACTCCACGCTGATGTGGGTCAATGCAATCGGGTGGCACAGCGGAATCAACTCAGCGGTGCGCTTGGCAGCCATTATGCCGGCAATGCGCGCACAGGCAAGCACGTCACCCTTGGGCGCAGACCCGTCGATGATCATTTCAAGCGTGCTGGCTTTCATTTTAATCGCCGCGCAGGCTTCAGCAGTCCTGAGGTTGGCTGGCTTGTGGCTGATATCAACCATGGAAGCTTCACCGTGTGGGTTCAGGTGGGTTAATGCCATTTGATGATCCTTCCAGGATGGGTCAGGGTGTATCCGCCTAGTTTTTCCAGACGGGTGGCAAAGGCCTGGCTTTGCAAGATTTCCAGGAATTGCTGGACCGTCTCCAGTTCCAGCGCCTCTTCGGCGATTAACAGGTCATACTGTTCATCGGCTACCGGGATAAAGTCCAGGTCGTAAATCCTGGCTGCAGCGAGGATGCCCAGACCTGCATCGGCGGTACCGGCTGCGATGGCTGCGGCGACGGCGGTGTGGGTGAATTCTTCGCGATTATAGCCGCGCAGGCTGGCGAGATTTATCCCAACCTGCCCGGCAAGGTGATCAAAGAGGATGCGTGTGCCGCTGCCCTTCTGGCGGTTAACGAATTCGAGTTCTGCGATGTCAGCAAATCCCCGAATGTTTTTCGGGTTACCTCCGGCTACCATCAGCCCCTGAGTGCGCTGCACACATTCAACCAGAACAACGCCGCCCTGGGGGAAGTATTTTTGCACATAGGGGATATTGTAGGTGCCGCTGTCTTCATCCAGCAGGTGAATGCCGCCCAGGTGTGCCTCTGAACGCCGCAGCGCCATGATGCCGCCCATGCTGCCCACATGCGATGAACCCACCAGGCTGCCCGGCCAGCGGTGCCGCATCAGGTCAGCGACCTCATCCAGCAAGGGGTCATGGCTGCCGGTGACCACCAGCATCGAGTGGATCTCTTCCATGCTGTGGGTCAGTCTGACCTGCACGCTTTCACCGGCTTCATAACCTTCGCGCTCCTGCGGGATATCGATGATCCCGTCAGCTTTCACAAAGGAGCTCACCACGCCGGCTCCCCTGCTGAGCGGCACAGCCACGAGTTTTCCGCTCACCAAGCCTAACCGGGTGCGGATAAACTCTCTGTATTTTAAGGAGGAGTTCAGGCGGCGGGATAGCACGGCTTCAACGATTGCGGGCGTTTCAGTGCGCTGTTTTGTCAATGCATTGAGGACGGGTTTGAACACCAATTCCATCACTATGATGCCAGAAACGGGATACCCGGGCAGTCCGATCACCGGGATGACGCCATCCTTGTGGGGAGCTTTGACCATGCCCAGGACTGCGGGTTTGCCCGGTTTGATCCCAACCCCATGCAGGACAACCTCGCCCACACTGCGGATAGCAGCGGCTGTGAAATCTTCGCGCCCGGCTGAAGAACCGGCATTGATGATGACGCCATCACATTCGCCAGAGGCAATTTCAAGCACTCGGTGGAGCTCTTCAGGCTTGTCAGCAGCGATGGGATACACTTTTGGCGTGTAACCCCAATCACTGAGCATGCCACTGAAGATTGTTGAGTTGAATTCGATGACCTCGCCTTCCGCCGGGTTGTCGGTGGGCAGCACGATCTCATCCCCGGTGGGGATGATCCCGATGACGGGCTTTTTCAAGACTTCAATTTGCAGTATGCCGCCAGCCAGCATGGCGCCCATTCCCGCGGGGGTGATGATGGTAAAGGAGGGCAGGATCATGTCGCCAGCGCTGATATCCTCGCCGATCTGCCGGATATGCTGCCAGGGCGTTGCTGCAGAATAAAGGATGATGGTATCACCCTCTTCCACCACGTCTTCCACCATGATCACGGAGTCGCAGCCTGCTGGCAAGGGATCGCCGGTATCCACCCAGGTAAAATCTGAGGATTTCAACCTCACGGGTGTTGTTTCAGTGGCGCCGAAGGTGATGCGCGCGTCCAGGGCGATGCCGTCCATGGCGCAGGCATTATAGTGCGGTGCGCAGATGCGTGCGTAGACCGCACGGGCAGTCACTCGACCCAGCGCATCCTGGGTTGAGATGCGCTCGTCGCCCAGGTTCAGCCCCTGCGCACTGAGCGCGTCGAGGTAGATTTTTACAGCTTCATCCAGGGGTGTATTGGTCAGGTATTGATAGGACATTGTTATCTCCTAAAATAGGTTCACTTCAACACGTTCGTTTTTTTGCAGACCCTCTTTGTCGCGAGGGATGCGAATATAACCGTCGGTGTTTGCTAGTGTGGTGATCAGCCCGGATTTACCAATTACCGGGTGTGCTTGCCCATCCTTTATTTTTACGGGCAACAGGTCTTCGCGTCCGTGGTTGCTCGGCACCGCGCGTGCTATCGGCAACACCAGGCGAACTTCTCCTGTTGATCCGCTCATCATGGTCTGCAGGAGGGGTTTAACAAGTGCCAGGAACATAAAAAATGCGGCTACTGGGTTACCGGGCAAGCCAAATACGGGTTTTTCCTCGATGGCGCCCACGAGCGTCGGTTTTCCGGGTTTGGCTGCTACGCCATGTATCAGCAGAGTTCCCAGCTCCGAGACCAGTTCGGGCAATGCATCTTGAATGCCGACGGAGGTGCCGCCGGTGACGATCAAACCGTCGCAAGTTTTTAAGGCTGTAAGCATCCTTTCCCGGATGACGGGTTTATCATCCTTGCAGATACCAAAGGCATGCGCCTGTGCGCCGCATTTATCTAAGGCTGCCTGCAGCAGGGGCTCATTCACATCGCGAATTTGTCCCATCCTGATGGGCTCGCCGGGTTTTACCAGCTCGTCGCCGGTAGAAATTAATCCGATTACCGGTGCCCGGTATACGGTCACCTGGGTGAACCCCAGCGCGGCCAGGGTGCCAACATCTGCGACATCGATTTTCTTTCCCTGTTGATAGATAACCTGACCTGGTTTGAGGTCGTCGCCCTTGAAGATCAGGTTGGCGCCCGGGGCAACAGGCTTGATTACGCCGATGGTGCCATCACCGTAATCTTCGGCATGTTCGAGCATGACCATTGCGTCTGCACCAGCCGGCAGTTCACCGCCCGTTGGCACAGAGGCGCATTCGCCCCGTCGCAGAGTTAATTGGCTGTGCTCACCCATCGCCGATTGCCCAACAACATTTAATATCGCCGGTATGCTTTCCGAGCTGCCAAACGCATCGGCGCTGATCAAGGCATAGCCGTCCACGGTAGAGCGGTTGAAATTCGGAACGAATTCGTTTGCCAATAAATCCTGGTACAGCCTCCTGCTTAAGGCTGCCTCCAGGGGTACATTTTCACCGGGCGCACGTAAATGACCAAAACGGTCGCTTATGATCTGGTTGACCTGTGCCAGCGTTTTTACTTCCAGCATCTTTGATAAGCTTTCACCAACTTATTGTTAAAGGTTGAGTATGGGGATTATAGCTTTAATCGATCTGTAAAGCCAAGGGAGCTTTGTTACAAGCCTTTACAGGAACCTGTCACTTCCTCCCTGGCGGGTTTTTGTGATTTGGGGTCTTGTTCTCCTGGGATTGATTGAGGTGGTTAACCCAAAAGCCGCTCGCACCTCGAGCGGCTTTCTTTTTGGGCTGTAGCACCCTTATCGAAAACTATCGAGGAGGGGTGCTACAGCCGTTGATAAGTAACTACTGTCTATCATTGTACACCACCTCCTCTTTAGTGGGATTGCAGATCCTCAACCAGAACCTGCACGGTGCCGGTTGGCGATAAGGAAAGTATTACACAAACAAGCGGGTTTGTCAATCAAACTGAAGGGGAGTTCGTTCTCCGTGCGGAGTCTTATTAACGCTGATATTGATTCGGGTATAATCGAGTTGGAGAAACCATAACGGAAAGGTCAATTATGCAATTTAGAAAATTTGGTTCGTTGGGCTGGGATGTCTCCGCCTTAGGGTTTGGCGCCATGCGTTTGCCGATACTCGAGGGTGATAGCGGCAAAATCGATGAGCTGCTGGCCACAGCGATGATACGGCGGGCTATCGACGCCGGTGTCAATTATATCGACACCGCCTGGGGTTACCATCGGGAACAGAGCGAGCGATTTCTCGGTCGGGTATTGAAGGACGGTTACCGTGATCGGGTACGTTTGGCAACCAAGCTGCCCTCCTGGCTGATTGACACACCGGCGGATTTTGATCGCTTCCTGGAAGCCCAGCTTGAGCGGCTGGATGTTGACCACCTGGATGTGTATTTATTGCATTCGATGAATGCGCGTGAATGGGAGAAGTATCAAAAGCTGGATGTCTTCTCCTGGGCGGAGAAAAAGATGGCTGAGGGCTTGTTTCATCATCTTGGTTTTTCGTTCCACGATAAATACGAAGTTTTCGAAAACATTGTCATGGGATATGACAACTGGGCAATGGCGCAGATCCAATATAACTATATCGATATCGATCACCAGGCAGGGATGAAGGGATTAAAGTTAGCTGCGGACCGGGGTATGGCGGTGGTGGTGATGGAACCGCTACGCGGTGGACAGATTGCTGTAAACCCGCCGCCCTTACCGGTGGCAGAAATCTGGGCGCAGAGTGAGCGGGATTGGTCGCCTGTGGCCTGGGCGTTGAACTGGCTGTGGGATCAGCCCGAGGTGTCACTGGTGCTGAGTGGTATGTCTGCGATGGAACATGTGGAAGAAAACCTGCTATTGGCAGCAGATGCAGCGGTGGGAAAATTGACCGATGCAGACCATGCCTTGGTGAGCCAGGCGCGCGAAGCCTACGTTTCATTAAAGCCAATCCCCTGCACCCAATGTGAGTACTGCCTGCCCTGCCCAAGTGGTGTGAATATCCCGCACGTCTTCAGCATCTACAACGATGCCGTTGCTTTTGATGCCTGGGATTCTGGCTACAGAGCCTATGACCTTTTCACCAAACCTGAAGAGCGAGCTGATAACTGCATCGAATGTGGAGAGTGTGAAGCTGTCTGCCCGCAGAACATTGAGATTATCGAATGGCTGGCGACCGCGCATCAGAAGTTGACCACACCTGAAGGTTAAGGAAGGAAGCATTCAGCAAAGTGACTGAAGAACAATTCCCTAAAGCCCCACGTCGGGCCTCTCCCTGGCGCTGGATTTTGATCGGTTTTGCTTTGGCGCTGACGATCACCTGGTTGGCGCTGACGCCCAGCGGCCTGTTGGGTAAAGCCCAGGCTGTAGGATATTCGGTTTGCCACCAGATGGATATACGCTCCTTTCACATCCATGAACGGTCGTTCCCATTGTGCGCCCGCTGCTCGGGCACATTCCTGGGGGCGCTGCTGGGTATGCTGTTTCAGGCGGTTCAGGGTAAAAAAGGTAAGATGCCGTCTATCGGCGCCAGCTTGCTGTTTGCCCTGTTCGCTCTGGCCTGGGTGCTGGACGGAGTTAATTCCTTTGCCATGCTGACCCCGATTCTGCCGTCCCTGTATCAAACCCAGAATTGGACCCGCCTGGCCACCGGGATGGGGATGGGGTTGGCGTTAGCGGCTTTTCTATGGCCTGCCTTTGTTCAGACGATGTTCAGGCAGTGGCGGGATCAATCGCCAGTGAGTACCTGGCAGCAAATGCTGCTTCTGGTTGTGCTGGCAGGTGCCCTGGCCGGACTGGTGTGGTTGGAAATTGCGTGGGTTTTATATCCACTGGCTTTGTTAAGCTCCTGCAGTGTGATCATGCTGTTGACCATGGTGTACAGTATGGTGTTAGTGATGATATTCAAACGCGAAAACACCTTTGACTGTTTGAGGGAGTTATTAATCCCGCTGGTCAGCGGTTATGTGATCGCGTTGACCCAGATTGGGGCTATCAGCGTGGTGCGGTTTTTAATGACTGGCACCTGGGGAGGCTTTACCTTATAATCACTTCCCGTTATAATTGACGATTATCAATTATGAAAGCAGGTGAAGATGGATGTCATTGCAGCTTTTGGGCTATCAGCCAGCGCTGGATTAAATGCTTATATCCCCTTACTGGTGGTTTCGCTGCTGGCGAAATTTACCAATTTGATCAACCTCTCTGAAAGCTGGCGTGCGTTGGAGAGCTGGTGGATTATTGGTCTGTTGATCGTTCTGTCACTGGTGGAATTTCTTGTTGATAAAATTCCGGCGGTGAATCATATCAATGATATCATTCAGACTTTGTTTCGCCCGACTGCCGGGGCAATCCTGTTTGCGGCCAGCGCCAATGTGATTACAGAGGTTAACCCGATTCTCTCGATTGCGATAGGTCTGCTGGTGGCCGGAGGCGTGCATGCGGCGAAATCTGTGCTGGTTCGCCCGATAACCACGGTGACCACAGCCGGGGCCGGAGATGTGCCGGTCAGCATCCTGGAAGATGTGGCTGCCACCACGATCTCAGTTCTCTCGGTGGTGATCCCGATTCTTGTGGCGATTATTTTGGTGGTCTTTCTCATCGGGTTGATCTGGTGGATCGCCAACCAATCGATTGAAAAAACAACTTGAGCTGAAAAACCCTGACACAGGGTTTGTTTTCATTTATAATATAATAAATCATCAGATTGATAGGAGCTAATAATGACAAATCAAGGATACGGTCAACCGCCCATTTATCAACAGACATCTACAATGGCTGTGATCAGCCTGATTTCAGGTATTGCCAGCTTTTTTCTCCTTCCCCTGTTAGGGGCAATTCTGGCAATTATTCTGGGCTATTCAGCAAAGAAAGAAATTGCACAAAGCGGCGGCGCGGTCACCGGTGAAGGACTGGCCCGTTGGGGCTTGATATTGGGCTGGGTAAATATCGGGTTGAGTTTGATTGGGATTTGCCTGGGCATCCTGCTGGTTGCCGGCGTTATAACATTGCCCTTTTGCTTTATTCCATTTGCAAATGGTTTTAATTAATCGGATGACAGGGATTCATAACACTTTAACAATTTGGAGGTATCAATGACAGAAGACATCAGCTACATCCCGGAACTCCCAGAGCTGGATAGCGCAGTTCCAGAAAAGAAAAGCAAAAAGACCCTGTGGATCATTCTTGCGGTCGTTGCAGTCCTGCTCATCTGCTGTTGTGTGGCAGTGGTGATTGCAATGGTTGCTGGATGGTTCAATTTAGACGGGTTAGATTTTCTATCCCTGTTGCCCTTTGTGAGCTTCGTATAGGCTTAGGGAAACATCAGCACGCAGGATTATCCGTGCTGGTCAATTGCATTGCCCAGCCAGCCAGATTGGGCAATGAACAATAAGGTCTCCAGTGCCTGACAGGCGTGACTGCGTGTGTGTGCATCGAGATTGAGCGCGTCAAATTCGTCCTGATCCAGCACCAGGTAACCGCCGTCCGGAAACACCAGCAGGTCCAGCGCCAGGTCAACATAGCTGATAGAGCCCGGGACGATCTCTGCCGGGGTGGTGACGTTGCAATACCAGGCTTTCAGATGGTCATCATCGCGGTCGTGGATTTCGAAGATGTTATACCAGCGGTTTGAGTAATAACGTTCGAGATAGCGGTCATTTTCCCGCAGGGTAATCCCATGAAAGGGAAGGTCAGGGCGGTTGAAAAAGGCTTCGATCAGGATGCTGTCTGCCTCCTGGCTGAGAACACGTCCTGTATAACGCCAGGTTTCCTGGCGTTGGATGTTTAATTTACGAATGATGACATTCAGGGAGTCAGGCATGGGGTTCAAGCTCCATTTTCAAGGCATAATACATCTGAGGGTGGATAGTGCACCTGCAGACGCTCTCCGATGGCTAGCGGGTTGGGCAGTAGGATTTTGAACTCGGGTAACCGGTCATTGATGGTCAGGGAAACCTGATATTTTTCACCCTGGAAAACCTGGTCGCTGACTCGACCTGCAAGCAGGTTCACCTCTTCAACGGAAGTCAGTTGCGCCTGTGATGGGCGAAAAAGCAACGTTGCCCGCTGACCTGGCGCTGGGGATTGGCGGTCGCAACTGGCGTGTATCAGCCCCAGGGCTGTTTCAACCTGTAAAGGAGTCCGGGAGACCACGGTGCCTTCAACCAGGTTGCCCAGCCCAAAGAACCTGGCTACCCACTCATTGCGGGGATGGTGAAAGAATTCGTGAGGTCGCCCGCCCTGAATAATGGCACCCTGGTGGAGCAGCAGCAGGCGATCTGCCAAGGAAAAAGCCTCTTCCTGGTCGTGGGTGACGTAGATGGCGGGTATTTTGCTCTCATGCAGGATACGGCGCAACTCCTGTCCGAGGTCTTCGCGCAGGGTTCGGTCCAGGGCGCCCAGGGGTTCATCCAGCATCAGCAGGCGGGGGTTTGGGGCTAGGGCACGCGCCAGTGCAACTCGCTGCTGTTCGCCGCCGGAGAGCTCGGTCACCTTGCGATGGGCAAAACCCGCCATACCGATGGTTTCCAGCGCGTGTTCAACCCGGGCGTTGATTTCATCAGCCGGCAGATTCTGCATCTTAAGCCCGAAGGCAATGTTTTCGGCAACATTGCGATGTGGGAAGAGGGCATAATCCTGGAACATGAGCCCAAAACGGCGTTTATGCGTGGGAATCCCCGCCAGGGAGGCATGCTTCCAGTGAACATCGCCGCCTTCGGGTTCTTCCAGGCCGGCGATAATGCGCAGCAGGGTGCTCTTCCCGCTTCCGGACGGTCCTAAAAGGCACACGGTTTCATTTTCGTCCACGCTGAAGGAGACTCCCTTAAGCAGAGGCTGGCCTTCGTAGGACTTGTCGATATTGATCACAGAGAGCATTAATTTCCGTCCTTTTCGGATTTTTGCAGTCTTTCAATGGTGAAGATGCCCGCAGCACACACCAGCATCAGGATGGTGGACATCGCCAGGGCCTGGCCGTAGTTCAGCGCGCCGGGCTGGGAGATATAGCGATAGATGGCTACGGGGAGGGTGGGGTAATCGGGCCGGACCAAAAACGTGCTGGCGCCAAATTCGCCCAGGGAAATGGTGAGCGCGAAGATTGTGCTGACCAGGATGGACGGAGTCATTAAGGGCAGGTCGACCTCGCGCCAAACCCGCAGCGGGGAGGCCCCCAACACTCGGGCGGCATTTCGCAGTGAAGTGGAAATATTCCTCAGCGCCGGGGAAAGGGTGCGCACAATAAAGGGCAGGGCCACCAGGGTATGTGCAATCGGGATCAGGAGCGGAAAGCGCAGGGTGCTGAAGGGCGGGCGGTTGAATACAATAATAAAGCCCAGTCCCAGGGTGATGGCGGATGCCCCGAGGGGCAGCATCAGCAGCGGGTCCAGAATTTTATTTAACGGCGTCCTGTACCTTTGCGCATAGGCGACCAGCAAACCCAGTGTGAGTGTAAGCCCAATGGTAATCAGGGCAAACAGGAAGGAATTGCGCGCAGCCGTGATTGGCGGGACAAAGAACAGGTCGCCGCGGCGGTTAACCGCCAATTCGCGATAGAACTGCAGGGTTAAGCCGCGTTCGATTTCGCCGCGCTCGCCCCGGGTGGGTTCCAGCTTGACGATGGAGCGCAATGCCAGCGAGGACAGGGGCGCCACAAGCAGAACGAAGAGCGTGGTGATGATCAGGATGAGCACCACGCGTTCAATCACCCGGGTTGGTTTGCGGGGGGTGATTCCCCGGGCGGGCGGCGCTGCAACCAGATCACCCAGCCCGGAGGCCCGGTTGTGCCCGAGGGTGATCAACAGAGTGCATAGCAATTGCAGAATCGATAGAACGCTGGCCATGGGTAAGTTCAACAGGTGCAGGGCCTGGACATAAATTTCCACTTCTAAGGTTGCATATTGAGGTCCACCCAGCATGAGCACGACGCCAAAACTACTGAAATTGAACAGAAACACCAGCAAGGTACCGGAAAAAATGGCGGGCTTCAACTGGGGAAGTGTGATTTCCTTAAACGTGTGCCAGGGGCTGGCGCCCAGCACCTGGGAGGCATGCTGCAGACGGATGTTCTGCTGAGACCAGGCATTGGAGACCACGCGCAGGATGATGGTGGTATTGTAAAACACGTGTGCAACGAGGATAGCGCCAAAGGTATTGAGAAACTGGATCGGGGGCGTCGCGAGGTTGAACAGGGACATCAACCCCAGGTTGATCCAGCCGCGAGGGCCCAAAAGTGCGTTGAACCCGGCCGCAACGACCACGGTGGGCAGGATAAAGGGCAGTGTCGTCAGGGTTTTAAGGAATTTCTTGCCAGGAAAAGTGAAATGGGTGAATGCCCATGCGCCTGGCAGTCCGAGGATGAGGGTCAGCAGGGTGGACAGTGCTGCCTGGCGGATGGTGAAGGAAAGCGGCCGCCAGATGCGGGTGAGGTTGAGCGCGCTCATGTCGAATTCCCAGCCCGATAAGGCACTGCCTTTCAGGGCCAGGTTGAACAGGGCTAATAGCGGCTGGTAAAAGAAATAACCCAGAAAAAGCGCTGGCACGAGCCAGAACAGCAAGCCCCTGAAAGCAGGACGCCTGGTCCATCTGCGGAGGGAGCGGTGTGAGGCATTCAATCCAGGATGGTCTCCAGCCAGGCGTTAATCCAGGCTTCCCGTTTGGCGTCGATCAGTTCGGGCGGCAGGCTGGCGGGTTGATCGGGGGTGTCGACATGTTCCAGGAAGGCTTGCGGCAGGCTGGCCTGTGGATTAACCGGAAAGACGAACATCTGCAACGGGATATCTTCCTGGAAGGGGACGCTGAGCATAAAGTCCACAAAGATTTTTGCCTGGTCAGGGTTGGCTGCATTTTTGAGGATGCCAACGAATTCGATTTGCCTGAAGCAGGTATCTGGCCCGATGATTGAGCCTGTGGGGGCCTGGGCAAGCTCGGTTTCTGCAAAGATTACCTCTGCTGCCGGGCTGGAGCCATAGGATACGACCATGGGCTGCGGTCCCCGCCCACTCGAGCCGCTGAAATTGGTATAGTAAGCCGTCTCCCAATCGCTGACGACGACCACGTCATTGTGCTTGAGCGCAGCCCAGTAATCCAGGTAGCCGTCTTCGCCGAAGTGGGCGATGGTTGCCATCAGGAAAGATAGACCGGGCGATGAGGTGGCCGGGTTTTGCACCACCAGCAGACCGGCATATTGGGGCTCCGTTAACGCCTTCAGTGAGGACGGGACGGGCAGGTTGTGATCAGCAAAATAGGCTTTGTCGTAATTGATGCACACATCGCCATAATCGATGGGCAGGGCGAAGTTACCCGGGTCGAGTTTAAACGCAGCGGGGATGTGAGCCAACATCGGTGAATCATAGGCGATGAAGAGCTCTTCTTCCAGAGCGCGGGTCAGGAAGGTGTTGTCAAGACCAAAGAACACATCGGCAACCGGGTTTTCTTTGGTCAAAATAGCCTGGTTGAGCGTGGTGCCGGCGTCGCCGCCGCGCACAAAGACGACCTTCACATCATGTTCGGATTCAAAGTCTGCGATGAGCTCTTCGCTGATGGCGAAGGAATCATGGGTCACGACAGTTATGGATTGGGTCTCAGCCGGGCGGGCTGAAGGCGCACAGGCACCGATGAGCAGGGTAAAGATCAAAACGAGCAGGGCGAATATTATTTTTCGCATGGGTTTACCTCACTTTGTAGAAGGTTGTCGGGCTTCATGAATGCACAGCAGCAATCCTGATTGAATCGAAATACTGGCTGTGGGCGCGTTCATTTCATTGCTGATCCCGAGGGTGTTATCCGGGAACAGTGCGCCGTTATTCAGGGAATAGCGCAGGCCATCGGTGTGAACGCCGGTAACCGGTCCATTCAGCGGCAGCAGTGAGACCCGCTGACCGATTTCTCCGCGGAGTTTTGCTGATTTACGGATGAGAAAGACCTCGCTATGCCCGTCAATCAGGCGGATATTGACATCAGCCAGGTCGGGGCGGGTGAGGAGGAAGATATTGGCAAGGGTTTGGTCCAGGCGCCCTCCCAGGGCTGCGACCACACGGATCATGTCCGGCGCCAGTTCCAGGGCTGTGTCCAGGGCAAGGTGCAGATCGGTTTCATCTTTGTCGGTCGGGAAGGTCCGGATTTCAACCCCGACGAGGCGCAAACGCTGAACTGCGTCCGGGTCGGCAGAATCGAGGTCGCCGATCACCATGTGCGGGGTTAATCCCAGGGTTTCCAGGTGTCTTAATCCCCCATCAACGGCGATCAGATAGTCGGTATTCTGCAGGGTGGTGCGGATATTATCAGGTTCGGGAAGTTCGCCGTTAACAAACAGGAAAACTCGGATTGGGCTGTGAGTCATAAAAACACCCTTTCTTCCCGGAGAGGGTGTTTTTGGTGTTGATGCATCATCCCTCCGCCGGCATTATCCGGATCAGGTCTTGCGGGTCGAGGACCTGCGTCCTCCTCTCAGCCTGAAGTCTCAGGCTCCCCGTTTAATCAATATTCTATAGAAATCTTACCCCATATAAGGGTCGCCCGTCAATCCGATGACCGGGGATGACGATTTTTAATCAAAGTTTGATCCTGGCTCAATGATGGTGGGTTGGGCCTCTTCCACCTTTTTCTTTCGTGCCAGCACGACGATGACAATCACGATGACAATAACGGCGATCAGAGTCAGGCAGCACAAACAGCCAACGACGTAAGGAACCCAGTTGAAACCCTCACCCAGGTCCAGGTCGGGTAACAGGCTGCTGGATTTGATCCTGTAAACCGCCCAAAATTCAATCGGCTCGGTCAGTTTCATCAAATCTACCAATGGAATTTCCCAAACGATGACCTTGTTGGTTGGATCATAGATCGCCATGGGGTCAGCTTCAATAAATTCTTCTACGTGCAGCTCAAGCCTGTGTTTGTCTTCAGCCATGAAGGACTCGAACAAACCGAGAGAATCCTGATCAATCCCATCACCCATCTCTGAACCGTAATCCGTGGTTTGTGAGAACCGAAATGTGCCATCATTGTTATCGGTTATGGTAAAGGCAAAAGCATCCATTTCGGCGCCCTCATCGAATTGGAATCCTTTGGTCATGTCTAACAATTCAATTTCCATGACGATGTGGAAGGCTCGATCTTCTGAGTCATAATAGCTGTTGACAGAAGCACCTTTAAGGTTTGGATCGTCAGATGTCAGATCTTCCGGGGAGACAGCAAATTCCTGTAATATTTCTTCGCGGTTGTCCTCTGCCGTTCCTTCAAAGCCCATGAAAGAGAGCATATTTTCTGAAAGGATCATTTCAACTTCATATTTACCCGAATTATCCTGGTTGTGCCATATTTTTTGAGTCACCTGCATACAACCACTTAAGGTAAGTATCATTACTAAACTCAGAACCGCCAGCATCTTTTTATTCATTTGTAGCCTCCTTCTATAGCCCGAGAACAATAGCTAATTCCTGAGTTTATCATGATTTTGGTAAATATGACTCTTTCTGTAGAGGCACGCTATGCCTTGCCCCTACGGGTTGAGCGAATATTTGCCATGATCGTAAATAAAAAAACGGGCCCGGCATATGGCCATGACCGCAGGACTCCACATGGTAAGGGCACGGCACGCCGTGCCCCTACGGGTTGAGCGAATATTCGCCATAATCGTAAATAAAAAAACTGAGCCCTGCGTATGACCATAACCGCAGGACTCCACGTGGTAAGGGCACGGCACGCCGAGCTCCTACGGGGTGAGCGAATATTCGACATGATCGTAAATAAAAAAACGGGCTTTGCGTATGGCCTTGACCGCAGGGCTTCACATGGTAAGGGCACGGCACGCCGTGCCCCTACGGGTTGAGTGAATATTTGACATGATCGTAAGTAAAAAAACTGAGCCCGGCGTATGACCATAACCGCAGGGCTTCACATGGTAAGGGCACGGCATGACGTAACCCTGAGGTATGATAGAATATTCGTCATGATCGTAAATAATAAAATTGATTATTTTTATTCAAAAACCGAAATCAGCTCCATTTCTTGCGCCAATTTACAATAATTTAATAATTTTGATGGTAAAATATTTCTTTTTAGAAATAGCTATCAGTTATTATTTAATTCATATTGGGAGGTTTTATGCCACCGATCGTAGAAGTTATCAATCTCGTTAAAAAGTATGGCGACCTGACCGCGGTAGACGGGATCAGCTTTACCGTGCAGGAGGGTGAAATCTTCAGCCTGTTGGGCCCCAACGGCGCCGGAAAAACTACAACGCTTTCGATTCTTTCAACCCTGTTCTCACCCACCGCCGGGGAAGCCATCATCTGCGGTCACCCGGTGACCAAAGAGCCGATGGCGGTCAAACGAGTCATCGGTGTTGTGCCCCAGGAAATTGCCCTGTACGAAGACCTGACCGCGTTGGAAAACCTGAATTTCTGGGGGAAGATGTATGGCCTGTCCGGACGTGACCTTTCCAGGCGCATTGACCAGGTGTTGGAGCTGACTGGCTTGAAAGAGCGTGCCAGGCAGCGCATCAAAACCTATTCCGGAGGGATGAAGCGGCGGGTTAACATTGGCGTTGGCTTGCTGCACCAACCGCGCTTGCTGTTTATGGATGAGCCCACGGTGGGGATCGATCCACAATCTCGGCGCGCCATCCTCGATTCGGTAAAAGAACTCAACCGGGCAGGGATGACAATCCTGTACACGACGCATTATATGGAAGAAGCCCAGGAGCTTTCGGATCGGGTTGGCATTATTGACCACGGCAAGCTGATCGCCCTGGGTACCCAGGATGAACTCACCGCCCAGGTAGGTGAGATGGATACGCTGATTCTCCATTTGGGAGAGAACGAGGATCCCATTCACCTGGCTGAAGGACTTAAATCACTGCCGGGGGTGCTGCAGGCCAACCCCACGGACCACGAAGTGGCGATTGTCACGGCTTCTGCAGAAGAAGCGCTGGCGCCGGTTGTCTCACGAGCCAATGAGATGGGGTTTAAGATTTATTCTGTGGACATGCGAGAACCCAACCTGGAGGCTGTCTTTTTGCATTTGACCGGACGGGCGTTAAGGGAGTGAGATCATGGGCTTACGAAAGTTATTTTTAATTGCGTTTAAAGATTTACGCCTGATCTTCCGCGACCCCGCTGCCCTGATCATGATGCTGTTAGCGCCGTTCCTGTTGACCATTGGCATGGGGGCGCTCACCGGGGGCTTCTCGGGCGGGGGTGGATCGACCTTCAGCGACATCCCTGTTGAGATCGTCAACCTGGATGAGGGCATTTTAGGGCAAACGCTGGTGGATGTGTTCACTTCACCTGAACTGGAAGCGCTGGTTTCGCCCAGGTTATCTACGGACCTGGGCGCAGCGCAGGCGCTGGTCGATTCCAACCAGAGCGCGGCAGTGGTGTGCATCCCGGCTGGTTTCAGTGAAAGCCTCCTTTCACCCAGGACACAGGGGAGCTCTGCGGCGCCGATTGAATTTTATGCCAACCCCACCATGCCTAACAGCGCTGGCTTTCTGCGCTCCCTGGTGGACCAATTCGTCAACCAGGTGGAGATCGGACGGGTTTCAGGTGAGGTAATTGTCACCCAGTTGCTGGAAAATGGCCTTATCTCCTACCAGCAGGCGCCGGATATCGGCGCGCAGATCGGTTATGAAATGGGGCAGGCATCCGCCACCAGCTCTTCAATTCGTATCAAGGCGGATCTTGCCGAAGGCGAAGCGCTGGAATTTAACATCCTGGCTTATATGGCGCCCAGCATGGCGCTGATGTTCCTGATGTTCACCGTCACCTATGGTGCACGCTCGCTGCTGGTGGAGGACCGGGCTGGCACCCTGCCGCGCATGTTGGTGGCGCCAACCTCCTCAGCCAGTGTGCTGGGCGGAAAATTTGCAGGGATTTTCCTCACCGCAATTGCCCAACTTACCATCTTAATTGGCGGCACATCGCTGATGTTCAGTTTGCAGTGGGGCGATACAATGGGTGTGATCCTGCTGATCCTGGCGGCTGCTTTTGGCGCGACTGGCTGGGGAGTCTTGTTCGCAGCTATCCTGAAGACGCCGGGTCAAATTGCGGTCACCGGTTCTGCGGTGATGCTGCTGTTTGGGCTGCTGGGCGGCAGTTTTTTTGACCTGAGCATGCTGCCGGGTTGGGTGCAGATGCTGAACAAGATCACACCCAACTTTTGGGGCAACGATGGTTTTTTCATCCTTGGCATTGGCGGTCAGGTGAAAGACATCAGCACACATTTGACCGCGCTGCTGATCATGGGTGGTGTGCTGTTTGCCTTTGCTTCCATCTGGATTGGCAAACGCGGACTGGCACGAAAGTGAGGTGGCAATGAACAAGATCTGGTCCATCATACGCAAAGATATTCTCATCCGCTTCACCAGCCCTGTTGAATGGATGTTTTTCTTAATTTTGCCGATATTGTTTATCTTCATTCTCAGCGGCAGCATCGGTATCCCTGCTGATAGCCGCCTGGACCTGATGACAGTCGACCAGGCGAATTCCCCGCTGTCAGCCTCTTTGATCGCAGAATTGGAGAAGTCCAGCTCGATCAAACCCCTGATGTCCGACCTGAAGAACGCGCTGGATAGCTTTGAGTCACGCCAGGCTTCCTCTGTGCTGATCATCCCGAAAAGCTTCACCGTCGAGGCGCTGCAGGAGGGGCAGGCAGAGCTGGAGCTCAAACAGCAACGCAATAACCTGAATGCCCTGGTGCAGCAGCAGGCAGTGCAGACTGCAGCGGGGCGCATCAGCAGCGTGGTGGATATTGCCAATAAAAGCGTCGAGCTGGCGGAATCCCTGCAACCCTTTGCCAACGGCGTGGAGCGACAGACATTTTTTGATGAATCCTATGCCGCTGCGCAAAACCTGATGGAATCGGCGCCCGAGCTTGTTACAACTCTGGAGGGGAAAACTGAAGACTCGATCAACTACGACCCGCGCTCCAACAACACCGCCGGGCAGATGGTCACCTGGGTGTTCATCCCGCTGATCGGTCTTTCAGCCATGTTTGCCCTGGAGCGAACGGGTGGGACGTTGCGGCGCATCCTGGTCACGCCGACCAGCAAAGCGCTGTATATCAGCGGGACAGTGCTGGGACAGGTGTTAACTGCACTGCTGCAAATGGCGATTATGGTCACCTTTGGGGCAGTGGTGATGAAGATCAACTGGCTGCACGCCCCCCTGGCTTTGTTCCTGGTGATGCTCACATCCGTACTGGCTGCCGCCGCCCTGGGGACGATGCTGGGCACCTTTGTAAAAACCGAGGGACAGGCCAACGGCTTATCGATCCTGATTGGCATGGTGATGGCGATGATGGGCGGCTGCTGGTATCCGATTGAGCTATTCCCGCCGATGATGCGCACGGCTGCCCAGGCGCTGCCGACCTATTGGGCGATGAATGGGTTTTTGAACATCGCCGTGCGGGGACAGGGATTATCGGGCGTGCTGTTCGAAAGCGCGGTACTGCTGGGCTTCGCCCTGGTGTTCTTTGTGATCGGTGTGTGGCGATTCAGGTACGAGTAAAGTTGGGTGGAATATTTGGTGATAACCATCGTTTTACACTGTTCAGACCCAGTTTTCTAAAAAAAGGGGCTGCCTTATAACTCAGCCCCTTTTTCAGGTCATTATTCAGAGGGTTAAAGAATGGGTTATCTCTGAACCCTTCCAGAAGCATCCCCGCCCATCAAATTGAGCACATCAGCAATGCTGACAAGATTAAAATCGCCAATGATGGAATGTTTCAGGCAGCTGGCTGCCGCAGCAAACTCGAGTGCGTCCTGTTTGTCTGTGAACGCGTTCAACCCGTAGATTAAACCAGAGCAAAATGCGTCTCCACCGCCAACCCGATCGATAATATCGCGAATCTCATAACGCGTACTGAGGTAGAACTGCTCCCGGTCATTCAAACAGCCTGCCCAACCGTTGATATCCGCACTCTGGCTTTCGCGCAGTGTTATTGCAATCAACTTCATGTCAGGATAGATTGCCAGAACCTGGTTGGTGAGTGCTTCGTATTTTGAAACGTCTAATTTGCCGCTCTCGACATCTGCATCAACTTTAATCCCCAGTGATTTCTGGCAGTCCTCCTCGTTGGCAATGGCAACATCCACGTACTTGACCAATTCGCTCATCACCTCAGGAGCATTTTTGCCGTATTTCCACAAATTTTTACGAAAATTGAGGTCACAGGACACAGTAATGCCTTTTTCCCTGGCGGCTTTTACCGACTGAAGGGAAAGCAGCATGGCTGATTCTGAAATTGCTGGCGTGATGCCGGTGATGTGGAACCAGTTGATTCCTGAAAAAGCCTGGTCCCAATCGATATCACCGGGTTTAGCGAGGGCAATCGCAGAGAATTCTCGATCGTACACAACCTTACTGGGGAGCTGGTTTGCGCCAGGCTCCAGGAAATAAATCCCCATCCGCCCGGCGCCACGTTGAATCCTGCTGGTATCAACGCCAAATTTCCTGATGGTCTGGACGCAGGCGTCGCCGATCGCGTTTTTAGGAAGTACCGTGAGATAGCTCACATCCATCCCGTAATTTGCCAGCGATACCGCAACATTGGCTTCCCCGCCGCCGAAGGTTGCCTCAAGCATTAACCCTTGAAACAAGCGCTCGTGGTACGGCGGTTTCAACCGCAGCATGATCTCGCCAAAGGTTAGGAATTTCATTTTTATTCTCCTTACTTTTGCAGAAGGTGGATAGCGAAACCGCCAAATTCATCGCGCAAATACACGGCAACCATCGAGTCGCCCTTGTATTTGGCGGTTTCCATGTCAACTTCAAAGCCGCGCTTTGCCAGGTAATGCACGGCTCTTGTGATGTTGTTGGTCTTAATGGCGATATGACCCATCTCGCCGAGGTATTTTGATTTCATAACTTCGATACCAGGGCTGGCAAAGTTTGAGCTATTGCCTTCCTTGGTGGCAAAACCGAAAGCAGACTCAAATTGCTTGCACACCTGCAGGGATTCATCGGCAGTGTCCAGATTAATACCAACGTGGGCCAGTTCAAACCCCAGCAGGATGTCGATGGCTTGTTTGACTACTTCTGTGATCGCGCTAAAATTGTGATTGACAATATCAGCCGTTTTACACAACCAACCTCCACCAACAGCGTGGATGAATGGTTTACTCGCATATTCTGAGAGATTATCATTATTAACGCCGCCTGTGGGAATGAAATTAACGCCGACAGATTTAAATGGGCCGTTTAAAGCATTCATTGCAGCAACAGCGCCGTAGACATTGGATGGGAAGAATTTAACGGTGTTCACTCCCAGCGCCAGCGCCTGTTGGATTTCTGTCGGTGTGACGCAGCCGGGCGTAACGGCAACATCATGTTCCACACACCAGGCCACTATTTCAGCGTCAAAACCAGGAGAAACGATGAACTGAGCGCCGGCTTCAGCCGCTTCAATGCATTTTTCTAATGACAAAATTGTACCTGCGCCAACCAGCATTTCAGGCACAGATGCGCGTACGTTTCTGATTGCCTCGATGCCCGCCGCTGTGCGCATAGTGATCTCCATGATGTCCAATCCACCAGCCAACAGCGCCCGAGCAGCTGGAACCGCGTCTTCTACTTTGTCGATGACGACAACAGGGACGAGTCCAGCTTTTCCGATTCTTTCAATTACATTCATTTCAACCTCTTTGGTGATTCACTTAGAATGAACCGTATTTCTTCTCGGCGTCAACTGCAGACATTCCACGTTCAATCGCCTCTCGGGTGTCTTTTTCTCCACGTACTTTCTCCAGTGTGACGGTGATTGCTTTGTCTTCGATTTCTTTAGGGATCACGACAACGCCGTCGATATCACCAAAAATCAGATCACCGGGGCGAATCAGGATATTTCCAATTTCAACCGGAACGCCGTAGCGAATGACCTGGTTGCGAAACAATGAGCCCTGGGCATCTCGCCCCATACAGAACACAGGAAAATCCTGCTCTAACACCTGGCGCGTATCGCGGATATAGCCATCAATTACAGCACCCACCGCTCCCCTGCGTTTGATGGTTGCGGTCATGATTTCGCCAAAGTAGCTGCAGCGGCGGTCTCCGCCTGTTACGATGTAAACCTCGTCCTCGCTGATATTGTCAATCGCCTCAGTCAGTAATCCCAGGGGTTTCTCTTGTTCACCATACACATCGCAAATGATGGTCGGGAATGCACGTCCCACCATCACATCTGTAAGACGAATCGATTGGATAACGTTAGGAAGATAAATATGGCTGTAGCCCAAGGTATCCATCATGTCGCAGATGACGCCGGTGTACAGCTCTTCCTTTATTATCTTGAATAATTCTTTATCATTTTTCCACTCACTCATTTTAAGCTCCATTTCTAATCTAATTGATGTTTATAAAAACCGGTTTGACAATTTGTCCAACAAATCTTGGGTTACCCTGGGAGGGATTTTGCGTCTTGCTACTGGAATAAATTTTTTGTAAATTCCGGGATCTCCGCCTACAACGAATTCGAGTTTGTCGCTAATAAAAGTTGCTTTGTTTGATAGGGGTTTCAGTTTTATTTCTTTGATCTCTCTCCACTGCAGATGTGTTTGCTTTCCAAAGGCTGAAACGATAACCAATTTATCCTCACATGCAATGATGGTCTTCAGAAGCGAAAACAACAGGATTGCTGAGCCCGATACATTACACACTAGGATAAATGCAGCAGCCAGGAGGTATGAAGTCTGATCTGAACCCCCTGTAGAAGGATCGATCACTTTGAGAACCAGAATGAACAATCCCATGGCAATCAGCATTCCCCCTAAGACTGCTGACATCCAGGTCTCAGAGAGCCGCAGGATTTCATTTTCCATCTTTTTCGGCCTCTTAGTAAAAATAAGATAGAGCGCAACTCCAACCACAACCAAACTTAATCCAAATGAAATGATCAAATAAATCATAATTTACCTTCTATTGTGTTGATTTGTTCATCATATTTAAGTAGTGCCGTTCTGCGGTAACGGGGTTTTGAACGTAAAGCAAGATGACATTAAAAATGAAGGGAGAGCATTGCAGTTGAACCAGCTCTCTGGTAAAAGCCATCGCGCCAATCTCACCCAGGCAGGTGATGCGGCTGACATTTTTAAAGGGACCAATTTGCCACACTTTTATACGCTCAGCTACAGAAAAAAGATCAGGCTGGGTCAGCTCAAAGTAGTGATACAGCTCGTGGGCGATTAATAGATCCGTTGTGTTAACCTCGCCAGTAAATTCACGCAAGCCCTTCTCGTTGATTAACTGATCTGCGGCATGAGCGAGATCTGTAAAGACGTTGATCGTATCGGGCTCCTCAAAGCTGGCGAACATGGAATAGCCCGGACTGCTTTGAGAGGTTTTTTCCACAAGGTTCAGGTTCAGCTTTTTTACTAACTTTCTGGGAGAAACGTCCCCAAAATCGGTTTTAAGCTGTTCAGCCAGCGATGAAGCACTCTCTGCTGCCTTTCTGGCATATTCCTTTCGTTTTTCCGGTGGAATTCGATTAACTAATGGTTCGGAGCGGAAGGAATACCGCGCCCAATCCTCATCTGTGAGTGTAACCAATTCACCGATCCATTCGATGATCATAGTATCTCGGTTCTTGAACTGATCAATATGATATCCTCATCTGGATCTGCTTCAAGAAATTCACTACGCATCACGACGGTGAGTTGATTAAAATCCAGGGAGTTTGAAAAGTCCAGGACCTTTCCATTGATGCACAGGAAGATGTCGGGGGTGGAGAGCATTTCACGTCTGTAAGAGACTTGCTGGTCCCACAGTTTTTTGGTGTTACTTTCCCAATCCCTAGCTTTACACGCCGTTCCGATGGCATTGGAACATTGAACTTTCACAAAACCGCGGTGGTCGACCAGTCGCAATTGTTGTTTATCGCCGACTTTCCGGCCAAACACATAAAAGATGTCCTGGTGTATGAGTAATTCGACCTCTTCCAACTTTGCGTTCATCGATTGAGCAGCAATCTCTCGGGCTTCATCTGCGTTGACTTTCAGAGACAGATCGGTGGCCTGGACTTCGTTTGAACCCAATGCAATCGCGGTTACCTTTGAGCTTTGTGGGTCGATTTCAATATGGACTTCCACTGTGGATGGGACAGCACCGTTTTTGATGGCTAACGCAGCTGCTTCACGTTTGATGCGGCTGATTTCTTCTGTGGTCGGATTGGGGATCACCCTTTCCACAACATCGCGGATCATCGCCAGGGCTACGCCGATCGAAGAAATGACTTCAGCATATTTGGGGATGGAGTAGTTCAGTTTCATCACGCCAGAAGAATAGGGTATCAATGCTGCAGCGCCACCACCCACGCCAACCAGTGTCATCTGGTCGTGTTCAAGCCGATATTTTTCTGCGAACTCATCGATCACCGGGTGGATTTTTTCGTAGGCTTTATGCAGAATCTGTTGAGCAGTTTCTTCTACGGAAATACCGAGATAATCGGCGAGAGGCTGCATACAGCGCCGGGCAGATTCCTGAATACCGTATGAATAATCATCGGGCTGACATAAGCCCAACACATTCGCGGCGCAGCTATTGGTCAGTGTGACTCGCTTACCACTGGCAAGTTTGATCCTGACATAATCAGCAGGGTCGCCTTTTTTTGGAGAGAAAAACTCTAATTGGGGGTCTACAATCTCTTCCAATGGGGTATAAACTGCGTATTTCAAACCAGCAATATGAGCTGAACGAGGGCCGACATCCACCAGGATGTTGTCTTTTGCCCGCACCATACTTCCACCGGCAACACCTAGCACACGCACATCTAGTGAATTGATATATGTACGATGCCCGCCAACAACCGTGTATTCGACAGCCGGCCTGCCATTTTTGATGACGCCGATATTCGTCGATGTCCCCCCGACCTCGAAATAAATGCCATTGGAAGCGCGCAGGTACATAAGGGCGCCCATGATGCTGGCGGCAGGGCCGGACAACATGGTCAGCACCGGGCGCTTCTTCATCTCTATTACATCCATCACGCCGCCGTCGCCGCGCATAATCATTAAAGGTACGCTAATGCCAGCCTGACGAACGCTCGTTTCAGTGCTGTTCGCAGTATCAAGCATTTTTGGCAGAATGCTGCCATTGATGGCTGCTGTGCGTGTGCGGCGAGTGAGACCATAAAGTTTGCTGATTTCCGATGCAACGGTAACCATCATGTCATGCTTTTCAGCCACATCTTTAACAAGGTTTTCCTCTGCAATACTGTCCACGCCAAATGCTTTTGACGCCACAATAACGGATGCGCCCTGTTGTTTCAGATCTTCAATCGCCATTTTCACTGAAGATTCATTGACATCCTTGAGTTTTAAGAAAGTATGGCAGGTGTGGATCTTCCTTCCGGTTCCCAGGTCAATATCAGGCAACTTTGATTGGCTTTTCGCCAGCAGTCCTTCCAGTCCGCCACCAGCCATGCCAATGATGCCAACTTTTGCCACATCGCCTTCGAGCAGGGCGTTGGTCGCCTGGGTTGTGCTGTGCGCGATGAAGACAACATCATCGGGGTCGATATTGTATTCTCTCATGCAATTTTCAAAGCACTCAATCACACCTGCTGCCACGCCATCTTCGTGGTCATGGCTGGTCATAACAATTGATTCACCAATGATTTCGTTGGTATCGTTATCAAGGGCAACCGCTTTCGTGTGTGTTCCACCGACATCAATACCAAATCGAATTTTTCGTGTGCTCATATTTCGCCTCAACATTAACAATAAATAATCATAATATCCTTCGGGAGGAGAGAAATGACCCTCCTCCCGATCATTACCTACTTAATTTTGGTTGCCCCGCATTGTTCAACAATCGTAAAGCAACTTTTCAACCATAGCGGAAGCTCATACAGGGGCTTAGATGACAACACGAGAAGCTAATAACACATAAGCCACCAATTCGAGCACCAGGGCAAGCGGCAATGCATAGGGCAAGGTTTGCGTCATGAATTCCTTGATGGTTACTTTTGTGTAACCAATAGCCCAAAGGTTCCAGGATTGTGTTGGGCAAACGTTCGTGGTGATTGTGGAGCAAAGGATATAGAAGAGGGGATACAGAATCGTCAGAGGATACAGACCGGTTCCTGCGATGATGGCAAATGTAGCTGCACCAGCACCCCAAATGGAAAGTGGACCTCGGAATAAGGCCAGGAACCCGAAGATACCGAATACCAGGTAAAGCAGGAACACGTTTTGCGGCAGAATGGGGGCGACGATTGGCGCTAAGAAAGCTTTTGCCACGCTTGCTGAGCGAATGAACATCTGCAAGAAGAGCAAGAACCCGAGCACCAGCCCAACGTCTGCAACGCCTTCATAGAAGGTCTTTTGGACGACATCTGCAATCCCATTCCAGCCCTTTTTAAGATATCCAGTCCAGCCCAACGCCCAGATTACAGAAAGTACAATTGCGAGGATGGCGCTCATTTTCGTTATCAACGAAATGCTAACAGGCAGAAGGGGGGTCAGGCAAGCCATCAAATTGGCATTTTCGCCTTCCAAATTGACTTCTTGGGCTGCCCAGGCTGTGGATTTCTTCTTATTCCGCAAGCTGATGAGGACCATTACGATCACAAAAGCCAGGTGAATCGCTATGGCTATGAACGCAAAGCGGGTCCATTCAGGGCTCCTGAAATCATAAATCTCTTCACCCATCTGCATCGTTCCAGCCGCCTGGCTGAGAAGTGCATTGTTGATATATAAGCCGTTGGTGATAGACATGGCAAAAGTTCCAGTTGCCAATGGCTTGGGTATCCCCAACGACAGCATAATTGGAAAGACAATAACACCAATGGCAACCACGGCGCCCACACCATAAGCGGTTGTGAAAATGGCGGTTACAACAATGGCCAGCAGAATAACAGTAAGAGCTGGTTTATCGCCACCAAGTTCAACAGCCTTTTTAATAATTGTGCGTGCAATGCCTGTCTCAATCAGGACCCTTCCAAACCAACTACCAAAGATGATGTTCACAGCTGTAGGGCCAAAGGCTTCAGGACCGCCCTGGAAAACCTGCGCGTTGAGGGTTGGCCAGTCAACAGCTCCGCCAATCCAACACAAGGCTGTCCAAAGAACTGCCATTACAAAAAGACCGAGCAAGAGGTTTCCACCCCTTGCAGCGTAAATAATAAAGATAAGGTATGTAATCAATAAGATTACACCTATTGCGGTTTCCATAAATAAGGCTCCTTGTTAATCTAAAATAAATTGTGCTTAACGATAAAACAACGAATAAGATAAAAGTCTAATAAACGCCTCCTTAATCATGAAAATGCTCATGGTTGAAAAGCCAAGAAAATTATAACACACTTTTATAAGCACTCGTCAACACGTTTAGGATTGAAAAAGCTCAAGAAAACCCTGCTGAAGGAATGCCATCTCAGTATATTATAGAAGGGCAAAATCAAATCTAATCGCAAAGAAAAACAATATTATTAGATCGATATCTAATTATTTAATTTTATTTTATTAAAATATATTGATTTACCACCCCTTTTGAAGAGAGCTGCTACCAGCGTTGCTGCTGCGGGGTTTGATGGCGACGTTTTTTAAACAGCAGCGCCAGCAGCACCCCGGCGATAAAACCGCCAATGTGAGCCCAAAACGCTGTTCCCCCGACATCCGGCCCACCCAGGGAGAGCACGCCGCTGAGGAATTGCAAGATGAACCACATTCCCAGCACAATTATGGCTGGGACCGCCTTGAGCGTCATGAAATACCCAAGTGGGATGAAGGTGAGCACACGGCTGTGCGGATAAAGCACGAGGTAAGCGCCCAGCACGGCGGCGATGGCTCCGCTGGCGCCAACCGTGGGGACAACGGACAGAGGGTTTGTGATGGTGTGCACGAGTGTGGCTGTCACGCCGCCAACCAGGTAAAACACCAGGTAGCCCAGGTGTCCCCATGCGTCTTCTACATTGTCGCCGAAGATCCACAGGTAAAGCATATTTCCGCCCAGGTGCAAGATCCCTGCATGCATGAACATGGCGGTGAAAATATTGCGCAGGTTGCTGAATTTGATGGGTGCAACCAGGAAATCGTAGGGGACAAACGCAAATCGATATATAATGGCCTCGCTCTGCTCGCCGGCTAACAGCCATTGCAAGCAAAAAACAATCACGTTGACAATAATTAACAGGGCATTAACCACCGGTACCCTGCGGGCTTTAATTTCGTCTCGGATGGGTATCATAATTACTTTTGTCCCTTTCCTGGGTGGAAAATCGAAATGGTTCAGTTTATTATAACCAGGTTTTTCAACGCTTACCAGTCATGTCCGTCAGCTCAGCCGGTTATTAATGTACCAATCGATGAAACCAACGATTGCTTCGTGCTCAGCATTATAACTGCTGCGTATATTGATGATCAGTCAGCATGAACTGCGGAGTTTTGGTTGCCCCCCTTTACAAAACATGATTATTGAAGGATGATTAACATCCACCAGGGAGATCAGGTGTTAATTGGACTCAGACCTTATTTTGACCAAATTGATTTTTTAGCTTGACTTTACATTATCGATTGGCTAGAATGATAATTCGCGAATTGCGCGCCAGTATCTATTTAATAACATGGAAAGACCGATAATTTTCAGGAACACCCCAGTCGTCATAGCTTATCAGGAGCCCTAAATGGCAGAATTGCCCATCAAATCATACCAAAATATTCCAGTAGGTTTGGACCTACCTCCCTTAATCCAGGTGCAGATCGATTCCTTCAAGCGGCTTAAGGAAAACGGATTTTATGATTTATTTGCTGAAATTTCCCCCATCGAGTCCTACAACAAAGGGATGCAATTATTTTTCCCCAGCAAAGATGCGATCACAGAAGAATGGGGTTTGAAGTTTTGGTACGAAGATCCTAAAACGACAATTGAGGAATGCCTGGAACGCGATCTGACTTATGCTTCGCCGCTGTACGTCACGGTATTGCTCAAGGGGAAGGAGATAGAGGAACCGATCACACAGGATTTATTCCTGGGCGATTTTCCAGAGATGACTCCCAAGGGAACCTTTATCATTAATGGAACAGAGCGGGTGGTGGTCAACCAATTGATTCGTTCTCCCGGGGTTTACTTTGAGAGCGAGGTTGATCGGATGACGAATCGACACCTGTCGACATCCAAGATGATCCCCGACCGGGGAGCCTGGATTGAGATGGAAACCCGTAAGAACGATTACATTATTATCAAGTTTAACCGAAAACGCACGACACCGATTACGGTCTTCCTGCGTGCCCTGGCCGCGGTCGATGATGGCATGGGCGACGACAACAGTCCGATTAAATATGGCACGGATGAGGAATTAATCGAGCTTTTTAAAGATGTGGATAAAGACACTGAGCGTTTGTTTATTGCTTCTTCAATTAACCAGGAACCTTCCTGGGAAGAATATTTAGCTGACGGGAAAACCATTGCCCAGGCTGCATTAATCGAATTTTTCAAGCGTTTGCGCCCTGGCGATCCACCCACGCTGGAGAATGCAAAGGTATTTTTAGAAGAACAGCTGTTCGATCAGCGTCGCTACGATCTTGAGCGCGTTGGCCGTTATAAATTGAACCAAAAATTGGAGCTGGATATTCCTATCGATCATCGCACGATCACAAAATGGGATATTGTGCAGATTGTGAAAAGAATGATCCTGATCAACAACAAGGAAGAACAACGCGATGATATTGACCATCTGGGTAACCGCCGGTTGAAGACGGTCGGCGAACTGATCCAGAATAAATTGCGAGTCGGTCTGCGCAGGATGGAACGCGTGGTCAAAGAACGCATGTCCACCAGCGGTCTGGAGCAGGTTTCTCCATCCAGCCTGGTGAATATTCGCCCGGTTGTCGCGTCCTTGAGAGAGTTCTTTGGTTCAAGCCAGCTTTCGCAATTTATGGAAGAGACCAACCCCCTGGCAGAGTTACGTCATAAGCGCACACTTTCCGCCCTGGGACCGGGCGGTTTGAGGCGTGAGCGTGCGGGTTTTGATGTGCGCGACGTTCATCATACGCATTATGGTCGTATTTGTCCTATTGAAACACCTGAAGGACCGAACATTGGTTTGATCGGCAGGATGGCAACTTATGCCACGGTTAACGAATATGGCTTTATTGAAACGCCGTACCGCAAGGTGATTAAGGCGTTAAAACCTACGGATAATCTGGTTGATCGCCAATTAAGGGAGGATATCAGGGACCCGAAGACAGATGAGCTGATTGCTGAAAGCGGCGAGCGCATTACCAAAGAGCTGGCAAAAAAACTGGCTAAACTTAACCTGAATGAGATTTTGGTGACGCCTTTCGTGTCAGATATATATCATTATTTGTCTGCAGATGCTGAGAGCAAATACACGATTGCCCAGGCGAATGCGCCGCTTAACGAATATCGTGAATTCACCCGGAGAGTTTCCTGTCGGCATCAATCCGGTTTCCAATTATCTAATCCAGATAAAATTGATTATATTGATGTTTCACCGCAACAGATTGTAGGTGTGAGCGCCGCTTTGATTCCCTTCCTGGAGCATGATGATGCAAACCGGGCGTTGATGGGTTCAAACATGCAGGCACAAGCTGTACCACTGGTTCGACCTGAAATCCCAATTATTTCCACTGGCATGGAAGCCTATGCAGCGATTGACTCCGGTCAACTGGTGGTGGCTGAGGAAGATGGCGAAGTCGTCTCTGTTACGGGAAGAATGATCCAGGTACGAGAGGGCGATGGCAACCTCCGCACCTATAATTTGCAGAAATACAGACGCTCCAATCAATCAACCTGTATTGATCAGCATCCAGCAGTGATTAAAGGGCAGCGAATTCATAAAGGGGAAATCATTGGTGATTCCTCTTCTTCTGTTAACGGCAACCTGGCATTAGGTCAGAACGTGCTGGTAGCCTTTGTCTCCTGGGAGGGCGGCAACTTCGAAGATGCAATGTTACTCTCAGAGCGACTGGTTCAGGAAGATCGATATACTTCGGTTCACATCGAAAAGCACGAGGTTGAAGCACGAGACACTAAGGTTGGCCCGGAGGAGATCACCCGGGATATCCCTAACGTTGGCGAAGAAGCTGTCCGCAATCTTGACGAGTACGGCATTATCCGCATTGGGGCAGAGGTTGGCCCCTCAGATATTTTGGTGGGCAAGATCACACCAAAGGGCGAAAAGGAATTGTCACCCGAAGAGCGGTTGTTGAAGGCAATCTTTGGTGAAAAATCGCGGGAAGTGAAGGACACCTCCTTGAAAATGCCACATGGCGAGCATGGCATTGTGGTTGATGTTAAGGTTTTCACCCGCGAGGAAAATTCAGACCTGAAAGCAGGTGTGGAGACCATGGTGCGAGTCAGTGTTGCTCAACGTCGCAAGGTGACTGAGGGTGATAAAATGGCAGGTCGTCATGGAAACAAAGGTGTGATTTCAATGATTGTTCCAGTTGAAGACATGCCGTTCCTGGACAATGGACGGACGATCGATGTGATCCTGAACCCGTTGAGTGTACCTGGTCGCATGAACCTCGGTCAAATTCTGGAGACTCACCTTGGTTGGGCTGCTGAACGACTGGGTTTCAGAGTTGTGACCCCGGTATTTGATGGCGCTACTGAATATGAAATTGAGGCTGAGCTTGCACGTGCGTGGATGATCGATCGTGCCTGGGAGGTCGCCGCGCAGAAAGCCTGGGACTGGATAAAAGGTTTTGAGGAGTATGATCCCGAGACCATCGAAGACGATGATGAGGTGCGCTTGCTGTACCTTGAAGACTGGTTGGGCGATCGTGGATATAAGGTCTATGAATTCCCGTCCGATCCCAATTACGCTCGTCGTTCCACAATGCGCGAATGGTTGCGTGACGAGGGCTACGATCCGGATAAAATTACCGGTTTTGAAGACGATGTTATTCCCGATCATGAGCAGCACGATCAAGATTCTCGTGCAATTGATACCTGCCTGAGGTTGTGGATGCAGTCTTTCGGTGTCAAGGTCAGCCAACAGCTTAAGAGTGAAGACGTGCGAAACAAAGCACGCCAAGTGATGCAGGATGTCGATAAGCCTAAACCTACTCTTGGAAAACAGAAATTGCGCGATGGCAAGACGGGTGAATATTACGATAACCCGGTTACGGTTGGTCTGATGACCGTAATGAAACTGCATCATCTTGTGGAAGATAAAGTGCATGCCCGTGCGACTGGCCCATATAGCCTGGTTACCCAACAGCCCTTGGGCGGGAAAGCCCAATTCGGCGGTCAGCGTTTTGGAGAGATGGAAGTCTGGGCTCTGGAAGCCTATGGCGCGGCATATACCTTGCAAGAGATGCTAACCGTAAAATCTGACGATGTTGATGGTCGCAACAGCACCTACGAAGCCATTGTTAAAGGCAAAAAGATAGAAGACCCCGGCATCCCGGCTGCTTTCAAGGTCCTGGTTAAGGAATTGCAAAGTTTGGGGCTTTCAATTGAAGCTGTGTTGGAAAATGGTGAGTTGATCACCTTTGGCAAGGATGAGGAAAAAGGCAAGAGTTTCAATCCACGCACCGGTTTGATCAGCATTGGCCAGGATGCATGATGAAGCCAGGGCTTTTAAACCCTCTGGTATTGCGAACAGGATTGGCAAGGATAGCCCGGTGAGCCTGTCCCATGAAATTAAAAATACCTTGACGCTCACCGGCGCGCATGGTAGGATTATCGTTTGTTACCTTCGGGCTGGGCCAATAATTTCGACCAGCTTCCTGGAGGAAAAATTTGATAGCAGTGAGGCCATCTTGAACGATGATGATGGCCTCCATTATTGGAGATAGTAATTTTTTAGCTGTAGATTTGGAGGCAAATGTGCCAACGATCAATCAATTGATACGAAAAGGCCGAAAAACAAAGCAGAATAAGAGCAAGGCGCCTGCGCTGCAATATACGTATAATTCGCAAAAACAAAGACGTATTCGACAGCTAAAGGGTGCACCGCAAAAACGCGGGGTCTGCACGATTGTACGGACCATGCCCCCTAAGAAACCGAACTCTGCTCTGCGGAAGATCGCCCGTGTACGTCTGACAAATCACATGGAAGTCACTGCTTACATCCCTGGCGAAGGTCACCAATTGCAGGAGCACTCGGTGGTGCTTGTGCGCGGTGGCCGTGTCAAGGACTTATCCGGTGTACGCTACCATGTCGTCCGAGGTACGTTGGATTCGACTGGCGTTGAGGACCGCGCCCAGGGTCGCTCAAAATATGGTGCAAAAAAGCCCAAGTAGCCAGGATCGAACACGATTTAACGTAGGGCGAAGCATTTAAATCGGTCTCTTCAGGGATTGTGAGATGTTTTGCCCTATTTTAATTATTTTTAAGTAAGGAGTTAGTATGGCGCGTAGATATAAACCAGAAAAGCGAGAGGTTTCACCGGATATTAAGTACGGTAGTACTGATGTTCAGGAGATGATCAACCGGATCATGCTCAAGGGTAAAAAGAGTACTGCTGCCAATTTGATGTACGATGCACTTGCGATCATTGAAACACGCACCGGCAAGGATCCCGTTGAGACCTTTGATGCTGCGCTGAAGAATGTTTCCCCCCTGATGGAAGTACGTCCACGCCGTGTGGGTGGCGCTACTTACCAGGTGCCGTTGGAAGTTGATCCCATCCGGCGAAAAACCCTGGCCATGCGCTGGATCATCACCGCTTCCCGTCTGAGACCGGGGAAATCCTTTGGCGAAAAGTTAGCCAATGAGTTGATGGATGCTTCAACCAATACCGGCGCTGCATTCCGCCGCCGTGAGGAGATGCACCGCATGGCTGAAGCTAACCGCGCATTCTCCCATTTCCGTGTTTAGGATTTGCCAGTAAAGCCGATCGGGTTAGGTTATCAGAAATGACTGCGCAAGAATTTCCGCTTGAACGTTATCGCAATATTGGGATTATTGCGCATATCGACGCGGGTAAAACCACAACGACTGAGCGGATTCTTTTCTATACCGGGCGCACTTATCGCCTGGGCAATATTGATGAAGGAACTACGGTCACTGATTGGATGGCGCAGGAGCGTGAACGCGGTATCACAATCATGTCTGCGGCGGTGACCACATTCTGGAAAGACCACAAGATCAATATTATCGACACTCCGGGCCATATTGACTTCACGGCTGAAGTCCAGCGCTCGTTACGCGTTCTGGATGGCGGTATCGTCGTCTTTGATGCGGTTCAGGGTGTTGAACCGCAGAGCGAGACCGTCTGGCGACAGGCCAATCGCTACGCTGTGCCCCGCATTTGTTTTGCCAACAAGATGGATCGGGTCGGTGCGTCTTATTCTCACACCCTTGAATCGATAAAAGCGCAACTGGGTGCTAACCCCCTGGCCATGCAAGTGCCCATCGGGGTTGAGGAATCCTTTTGTGGTGTGGTCGACCTGTTGACGGAACGGGCTATTTACTTCGAAGGTGAACTGGGCAGTCAGCCGCGTGAGGGAGAAATTCCAGCAGAACTGCTGACTACTGTTGAAGAGCAACGTGCGGTATTGGTGGAGCAAATTGCTGAATTGGATGACGAGGTGATGATGAAATACCTCGAAGGCGAGATGCTCACCCTGACGGAATTGAAAATGGCGCTGCGTAAAGGTGTGCTGCAAAACAAGGTCACGCCGGTGTTTTGCGGCTCGTCGTTGCGCAATAAGGGTGTGCAACCTCTGCTGGATGCCGTTGTCGATTACCTGCCCTCCCCCCTGGATGTTCCTGATGTGACCGGGATCCACGCAAAAACAGGCGATGTTATCACCTGTCCACCCGATGATGCCGCCCCCATGACGGCCATGGTGTTTAAAATCGTCACGGATAGCTATGTCGGGCGATTGGCCTATGTTCGCGTTTATTCGGGCAAGATCAAAAAGGGTGACACTTATTTGAACGCAACCCAGGGCAAAAGGGAACGTGTGGCACGCTTGTTGCGCATGTATGCCGATCACCGTGAGGATATGGATGAACTGAGGGCAGGTGATATCGGCGCTATTTTGGGCTTAAAACAAAGCTTCACGGGTGATACGCTGTGCGATCCTTCAAAACAGGTTCTTCTTGAAGCGATTTCTTTTCCCCACCCGGTGATTTCTGTGGCGATTGAACCCAAGACGGCAGCGGATCAGGATCGGATGGGCATTGCGCTTCAGAAGTTAGCCGAAGAAGACCCCACTTTCAGCATCCGTCAGGATAAGGAAACCGGGCAGATGATTATTTCTGGGATGGGAGAGCTCCATCTTGAAATTCTCGTTGATCGTATGCTGCGGGAGTTCAAGGTCCAGGCCAATGTAGGCAACCCGCGGGTGGCTTATAACGAGACCATTACGCGGTCGGTACCTGAAGTTGAATATCGGTTTGTCAAACAAACTGGCGGGCACGGTCAGTTTGCCCATGTTGTGCTGCGGCTCGATCCACTGGAAAGCGGGGCGGGCGTTGTGTTTGAGGATCGAGTTACTGGAGGTGCAATCCCCAGGGAATTCATCCCGGCGGTTGAAAAAGGCATTATCGAAGCCGCAGAAAGCGGCGTCCTTGCGGGTTACCCGATGACGGACTTAAAGGTCACTTTGCTCGATGGCTCTTTTCACGAGGTTGATTCAAGCGAACTCGCTTTTCGCATGGCGGGAATTTTCGCTTTTCGGCAAGGTGTAAACCAGGGCAAGCCCATTTTGCTTGAACCGATCATGAAGGTTGAGGTTGTCGTGCCTGAAGCGCATACCGGTGATGTGTTGGCTCACATCAATTTAAGGCATGGCAATGTTCTTGGCATGGATCTCCGCCAGGGGAATGCTCAGGCGATTCATGCGGAGGTGCCACTGGCAGAAATGTTCGGATATGCCACCGAGTTACGCTCTGCAACCAGAGGGCGCGGCGTGTTCACCATGGAATTTGAACGCTATGCGCCGGTTTCAGAGGCGGTGATGAAAAAAGTTGTTGGATTATAACTATCTGAAATGATACTGATTTAGGAGTAGCAAGTAATATGGCTAAACAAAAGATTCGAATTCGCCTTAAGGCATATGATCATCGTGTAATCGATCAGTCTGCAAAACGAATCGTGGAGACCGCGGAGCGCAGTGGAGCGCAGGTCGTGGGGCCGGTACCTTTACCGACCAAGATCGAACGTTTCACCGTGACCCGCTCACCTTTTGTCGATAAAGATTCTCAGGAGCACTTTGAGATTCGCACGCATAATCGCTTGATTGATGTGCTGGATCCCGATTCAAAAACGATTGACATGTTGATGCGCCTGAATTTGCCGGCTGGCGTCGATATTGAAATCAAAATTTAGCTTAGATTAAAGGGTTGCCTGCAAACGGGTTCGAGCAGCCGGCTGATCGTACGAAAAAATCCATCGGCAAAGACACCTCCTTTAGCAGGGAATCAATAACAAAAAGTGCTTGGCATATTTGCCAGGCTGTGGTAGAATAGTTGGGTTTTGGCTTAAAAGCCAGACTGTTGAGGTAGCATAAGAGCCTTTCTTGCCGTAGTCCAGACAAAAAATGGTTGGTCGCGGGAGAAACGTTGACTGTGCTGCGTTCGGAGATGATGCAGCCTTGCCCAGGCTAACAGTCTCGTCAAATATCTTTTACAGGAGAATAAGGCATATGTTTAAAGGGCTAATTGGACGAAAAGTCGGAATGACCCAGATTTTCGACGACAACGGGATTGCACAACCCGTAACTGTCATCGAGGCTGGGCCTTGTTATGTGACCCAGATCAAAACCAAGGATAATGACGGTTATTCCTCAGTCCAACTCGGTTTTGAAGAGGTTAAACCCAATCGGTTAACACGGGGACAGTTAGGGCACCTCGAGCGTAACACCTTACCCCCATTGCGGATATTACGAGAATTTAGAACAAAATCACCCAATGTTGCAGAAGGCGACAGGTTGAGTGTTGAGGTTTTTGAAACCGGCGAGCGAGTTGATGTCGTTGGGACCAGCAAGGGACGCGGATTTGCGGGTGTAGTCAGGCGCCACGGCTTTGGCGGTGGGCCGAAAACCCACGGTCAATCGGACCGTCAACGGGCACCCGGGTCAATGGGCGCTGGCACTACGCCAGGGCGTATCTTTAAAGGTAAGAAGAATCCTGGACGCATGGGCAATGAACGGGTGACCTCATCGAATGTGCGCGTGGTGCTGGTTGACCCTGAACGCAACCTGATCGCAGTTGATGGTTCTGTGCCCGGCCCGAAGGGCGGAATGGTCGTGATCAAAGCTGCCCGGAAACATTAGACGCCCGCCTGGGCGATAACCAGTTATGGAGTTGAGTAATCATGAAAGTTGATGTTGTCAACATGAAGGGAAAGAAAGTCGGCACAGCAGAGTTGCCGCCGTCGATTTTTGAAGCCCCAATTAAAGTTGATCTAATGCATCAGGCATATGTCAGGCAAATGGCCAACAAGCGCCTGGGCACGCATGCGACTAAGGGTCGTAGCGAGGTCGCGGGTGGCGGCAGGAAGCCCTGGCGCCAGAAAGGTACCGGTCGTGCACGGCATGGTTCGGTTAATGCGGCACAATGGGTGGGCGGCGGTGGAATCTTCACGCCCAAACCGCGCTCCTATGAGAAGGCGATGCCAAAGAAGATGCGCAGGGCAGCCCTGCGGTCTGCCTTATCCGTCAAAGCGTCCGAGGGAGAGATCATCCTGGTGGATGAGTTGAAGCTTGAGGAAATAAAAACCAGGACCATGGCGGAAGCGTTGCGCACCATCGCCGGCGATGAGACGGTTTTGCTGCTGATCCCGTCAAACGGCCCGGAATATGTGGATGTTAAACGCGCGGGCGCAAACCTGACAAATGTCAAACTGCTGATGGCCAATTATCTAAACATCCGTGACCTGCTGGGATCGAAACAGGTTGTGATCCCGATGGCAGCGCTGGATGTTATCACAGGTTATCTCGGATAGGTAGGAATGTATCATGAAGAAAACTGTATTTGAAATCATTCGTCGACCGATTGTCACTGAAAAATCGAACTATCTGTCTTCATATCACAACCAGTATGTGTTTGAGGTCGACAAACGTGCGACCAAAACCGCTATCCGGGAAGCGATTGAGACGATTTTCGATGTGAAAGTGGATCGTGTCAACACAATGATGGTACCCGCTAAACAATCACGTAATATGCGCAATCGTCAAATGCGGACCCGCTCCGGTGCTTATAAAAAAGCGATTGTGACCCTGTCAGAAGGCGAGCGCATCCCGATTTTTGAAGGGGTTGAGTAATGGCAGTAAAAATTTATAAACCGACATCACCTGGTACTCGACATAAGACGGGCTACACCTTTGAAGAGATTACCAAAACCAAGCCGGAACGCTCGTTAATTGTTCCATTGAAAAAACGTTCGGGTCGCAACATGTACGGCCGCATCACGGTCCGTCACCGCGGCGGTGGGCACAAGCGCTTCATCCGTTTGGTGGATTTTAAACGGGACAAGCTTGATATTCCAGCCAAGGTGGCAGCGATTGAATATGATCCTAACCGCTCGGCGCGATTAGCCTTACTGCACTATGTTGATGGCGAAAAACGCTATATTATTGCGCCGGTTGGCTTGAAGGTGGGTGACAGGATTGTTTCCAGTGAAGTGACGGATATCCGCCCTGGAAACAGTATGCCCCTCTCGAGCATCCCCACGGGCACAACCATTCATAATATCGAATTGCAACCGGGCAAGGGCGGCCAGATGGTTCGCTCGGCGGGGACATCAGCGCAATTGCTGGCCAAGGAAGGCCGTTATGCACAGGTGCGCCTCCCCTCGGGTGAGGTCAGGCTGGTGTTGCAAAATTGCCGGGCGACGATTGGCCAGGTTGGCAATATCGAGCACGGGAATATCAAGCTGGGTAAGGCTGGACGAAGGCGCCTGATGGGCTGGCGTCCGGCTGTACGGGGTTCTGCCATGTCCCCGCGCGACCATCCTCATGGAGGTGGTGAAGGCCGTTCACCGATTGGTATGCCCGGGCCAAAGACCCCCTGGGGTCAACCCACCCTGGGTAAGAAAACTCGGAAAAATAAACGTACCAATAAATATATTGTTCGCCATCGCTCCAAAGCGAAGCGGCGTCGTAAGTAACCGATTATTGTAGCGAAGAAGAGGACGAAACTATGTCGCGATCGCTGAAAAAAGGGCCCTTTGTAGACCCGAAATTATTGAAAAGAATTGAAGACATGAACGAAAAAAGCGAGAAAAAGGTCCTTCGGACCTGGAGTCGTGCCAGCACGATTTTCCCCCAAATGGTGGGGCATACCATCGCTGTTCATGACGGACGCCGCCATGTGCCGATTTACATCACAGAAAATATGGTCGGTCATCGCCTGGGTGAATTTGCGCCTACGCGATTCTACCGGGGCCATGTTGTCGCCAGTAAATCTGATCGCCGCGGTGGTAAGAGAAAGTAAGGATAAGACGTTATGCCTACAGATATTCGAGCGAAATTGAGCAATCTAAACACATCGGCTCAAAAGGCGCGGCTTGTGATTGATCTCATACGCGGACAACATGTGTTGGAAGCATTGGACATCTTAACCTTCACGCCAAAAAAGGCTGCAGTACCCGTTCAGAAATTGCTCTGGTCAGCAATCGCCAATGCAGAAGAAAATTTTGGCGTATCACGCAATGATCTTTATATTTATCAGATCTTTGCCGATGAAGCGCCGACGCGCAAATGGCGTCGATTTGGCGCTCGCGGCCGGTTTAAACCGATACTGCGGCGGCGTTCGCATATCACGGTTGTTCTGAGAGAGGTTGAGTGACAGCATGTTTGAAGATTGTGTCAGTAACAGGAACCAGGAGTAAATATGGGTCGTAAAATACATCCGATTGGATTTCGGCTGAAAATAAACAAGCCTTGGTTAGCCCGCTGGTTTGCAGATGGTAAGGAGTTCCAGGACCAACTGCATGAGGATCTTGCTATCCGGAAGACAATTCGAGAAACCAATGATCGCGCCAGTGTTTCTGCGATTGAAATCGAACGCTTTCCCGGAAAGATCAAGCTCTTTATTCACACCGCAAAACCGGGGATTCTGATCGGTCGCAGAGGTGAAAATGTTAATAAACTTCGCTCCAATTTGGAAGAACTGACGGGCAAGAAGATTGACCTGGAAGTCAAAGAGATCAAATTTGCCAACCTGGATGCCCGCCTGGTAGCAGAAAATATTGCCGATCAGCTGGTAAAACGGATCAGTTATCGCAGAGCCATGCAGCGGGCGATTCAGCAGGGTATGCAAGCTGGTGCTGAAGGTGTTAAGGTGATGGTATCAGGTCGTTTGGGAGGCGCAGAAATGTCTCGCAGCGTCTGGTTGCGTGAGGGGCGTGTGCCTTTGCAGACTTTGCGTGCTGATATCGATTATGCCCAGACGGAAGCATTGACAACCTTTGGTCAGTTGGGAATCAAAGTTTGGATTTATAAAGGTGAAATTATGCCCGAAGCGGAAGAAGAGACTGAAACCACTGAAGGCGTTTATATCAGCGAGTAAAATCGTTGCCGGTTATTTATCCGGCAAATAGCGAGGTAGTCATTATGTTAATGCCAAAACGAGTTAAGTACCGCAAACAAATGCGCGGCCGAATGAAGGGCAAGGCTTATCGCGGCTCTGATGTGTCCTTCGGAGATTTTGGACTGCAAGCTTTGGAACCGGGTTATATCAGTGCTCGGCAGATTGAAGCGGCTCGTCGGGCGATCGTGCATGCGATGAAGCGGCGCGGCAAGGTTTGGATCCGGATCTTTCCTGACAAACCCTACACCAAGCGTGCTGCTGAGACCCGGATGGGCAAGGGGAAAGCCCCTGTTGACCATTGGGTGGCTGTGGTGAAACCCGGCCGGATCATGTTTGAAATTGGTGGCACGGATCCCAGCACAGCTCAGCGAGCCCTGACCCGGGCGAAATATAAGTTAGCAGTGAGAACCAAAATCGTCTCACGTGATGTGGCAGGAGAGGCGTAATTATGAAAGCAGAAGAAATTCGAAAAATGGGGATCCCTCAAATTGAGGAAGCGTTGATGGATGCCCGTCACGAATTACTGAATCTCAGGTTTCAAACGATCACCGGCCAGTTGACAGACACCAGTCGAATTCGGTTCGTTCGCCGGGGTATTGCCCGGATGGAAACCATCTTAAGAGAAAAACAGTTGGCTGAGATGGCCGAGGAGAGTGAAGCATGAACAAGCGACGTCGATTGACTGGGACTGTGGTCAGCGACAAGATGCAAAAGACCGCCGTTGTTGAGGTCGTGCGCGTCTATCGGCATCCCCTGTATCATAAAGTTGTTCGCACTGCAAAATCCTATAAGGCACATGACGAGTTGGGCGCCAGCCTTGGTGACCGTGTCAGAATTGTGGAAAGCAAACCCATTTCCCGCACCAAGCGCTGGGTTGTGGAGAAGATTTTGTGGATTGAGGAACGCTCTGAAGACGATTCCGTGGAAGAATTGGGAGTCTGACCCATGATTCAAAAGGAAACGCGATTAAAAGTTGCCGATAACACTGGTGCGAAGGAGATTTTGGTGATTCATATCACCGGCGGTTCGCGCCAGCGCTACGGGTATGTCGGAGACATTGTTGTTGGAACGATTAAATCCGCTGCACCGCATTCAACGGTTAAAAAAAGTGAAATTGTCAAAGCTGTGATTGTTCGCGCATCGAAGGAATGGCGGCGGACCGATGGCTCCAGCATTCGTTTCGACGATAATGCTGTGGTTATCCTCGATGCTGACGGTGTTAACCCGCGCGGAACTCGTATCTTTGGCCCGGTATCACGTGAGCTTCGAGAAAAAGGATTTATGAAAATTGTCTCACTGGCACCGGAAGTGCTTTAGCCATGTTGACAGGAGTGTAAGAATGAAAGTGAAGATACGAAAAGGCGACCGCGTGATCGTAATCAGCGGCAAAGATAAAGGTAAGACCGGTGAGGTGATTCGGGTGATTCCGGAACAAGGGCGTGTAGTTGTCCACGGTGTTAACCTGCGGATCAAGCATCAAGCGCAAACCCAATCACGGGGTAAGACCATCCCTGCTGCCAAAATTGAGTTTGAAGCACCGATTCATATTTCCAATGTGATGCTGGTTGATCCTAAGGATGGTAAGGGTACCCGTGTTCGCATTCAGCGAAAAGATGGGAAAGTGATCCGTGTTTCAGCCCGCACCGGTACACCGATTGATAAATAAGAAGGTCTTTGGAGTAAGTTATGAATAGACTAAAAGAAATTTATAAGGAAGAAATCGCTCCAGCCCTGCAAGAGGAGTTGTCCATCGGTAATATCATGGAAATCCCCACGATTACAAAAATCGTGATCAATGTTGGCGTTGGCGATGCCCTGGATAACCTCAAAGCCCTGGACGAAGTTGTGCGGGATCTGACGACGATTTCAGGCCAGCATCCGGTTGTTACCAAGGCGAAGAAATCAATTGCGAACTTCAAGTTGCGTGAAGGTCGAACGATCGGCGCAAAGGTGACCCTGCGTGGCGACCGAATGTGGGCTTTTTTGGATCGTCTGGTCAATGTCGCTCTTCCCCGTGTACGCGACTTTCGCGGGATCTCCGCTGATGCTTTTGATGGTCGTGGGAACTACACCCTGGGGGTCGACGAACAACTGATCTTCCCCGAGATCAACTATGATGACGTAGGGATATTGCGAGGCATGGAAGTCAGTATTGTGACCACGGCAGAGACTGATGATCAGGCTCGAGCGTTATTAACCAAAATCGGGATGCCGTTCAGGAAAGGATAGTATGGCTAAAAAGTGTATGATGTATCGCGAGACGCGGCGAAAATATTCTAATCAGGCCGTGAACCGCTGCAGGCGCTGTGGGCGACCCAGAGGTTATATTCGTAAGTTTGGTTTATGCCGTATTTGTTTTCGGGAATTAGCCCTACAAGGGAAAATTCCTGGTGTGACCAAATCATCGTGGTAGATCGGCGGAGGAAGTATCGATGAGTTTTTCAGATCCAATTGCAGATATGCTGACCCGGATCCGTAATGTTGCGATCAACAACGGGACATTGGTGAGTATGCCCAGTTCAAAGATCAAGGTTGAAATTGCCCAGATTTTATTGGAAGAGGGCTTTATTGAGGGTTTCCAGGAGGTTGGAGGGAACAAGCCTCACCAGAAGGTGTTGAGGCTCCAGTTGAAATATATCGACGAACGACGCAATCGACGCCCGTTGATTTCCGGCCTTGAGCGCGTTAGCCGACCTGGACGTCGTATTTACACCCGGTCGACGGATATCCCCTGGGTACTTTCGGGGATCGGCATCGCGATCTTATCCACACCGAAGGGTGTGATGACCGACCGCCGGGCGCGCAAAATGGGCGTTGGCGGCGAGGTTTTGTGTAAAGTATGGTAGCGCCTGGCGCTAGAGGAGGTACGAGCTGTGTCTCGAATAGGACGATTACCAATTGAGGTGCCGGCAGGCGTTGAAGTTAAAATTAATGGCTCTTATGTGAACGTCAAAGGCCCGAAGGGCGAACTGGAGTGGACTTTTTCGCCGGATATTGTCATTAAAAAAGAAGATGGGATCATTGTTGTCGAACGTCCCAGCGATCAACCCACCCACCGCTCTTTGCACGGTACCAGCCGTGCAGTACTTAACAACATGGTGGTTGGCGTCAGCCAGGGCTTTGAGCGCATTCTTCTGATCGAAGGTGTCGGCTATCGGGCTGAAATGAGTGGCGATAATCTGGTTTTGAATGTGGGTTATTCTCATTCTGTGGTCGTGGAGCCACCCGAGGGCGTCAGTTTCGAGGTGGATACCCGGGCGCGTCAGATTAAAGTTTCCGGCTATGACAAGCAAGTTGTCGGCCAGGTAGCTGCAAATATCCGCAAAGTGCGACCCACCGAACCCTATAAAGGTAAAGGCATTCGCTATCAGGGTGAACGAGTTCGCCGTAAAGCTGGTAAAGCTGGTAAGACCTCATAAAAAATGAAGGTGAGATATTATGGCAAGAAAAACACGAAATGAAGCTCGATTACGCCGTCACTTTCGCGTACGGAAGAAAATTTTCGGCAGCCCTGAGCGACCGAGAATGAATGTGTTTCGCAGCTCGAAAGAAATCTATGTGCAGGTGATCGACGATTTTCGCGGTCACACACTGGCCAGTGCATCGAGCATTGACCAGGAGTTACGCTCAGAAATGACCGATCTGACAAACATAGAGCAGGCGAAAAAAGTGGGTCAGGCCATTGCTGCTCGCGCGCAGAAAATTGGCATTAAGCAGGTTGTTTTTGATCGTGGTGGATATAAATACATCGGCCGTGTGAAAGCTTTGGCCGAAGCTGCCCGCGAAGGCGGCCTGGAGTTCTAAGAAAGAGGCGTATATGTCGGACTACCAAACCGAAAGTATGTATGATGAGCGCGTGATTGATATTTCGCGCGTAGCAAAAGTTGTCAAAGGTGGACGTCGGTTTTCTTTCCGAGTGGTGATGGTGATCGGAGATAATGCAGGCAGTGTCGGTATGGGCATTGGAAAGGCCAATGCCGTTCCCGAAGCCATTCGCAAGGCTAACGAACGTGCCCGTAAGGATATGCGCCGGATCAACCTGAGTGGAACATCGATTTCTCACCAGGTGATTGGCAAGCAAAGCGGTGCACGCGTTCTGTTGAAGCCTGCCGCTCCTGGAACCGGTGTGATTGCTGGCGGTGGTGTGCGTGCTGTTCTGGAAGCACTGGGTGTGCACAATATTTTAACCAAGTCGCTGGGGAGCAGTAATATTTTGAATGTGGTACGTGCCACTTTCAACGCGTTGGACCAACTGAAATCCCCTAAGGAGCAGGCCGCTTACCGTGGTTTACCTGTAGAACGAACAAGACCCTTTTGGGAGCGAGATTAATAATGGTCAGAAAAAAACAAACCCAACTGGAAATCACCCTGGTAAAAAGCCCGATTGGCTACACAAAACGGCAGAAGGCAACTTTGCGGGTTTTGGGTCTGAAGAGGCTCAACCAAACTGTGACCCACGAGGACAGTGTTGTCTTACGAGGCATGCTTGACAAGGTGTCGCACCTGGTTGTTGTTCAAGAAGCGTAAGGAACTGTTATTATGAAATTACATGATTTAAAACCAAATGAGGGCGCGCACAAAGACCGCAAACGGAAGGGCCGTGGAACGGGTTCCGGCTATGGAAATAGCAGTGGTCGCGGTAGGAAAGGCCAGAAATCGCGCACCAGCGGCGGCGTCCGCCTGTATCATCAGGGCGGTAACCTTCCTTACTTCAGGAAGTTGCCATTTATGCGCGGTGTGGGTTTTCGCTCGATCAATCGTGTGCGCTATGCAGAAGTGAACCTGGAAAAACTGAGCGATTTTCCAGCCGACACGGAGATCACACCCGAGATCTTGCTGAAATCGGGCATTATTAACGATCTTAGAACCCCCGTAAAGATTTTGGGGCGCGGTGAAGTTTCTGTCGCCCTGACTGTTAAGGCTCACAAAATTTCTGCCAGCGCAAAGGATAAAATCGAAAGCGCGGGCGGCAGTGTAGTTTTGATCCAGGCGTAACTATTAGCCCCAGATTGTTAAAGGAGACCTGATTATGAAACGGTCAGCTTGGCGCTATCTTTGGAAATCAAAGGATATTCGGCGAAAACTTCTAATTTCGCTGGCACTGCTGGCGATCTACCGGTTCGCCTCAAATGTACCGGTGCCTGGCATTAACCGGGAGCTGGTGTCGCAGCTCACGCAAACCAGCGGAGCAGCGGGCGGTTTGATCAACCTGCTGGACATGCTTTCCGGCGGCGCTGTATCGAACTTTTCGGTTTTGGCAATGGGCGTGTACCCGTACATTACCGCTCAAATTATTCTCCAATTGTTAATCCCGATCATCCCAGCGCTTGAGAAAAAAATGCAAGATGATCCGCGCGAGGGGCGTGCCTGGATGGAAAAATGGACCATGATCCTGACCATCCCCATGGCAGTCCTTTCTGCCATTGGTCAGATCAATATTTTTAATGCGATCCTCGGCCAGAGTGTTGCTGCCCGGTTTGGCTTTTCGGGCGATGTGCTGATTCCCACGCTGGCAACGCTACTTTCGATGATCGCGGGCACCATGTTTGGCGTTTGGCTGGGCGAATTGATCTCTGAGTTCGGTATCCGGGGTCAGGGTCTTTCGCTGATCATTTTTTCGGGCATCGTCTCGAGTTTGCCGAGGAACCTGGTCGCGTTAATCACAGACCCGACGTGGTGGTGGTTGATTTTCATCGTGGTGGCGTTGCTGGTGGTGACGATTTATGCGATCGTCTATGTGCAGGAAGGTCGCCGGCACGTGCCGGTGATGTTCCCCGGGCGCCGGGTGGGCAGCAGGATGTCCATGCCTGTAAAGAGCACGGTACCTTTAATGGTCAACATGGCAGGCATGATCCCGATTATCTTTGCGCAATCGCTCATGACCTTTCCGACGATTTTGGCCAGCTTTTTCGTCAATTCTAAAACAAAATGGGTTCAGAATCTTGCCCTTGGCATCCAAAATGTTCTCGGGGGTCAAGGGGTTATCTACCCGATTTTGTTCTTTGTCATGGTGGTATTGTTCACCTTTTTCTATACTGACATTTTGTTCGCACAACAGAATTATGGTGAAAACCTGAAAAAGCAAGGCGCACAGATCCCGGGGGTAGCGCGCGGTGCTCCAACCCAGCGTTACCTGACCAAGGTGCAACGCAGGATCACCCTGCCGGGGGCATTGTTTCTCGGCGTGGTGGCAGCACTGCCCTTTGCCCTGGGCTTATTGTTGCCGTCGGATCTACAAACGACGCAGATCTTCCTGGTGTCATCCTCTGGCTTGTTGATTGTGGTAGGCGTGGTGAGAGATACGTTCTCGATTATTGAATCTGACCTGAAGTCGCACGGCTACGATGACCGTTTGATCAGTTAGGCAGGACTGTTCTCGTGAAAACGCCGTTATTCATCGTCCTTTTGGGCCCACCAGGTGCCGGCAAAGGCACCCAGGCAAAGAGGCTTGCCCAGGCGCTGGGCCTGGTTCACATCTCAACCGGTGACCTGTTTCGGGAACACTTAAAAAATGAGACTGTATTAGGCCGTCTGGCGCAAAGTTTTATGAGTAAAGGCGAGCTCGTGCCGGATGATGTGACGATTAAGATGGTGGAAGAGCGATTGGCACAGCCAGATTGTGCACCGGGCGCAGTATTGGATGGTTTCCCGCGCACGCCTGCTCAGGCAGAAGCGCTGCAAGACCTTCTAGTACAGTTCGGCGTGGGTGTAAAGATCGCCACATTGATTGCGGTACCGGACGATGTTCTGGTTGAGCGCCTGAGCGGACGCTGGATGAGCACTTCTGGACGAGTTTACCATGCACTTCATAACCCGCCGGCTGAAAAATGGATCGATGATGTTGATGGCTCTGAGCTTTACCAGCGTGATGATGACAAGCCGGAGACGGTTCGCCATAGGATCGAGATCTATCGAGAGCAGACTGCCCCTTTAATTGATTATTTTCTTAAAAAAGGCTTATTGGTTGAAATCGATGGCACACAAGCGATTGATTGTGTAACCGAAGACCTGATGAAAGCTGTTAAGGAGGCGTGAGATGATATCCTGGGAGCAATCAATTAATATTAAAACCCCGCAGGAGATCGAGATCATGCGCGAGGCAGGGCGCATTAACGCGGAAGCGCTTCAGGCTGCGGTCAGCCTGATTGAACCCGGGGTGACCACGGCAGAATTGAATGCCGCCTTCGAGGCGGTTCATCGGCAATACGGTGTTTATTCGCCGTTCAAGAATTATCCCGGGCCATATCCCTATCCCGCCAGCATTTGCACCAGTGTGAATGAAGAACTGGTGCATGGCATTCCGGGCGATCGGAAACTTGAGGAAGGCGATATTGTCAGCATCGATTGCGGCACGGTTTACCAGGGATTTGTCGGCGACATGGCCGTTACTGTTGGAGTGGGTGAAGTCAGCCCGGATGCAAAGAGGTTAATCAAGGCAACTGAACATGCGCTCAAGCTGGCCATCGCAAATCTGGTGACGAATAACACCATCGGCGATATCGGTTTTGCGGTGCAAACCTATGTTGAAAACCAGGGTTACCATGTTACCCGGATGTATACCGGGCACGGCGTGGGAAGAAAAATGCACGAAGGACCCCAGGTACCCAATTATGGAAAACCAGGTCGGGGAGTCCGTCTGCGTGAAGGTATGACGATTGCGCTTGAACCCATGGTGCTGGTCGGAACACCGGATACAGTGGTCAAAGCTGACCAATGGACGGTTGCCTCAGCGGACGGATCGCTAACTGCGCATTTTGAACATACGGTTGCGGTCACTGCGGATGGACCGATGATTTTGACGCTTTTGAGTGAAAACTAGACGAACGACTCGATAGAAAGTATAATTAGCGGTTTGCAGCAAGTTAGAAGGAGTATGAACATGAAAGTATCAGCATCAATTAAGAAGCGTTGTGCAAAATGCAAAATTGTAAAGCGCAGTGGTCGTTTGTATGTGATTTGTGAAAACCCGAAACATAAACAACGACAAGGATAAGGAAATAGACAATGGCACGTATTGAAGGTGTTGACCTCCCCCGCGAAAAACGCATTGAAATTGGTCTGAGGTATATTTATGGAATTGGACCAACCCGGGCAAATGAAATTCTTGAAGCAACCGGTGTTAATCCTGACATTCGTGTTAAGGACCTGTCGGAAGCTGATGTTTTCAAAATGCGTGAATATATCGCTGGAAATTACACGGTCGAGGGTGATTTGCGCCGTCAGGTGCAGATGAATATCAAGCGTTTGATGGACATCGGCTCTTACCGTGGCCAGCGCCACCGGCGCGGTTTGCCCGTTCATGGGCAGCGCACGAAGACCAATGCCCGCACCCGCAAGGGCCCTAAGAAAACGGTTGCTGGACGCGGCCGCCGCAGAGGCGTTGGCAAGAAGTAAGATGAGTTTGAATCGGCTGATCTGCTGGCCTGTTTGGGGTTTTCCTTCCTTCTTTTCCCCCGCGGCAAGACAGGCTTTGCGTTGGCCATCAAGATTGATTGAGTGAGGTAAAATGGCAAAAAAACCACAACGATCGCGGCGAGTAACTGGAGCGCGCAAAATTAAGCGCCAGATGTCGTCGGCACAGGTGCATGTGCATGCAACCTTTAACAACACGATTATCACGGTAACCGATCAAATTGGAAATACGGTGTGTTGGGGCAGTGCTGGGTCGGCGGGCTTTAAAGGTTCACGAAAAAGTACGCCGTTTGCTGCACGCCTGGCAACAGAACAGGTGATTAAAACTGCGCAGGGTTTTGGCATCCAGGAAGTTGACCTGATTGTCAAGGGTCCAGGGCCGGGCCGTGAGGCTGCCATTCGTGCCGTGCAGAGCCTGGGAGTCACTGTCCGATCGATTGAAGATGTGACACCGGTTCCCCACAACGGCTGCCGTCCGCCCAAAAGACGCCGCGCCTGAGTAAGATTTATTAAAAAGAGAGGAATCAATGGCAAGATATACAGGACCGGCATGCAAATTATGCCGGCGAGAAGGCGAGAAATTATTCTTAAAAGGAGAACGTTGCTTTTCGCCCCAGTGCGCGATGGAACGACGAGCGTATCCCCCGGGAGAACATGGCCGTATGAGCGGTCGTGCAGGCCGTCAATCGGACTACTCGAGACAATTACGCGCCAAGCAAAAGGGAAAACGCATTTATGGTGTGCTTGAACGACAATTCAGGCGCAATTTCAGTGAAGCCCGCCGCCGTCCTGGCCTGACGGGATTGAACCTGCTTCAAATTTTAGAGACCCGTTTTGACAATATTGTCTTTCGAGCAGGTTTTGCAGAGAGCCGCAGCCAGGCGCGTCAAATGATCAACCACGGTCATTTTCTACTTAATGACCGCCGAAACAACATCCCATCCACGAACATTAAACCAGGAGACAGGTTTGCTGTTCGGGAGGCTTCCAAACAAACCGAATTTTTTAAAGTATTGCGCCAGTCAGATCCGGTTCGCATCCCGCCTGTTTGGATTGAGGCGAATCTGGAAAATCTCTCTGGCCGGGTCATCCGTCTGCCTGAACGGGCTGAAATTGACGGCAATTTGAATGAACAGCTGATTGTTGAGTATTACTCACGGTAGCGCTGGAAATGGTAGTGCACAGGATGCACGGATAAGGGGAACGAGGTGACTGGAATAATGAGTATGGTAAAACCAAAAGTTGAACGGATCGCTGAAGCTCGTAATTATGGCAAATTCTTAATCAGTCCGTTAGAACGTGGCTTTGGAGCGACGATCGGCAACGCTTTGCGTCGTGTCCTCCTGTCATCGCTGGAGGGCGTTGCGGTTACATCCATCCGCATCACCGATGTTGCGCACGAATTCAGCGATATTGAAGGTGTGCGCGAAGATGTGATCCAGTTGATATTGCAATTTAAACAGTTGCGCATGAAAATGTACGGATTGGACGTATCTCATCTCCGCCTGGAAGTCGACGGCGAGGGTACGGTCACTTCAGCGGATATCATCTGTCCTCCTGAGGTTGAAATTATCAACCCTGATCTTTACCTGTTCACTGTTGACAGCAATCAGGCGAGGTTCGACATCGATATTACCGTAGAACGGGGACGGGGGTACTCACTAGGCAATGAACGTAGCGGGAACCTGCCCATCGGTGAGTTGGTGTTGGATGCGATTTTTTCACCGGTGCGTAAAGTGAACTGGACGGTGGGCTCTGCCCGGGTTGGGCGGAGCACGGATTACGATAGCGTTGAGTTTGAGATTTGGACCGATGGGAGCATTGCACCGGAAGAAGCCATGAGTCAATCATCGCGCATTTTGATTGATCACCTGCGTTATATCGCAGGCATCAGCGAAGAATTGCTGGAGACTCCTCCGGTAAAGAGCGAACCCACGCCGAAGATCAACAGCGAAATCGCTGAGATGCCTATTGAAAACCTTGACCTGACGGTGCGGGTGTTTAACTCACTCAAGCGCACCGGGATTACCCATGTTGGGGACGTACTGGAGTTGCTAAACAAGGGCGAGGATGCGATCCTTTCCATCAGGAACTTTGGCGAAAAGAGCCTGGTTGAATTGAGAGAAAAGATGATTGAGAAAGGCTTCCTCGAAGGCGAAAAGGAAGAAATAACGGAGAAATAGAATTATGCGACATAAAGTCAAAGGCTTTCGGCTTAATCGCAGCAGTGGACATCGCACAGCTATGCGGCGAACGATGATCAGGCAGCTTTTCGAGCACGAGCGCATCAAGACCACGCTGCCCAAGGCAAAATCGATTCAGCCACATGCAGAGAAATTAATTACCCTGGCGCGCAACTCTCAAAATGCAGATGAAATAATCGGTATTAACGCCCGGCGTAAAGCGTCAGCGGAATTAGGCAACGGAAGCCGCCCGGTTGTTCAGAAATTATTTGATGATATTGGACCGCGCTATGTCAGCCGGAACGGCGGCTATACCCGGATTTTAAAGCTGGGGCCTCGCCGAAGCGATGGCGCTGAGATGGCAGTCATAGAACTGGTTGAAGATTAATCCACCCGGACATATGACACCGGATGGGTACAGCACTTTACAAAATTATTCTTGCGTATAACGGAACGGCATTTGCCGGGTTCCAGCGGCAGGCTGCAGCGCGGACGGTTCAGGCTGAACTGGAAACTGCGTTGGAAAAGCTCGATTGGCAGGGCAGCACAGTTTTGGCTGCTGGAAGAACGGACGCAGGCGTGCATGCCAGGGGACAGGTGATCAGCTTCCACTTGGACTGGAAGCACTCGCCTGAAAACCTGCGCAACGCCCTGAACCATTACCTGCCCAACGATATGGCTGTTCAATCCGCCGGCGAGGTGCCGATGGATTTCCATCCCCGTTTTGATGCCAAATGGCGCCATTACCGCTACCGGATCTACTGTCAACCCGTGCGAGATCCCCTGAGAGCGGATTTTGCCTGGCGGGTGTGGCCCGGGGTGCAGGTTGATCGGATGAACGCCGCTGCGGCAGACCTGATCGGTTCGCGTGATTTCAGGGCTTTTGGCAGCCCAATGACCGAAGATGGCGGGACCATTCGCGAAGTGTTTCAAGCGACCTGGTCGTGTGACGGTGACGAATTTTATTTCGACATTACTGCCAATGCCTTTTTGTACCATATGGTGCGGCGGATCGTGTTTGCCCTGGTGACTGTTGGACAGAACCAGGCGCCAATCAGTGTGGTTGCTGAGGGCTTAACCAATGGCGAGTTGGCACTGACAGGGCTGGCTCCGTCCGCTGGTTTGGTGTTGGAAGCCGTTGGATATTAGCAAGGAAAAAGGAAAAATGTGGATTTCATCTATCAGGTATTCCCTGAGGATGGTATCTTTGAATGATGGAGAGTTTGATTGTGAATAAAACATATGTACCTAAAGGCCAAGTTGAGCGAGAGTGGTTGTTGGTGGATGCCGAAGGGCAAAACCTGGGCCGCCTGGCGACAAAGATTGCCCAGTTATTGTTAGGAAAACATCGCCCGGATTACACGCCTGGCGTACTGATGGGCGCCAACGTGGTGGTGATCAACGCTGAAAAGGTGGAAGTTTTCCCCACTCGCCTGGAGAGCAAGGTGTATTACCATCACTCCGGTTATCCCGGAGGTATTAAAGAAATCAACCTGAAACGCCAGTTTGAAAAATTTCCCGAAAGGGTGATCGAGAAGGCAGTTTGGGGGATGATTCCCAAGAATAAATTGGGTCGCAGGCAGTATAAGAACCTGCATGTTTATGCAGGACCGAAACATCCGCACTATGCACAACAACCCGAATTGTTTGAGTAAGAGGAGAGATCGACTGTATGGATAATCGATATTACGAAGGTGTTGGCCGGCGAAAACAGAGTTCTGCGCGTGTACGCGTGATAGCTGGCTCCGGCGTGTTTACCGTCAACGGCAAGGAAATCGAGGCGTTTTTTACCCGCCTGGGCGACGCATCGGAAATCGTTAATGCGTTCGCGGTTGCGAACCATGCAAAGAATAAATTCGATGTTAGCGTCCTGGTGCAGGGCGGCGGCGTGACCGGTCAGCGAGACGCTGTCAAATTAGGCCTGGCCCGCGCACTGGTAAAAATGGACGAGGAATTGCGCTCGCCCTTACGCCAAAGCGGTTACCTGACGCGTGATCCACGTGTGAAAGAACGCAAGAAACCCGGCCTCAAACGAGCCCGCAAGGCACCCACCTACACCAAGCGTTAATCGCTCCAGCCTGTGGACTGGATGCCGTGCTGACCTGGTTTCAGAGCCTGGCTGTTGGAGTAACGCCTGCAGTTTGGCCTGATTCGACCAAACACACACAAAACAAGACCAATATTGTGCATAGAGACGTTTTAACAAAACGTCTCTATGGGTTAAAAAACTGAATTGAGAAGAAAAATGACAGAGAATGAGGGCAAAGGGTTTCGAACAGGCATTACCTTGTTGGGACTGGGTCCGGGCGACCCGGCTGCCCTGACACGCAGAACCTGGTACTGGCTGGAGGGAATTGACACTCTGTATCTGCGTACGGAGCATCACCCCAGCGTCTCACACCTGCCGACACATCTGGTCATCGAGAGCTTTGACCCGTTTTACGAGCGCTACGATGATTTTGAAGCCGTCTATGAAGCAATTGTTGAGAAAATTCTTCACCTGGGGATGAACACGAGGGTCACTTACGGCGTGCCCGGGCACCCGTTCGTGGCTGAGGCAACCTGCCCCGAAATCGCCCGGCGGGCAAACCAGGCTGGCATCCCTGTGCAGGTGATTGACGGCTTGAGCTTTTTAGAGCCGACATGGCGTGCCCTGGGCGTGGACCCTTTTCCAAACACAAGCCTGGCAGACGCGCTTGAGATCGCCATGCGCCAGACGCCGGGTTTTCCGCCCTCATCGCCGGCTTTGATCGCGCAAATCTATGACCGGGATGTGGCTGCCGGAGTCAAGCTGACCCTGATGGCAGCTTACCCGGATGAGCACCCGGTGTTTCTTGTCCATTGCGCGGGAACCGATTCTGAGATCGTGGAAGAACTCCCCCTGCATGAGATCGATAAAAGCCCGCATATTCGACTGCTCAGCTCGTTATACGTTCCGGCGCTCTCACCGCAGGCTTCATTTGAGGCTTTCCAGGAGGTGATTGCCCGGTTGCGAGCGCCCGAAGGCTGTCCCTGGGACTGCGAGCAGACGCACCTGAGCCTGCGACCCTTTTTGCTGGAGGAAGCTTACGAAACCCTGGACGCGCTGGACCGGGAGGATATGGTCGACCTGGCGGAGGAGTTGGGCGACTTATTGCTGCAAATCCTGCTTCACGCCCAGATTGCTGCAGAACAGGGTCATTTCAATATCCATGATGTGATTGAAGGCATCGCGAACAAGTTGATCCGGCGGCATCCACACGTCTTCTCGGGAAGGGCTGTAGACGGAGTGCAGGGCGTGATCCGCAGTTGGGAAGAAATCAAAGCTGAGGAACGCCAGGCGCATGAAGTTGGCGAGAAAAGCGGCCTCCTTGACGGTGTTCCGACCGCGCTGCCGGCACTCCTACAGGCTGAACACATCATTGAAAGAGTCAGCCGGGTGGGTTTCCAGGGCTTATCTGCCCTGGGTGAGTTGGATACCATCCGGGACAGGCTGGAAGTGTTGGAAGCGCCGCAAGCAGAGGCAAAACAGGAGATGTTTGGTGAACTTTTGCTGGGGCTGACCAGTCTGGCGCATCGCTTTGATATTGACGCAGAATCTGCCCTGCGGGAAGCTTTGAATCGCTTTAGAGTTCGGTTTGGGGTGATGGAGGCAGAGGCACTGGCGACCGGGAAGAAATTAATCGACCTTTCAACAGAAGAGCTTAGCCAGCGCTGGGACCAGGCGCCGGACGCTGGACAAGAACAGGCGGCGGTATGAACGAACCGACCAGAACCTCATCGAGCGCTAACCAGCAGATCGCCCGTGCTACCGGCACGGTGATGGCAGCCTTTGTGATTTGTAACCTGGTCGGGTTGGCGCGAGGAATGGTGATCACGCGTGCTTTTGGCACCTCGTTGGAATTCGATTCCTTCAATGCGGCCAACCGCATCGTGGAATTGCTGTTCAACCTGGTGGCTGGGGGGGCTTTGGGCTCGGCCTTTATCCCCATGTTCACGGGTTTCCTGGCTAAAGAAGACCGGGAAGGCGCCTGGCGGCTGGCCTCGGGTGTGATCAACCTGGTGTTCCTGACTCTGGTGATCATCAGTGTTTTGGCGTGGATCTTCGCGCCGCAGATTGTGTCCGACGGGCTGTTTTTGCTGGTGCCTGAGTCGGACCCGGTGCAGGAGGCGCTGACCGTGCAGCTCTTCCGCATTATGCTGCCCTCGGTGATCCTGTTTGGCATCAGCGGGCTGGTGATGGGCATCCTGAACGCCCACCAGAACTTCCTGATTCCCTCGATGGCGCCGGCATTGTACTCCCTGGGGATGATTGCTGGAACGCTGTTCTTGCGCGAGGACTGGGGCATTCAGCGCCTGGCGATCGGTGTGGTGTTGGGTGCCCTGCTGCATCTGCTGATCAAAATCCCTGCTTTGCGGCGGCTGCCAGGGCGGGCATTCCATGCCTATTTGGGTTTAAAGGACCGCGCCGTGGTGGAGGTGTTCAGGTTGATGGGGCCGCGCTTGCTGGGGGTGGCTGTTGTGCAGATGAACTTTATCGTCAACACGATCATCGCCCTGGGACAGCCGGAGGGCAGCGTTTCAGCCGTTGTTTTGGCTTTCAGCCTGATGCTGATGCCGCAGATGGCTGTAGCGCAATCAGCGGCAATTGCCTCGCTGCCGACCTTTTCTGCCCAGGTGGCGCTGGGGCGAATCGACGAGATGCGCCGCTCGCTGGCTTCCACGCTGCGGGCGATCATCCTGCTCTCGCTGCCGGCGTCGGTCGGTTTGATTTTGCTGCGCTATCCGCTGGTGCAGCTTTTGTATCAGCGGGGTGAGTTCACCGCCCGCTCGACGGAGATGGTGGCGTGGGCGTTGCTGTGGTACGCAGCCGGGCTGGTCGGGCATGCGCTGGTGGAGATTCTTTCACGGGCGTTTTACGCCCTGCATGATACGCGCACCCCGGTCATTGTGGGGGTGACCGCCATGGGCTTGAATATCGGTCTCAGCCTGGGATTTTCGGCCTGGTTTGCGCAAATCGGGTGGATGCCGCATGGCGGGTTGGCGCTGGCCAACTCGGTGGCGACCGGCTTGGAGTCGATTGCCCTGGTGATTTTGATCCGCAGGAAGCTGGACGGGTTGGAGGGGGGATATGTGTGGCAAGGTGTGGGCGTCAGTGCGGCAGGGACGGCGTTGATGGCCGCGGGTGTGCTGGGATGGCGCGCCCTGGTCGGCGGAGGGTCGCTCGTTGTGGAGCTATTTGGCGCGCTGGGGTTGGGGGTGATAGTTTACATGGGGCTGATGTGGGTGGTAAAGGTGCCTGAGCTGAGGGGGATGGTGAGGGCGGTGATGCAGAGGATAAAGAAAAACAAGTAGGGTGGGTTGGCGGGTGGTTGGCTAATCAAGATTCTTCTTGCAGAGGCAACCGTTCGAAATTCAATTTATCGTTATAATTCTATACACACTTCAAGCTTGTTCCGCAACAAGGAGAATTAATCCCATGGCTGAATCAAAATCCGGTGTACAAATCAGTACCAAGGCCTTTTTGCAGGCGCTGTTGATTATATTTGCTCTCATGATGCTTTCCGGGGTCCTCACCCGGGTGATCCCCTCGGGGCAGTATGTGCGGGTTGAAGAACCCGGCCGCGGCAAGGTGATTGTCCCGGACTCCTTCAGTTACACCGACCATCCTGGTCTGCCCGTCTGGCGCTGGTTCACCGCCCCGGTTGAGGTGTTCTTTTCAGCCGATGGGGGCACCATTGCGGGCGTGATCGTCTTCATCCTGCTGGTGGGTGTGGCCTTCGCAGTGATGGAACGCAGCGGTATTCTCAGTTTTGTCCTGGCGGCGATCGTGCGGCGCTTTGGCGATAAAAAATACTCCCTGCTGCTTGTGCTGACTTTTTTCTTCATGGCTCTGGGCGGGTTTTTTGGCTTGCTGGAGGAGGTGGTGCCCCTGGTGCCGATTATGATCGTGCTGGCGTATTCCCTGGGCTGGGATTCACTCACCGGTCTGGGAATGTCGGCTCTGGCAACAAATGTGGGCTTTTCGATGGCGGTGTTTAACTTCTTTACGATCGGTATCGCCCAGCAACTGGCCGGACTACCCTTGTTTTCGGGTTGGGCGCCGCGCGTGGTTTTGTTTTTCGCTGTGTATGCGATAGTGGCGGTGTTTCTTACCCGCCACGCAAAAAAGGTAGATGCGGACCCCCACCGGTCACCGGTATTCCTCGAGGACCGCGAGGAAAAACCGAGGCTCACTGCAGACCAAGACCTTGTGGCAGACCGGGATGATCCACGCTTGAAGCGGGCAGCAATTTTCATGGCGGCTTGTTTTGGGCTGGTTCTGGTGTTGGTGATGACATTTTCGTGGATCGAGGGGCTGAACGCCCTGGCGATGCCGCTTTCGGGGTTGTTATTCCTGGTAGGCGGTGTTGGGGCAGGCTTGATCGCCGGGATTGGCAAGGGGGGCTGGAAGGCAGCCTGGGAGGGGTTTCTGGGCATCGCGCCTGCCATCCCGCTGTTGATGATGGCTGCCAGTATCAAGCTGATCATCTCTTCAGGCGGAATTCTTGATACCATGTTGTATGTTGCCTCCGGGCGTTTTTCGGGCACGAGCCCCCTGGTTTCAGCGTTATTGATCTACGCGGTGACGTTGGTGCTGGAGCTGTTTGTCAGCTCGGGTTCAGCCAAGGCTCTGATGGTTATCCCGTTGATCATGCCCCTGGCTGACCTTGTAGGTGTCAACCGGCAGATCGCAGTGAGTGCGTATGCCTTCGGAGACGGCTTTTCGAACATGGTCTACCCGACCAATGCACTGCTGCTGATTGTGCTCAGCCTGACGGTGATCCCCTATACCAAATGGCTAAAGTGGGTGCTGCGACTGTGGGTGATTATTTTTCCACTGACGGTGATCTTTCTGGCGCTGGCGGTGGCTTTCAATTATGGGCCGTTTTGAGGCGCTGACCCCACTTGCTGTGCGTCAGTCCCTTCCGCTATGCTGCTCCCACTCGCCGCGCTCGGGGACGATGAGGGGTTTCGCTGTGCTTCAGGAACTGCGTAGCTGGTAGAACTTAGAACGTAGAGCTTTGAACTTGAAACGAGTCAATGTTCGCCATGTTCTTTTTTCCATCCTACGAATAACAACTTTCAATTCCTGCTCCCAAATGAAGTTATAATAACCCGCATGTTGACTCGTCTGCGCAGCGATTTCGCTGATACCCCCCGGCAGTTCTGGCTGATGTTTTTTGGGATGATGTTTTCCACCATCGGGACTACGATGATCTGGCCGTTTCTGATGATCTATGCCAGCGAAACCCTGTCGCTGCCCCTGGTAACGGTGGCCAGCCTGATGACGATCAACGCCGGTACGGGGCTGGTTTCAGCAATCCTGGCGGGGCCGGTGATCGACCGGGTGGGGCGCAAGTGGGCCATGGTGGTCGGTTTACTCGGTGCAGGCATGGGGTATTTTCTGCTGAGCCGCGCCAATACCTATGCTGCGTTTGCGCTCATCCTGGGGTCCAGCGGGATGTTTGGACCCTTATACAATGTGGGCACGGATGCCATGCTGGCAGACATGATCCCCATGGACAAACGCGCCGATGCCTATGCCCTGCTCCGCATGGCGCACAATGTTGGTGTGGCGGCAGGGCCAGCGTTGGGCGGGTTCGTGCTGGCGCGCTCGTATCGATTTGGGATGTATGGTGCGGGTGCGGGATTGATCGTTTACGGGTTGGCGCTGCTGTTTTTCGCTCGCGAAACGCTACCCGAAGGGGTTGCGGTGGAGAAATCTAACGTGCTGGGCCAGCTGCGCGGCTACTGGACGGCTCTGCAGGACCGGGCGTTTATGGGACTGGTGGGTGCATTCACCCTGCTGCACATGACAGCATCGATGATTTGGGTGCTCCTCTCGGTCTATTTAAAGACGCAATTCGGCATCAGCGAACAGGTGTATGGTTGGCTGCCAACAACCAATGCCCTGATGGTGGTCTTCTTCCAGGTGCTGGTGACGCGTAAGATGAAGAAATATCCCGATGTGCAGGTGATGACCTGGGGCGCAGTCTTTTATGTTTTTGCGCCGTTGACCATTGCACTTTCGAACAGCTTTTGGGGATTCTGGCTGGGCATGGTGATTATGACCGTGGGGGAACTGGTGGTGGTGCCGCGCTCCAGCGCATATGCCGCCAACCTGGCGCCGGTTGACAAGCGAGGGCGCTATATGAGCCTGTATGGGCTGACCTGGAATGTGGCAGCAGGGATCAGTCCGGTGTTGGGCGGCCTGGTCAGCGATCAGATCGGCCCGAGGGCGCCCTGGACGTTTAGCGCGGTGATCGGATTGCTGGCTGTGCTGGCCTTCCGCAGGTTGAAGAAATACCAGGCCAGCAAAGATGCTGCGATTTCTTAAGCTTTACCCCCTTGACAAATGATCCGTTAATTGCCTAAAATTAGAACATATGTTCTGATTACGATTGAGCTGTTGTGCATGCTGCTCAGGAGGATGCTTATATGACAAGAGTTTTGATCTTTAAAACACCGGACGCCTTCGGTGTTTTGGAGGTGGACGCGCCGGCTGAACGCATTGTCAGTGCGATCAATCGTGGCGACTGGGAGGCTTACCTGCCCGGCGAACAGGGTCCGCTATATGCCCGGCAGCAGGGTGCAGTGGTGGTCGTGACGAACAGCGCATCGCTGCAGAAGGAAGATCTGCCCAAACTCAGCCGCCGCGAATACCAGGTGCTGGTGCTGCTGGGCGATGGTCTGACCACGGCTGAGATCGCGCTGCGGCTGGGTCTGCGTCCGCGCACGGTGCGCGGTTATGTGGCCAGCATGAAGGTGCGCCTGGATGCGCAAAATATCCAGCAGCTGGTCGCTCGCGCCGTGGCTCTGGGGTTGTTCAGGCCAGAAATGTGATTCCGCTTGCTGTGCTTCAGCCCCTTCCGCTGCACTTCAGGGACGATGAAGCTCAAAGCTCAAAGCTCAAAGCTGAAAGGTGGTAGTTTGTCCCGCTCGCTGCGCTCGGGGATTGCATAGCTTGTAGTTGGTAGCTTGTAGCTTGTAGTTCGTAGCTCGTAGTTGATAGCTGATCCCGCTTCGCGTAGCACTCCCTGTGCCCTGCAAGGGTATTGAGCGCCTGCGCTTTAGCCCCTTCCGCTGCGCTTCAAGGACGATGAAGCTCAAGGCTCAAAGCTCAAAGCTGACCCCTAATTCCTGTTTCTTATTTCCTGATTCCTATTCCCTCATTTGTTCTGTAAACACGATTCAGGACGGATCCCCATTTACCATTCACTATGCACTATGCACTATTCACCTTTCACTATTCCCTATATTAAAACCAAAGAGGCTGCTTTCTTCAAACAGCCTCCGGTTTGAGCGTTGGTTAATTGTATAACTACTCTTCAATGATAATGATGGCTTCTTCTGGGCATTCTTCCACGGCTTCCCGCACAACCTCTTCATATTCTTCCGGGATCGGGTCAAGCAGAACCTCAGCGAAGGGCTCATTGGCTAAGCTGAAAACTTCGGGAGCCAGACCTTCGCAAATACCACAGCCTAAGCACAGATCTTCATCAACTCTTACTCTCATCAGTCATCTCCTAATCACTATTTGATCTAAGTTGGACAGGGGAAGACCAGCCTGGCAGGCGATCTTCCAGTACCGAAAGGTACACTTGGATTAAATCCAGCGAAATTATACCACATGGTGTATTTATTGGTAGTGATTGTATGGGTTCAATACATATGAGACAATTGGGGGATCATCGAAGGGTGGTATTGTTGAATATACTCATAAGGGGTCAGGTTGTCCAGGGCACGATGGGGACGGACTTTATTGTAGATTCTTTCCCATTCTTCAAGCACGTTATTGAGTGTTGGTGAGGCAAAGTCAATCGGATAAGATGAATAGAATTCGTCCAAATGGGTTCGATGGGCTCGTTCAACTCTGCCATTCAGTTTAGGTGAGCGGGGCGGTAACACAAACAATTTCAAGCCCAGTTCTGCGCAAGTTTCCTCAAAATGCTTTTTGAATTCGCTGCCCCCATCCACCTGAACCGCTTTGACCGGGAAAGGCATCCTTTTGATCACCGTGGATAAGAAGGCTTTCGCATTCGCAGAAGATGCGCTTGGAAAG
>JAKPNN010000022.1 GCA_029548365.1 Chloroflexota bacterium
TAGCTCAGCCCAATCGATTTATCTTGGAGTTGTTCGTTCAGTTTCAGTGCATTAGTTTGAAATTGGAAAACCATAGTTCTCAAAGGGCGTGTTTACCCATCGCAGATGAAAATAAAAAACATGGCGAAGGGCGGATTTGAACCGCCAACCAATGGCTTATGAGTCCACTGCTCTACCATTGAGCTACTTCGCCAGCTTTTTGGTCGTTTACCGTGATTATATTACTATGGCTTTTTTAAATTGTCAATTGATTCTGGGTTATGCCCGGCGTTGCCCGGTGCCAGGGGATTTCAACGCATGGAAAACCGCTTCATCTTGCATGGGGATATAGGTCGGTTCTGGGCGGTAGCCACGTTTAGCGTTTAAGGGCTGGGCAAAGACGGTGCTATTCACTCCGGAAGGAACAGAGCGTTGATTCGCTGCTGGATGAGCTGCCCGGCTTTGCGCCTGGCGCAGTTCTCGACGTGAGATTGCCGGCCCGCCGGACTGTCCCGCTTTCGCAGTCAATCGATTCGCCTTCTTTGAAAAGCTGCCCACGATCATGATACGGATCACCCACACCATCATGGCAATAAATACCGGCACAGTTCGGAGGACAAAGCTCTCATTCACCACACCCGCACTCACCACCGGGTGAGATCCCACAGCCAGCGCCACTCCCCACCAGGTCAGGATGGCATTCATCGTAGCCGCTAAAAACCAGGCGCCAAACATAAACCAGGCAGAACGATTTTCACCGTTCTCAGACTGCGGCGCCAGCAGAAGTGCGATGCCGGCAAAATCAATCCCGCAAAAGGCAATTGAAAGCAAGGTAGCCCAGCGAAAGCCCAGGAAGCTGAGGTCACCCAACAGGTCAGAGAGGGCAAAATCAGTTGTGCTGTAATTAAAAGCCTCAAAGGCGACCAGAGCCAGGGTGAAAAAGATAATATATAACATTTCTTTGCGCGTTTTCAACAACGAGTAGAAATTGGACAACGATATTTTTGCTGATTGGCTGACATTCATAAGGACCTCCGGTATGTTACAGGGTTGAATTATGATAATTATAGAACACTTGTTCTATTTTGTCAAGCCCTTTACCAACACATCTTGTCTGCCAAGTTTATGCATGACAGCCTGACGAAATCGGACCTCCATTTTTGTCAATTTGATATTTTAAGAGCAGCCCTCCTCCCGGATTACATTGGATGCACTGATGGAAGAAATTCATTTTTCTTTCACAAGCAAGACGCGATTCTTGAAAATTCACTGTTCGAATGCGTTAATCATCGAACGGCAATTATCCCCCACTCGTAAAACACCACATCACAAACGATAACAATTTGACAGTTGTGAATTCAGATATCTGTCATTGAAGAAAGACCGAAAGAAAAAGATCCATTCAGGGAATGATGCTGAGGGCAGCAAGAAACCCTGTTGCCAGGCTGAACTGCGCCAGGTGATAGGTCACCATGACCCACAACCTGATCGCGGGAGTTTTTCGGGTAAATCGGTCGTATGCCAATAAGGAATCAGAAACGAAGAAAAGCAGAGCTCCAGCTGGCAAAAACAGCATTGCCGGTGAACAATTCGCTGGTATGGTAACCAGTAAAAAAGAAACCACCACCAATATTCCCAGGATCCAGGCATAGACTTGAACCAGTACCCAAAAATAACGCAACATCTTCAACCGGGGCGCTTCAGGGACAACAATGCGGTAAAACAACCTCAGCATAACTGCCCAAATGATGATAATTGAAACCACCCACCAGACGACATTGTGATTCAAACCAAACTCACGGGCAGCAATGATAATTTGCCTCCCGATAAGCCCGATATAAAACAGGTGACCTACCAAAAAAGAGGTCAAACCCACTAAAAACCAGCGCGGATTCAGCATAAGGAAAATGTCGCCAGCCAGGCCAGCTGTCTGACCTAAAATAAACAGGATCAGTAGAACCTCAAACGTCCACCCTGCGGCGACACACGTCCATAAAATCACCATCGCCATGGCAGCCGGTTTTAGAATATATTCAGCTTTTCGCCAGGAAAAACCGACCGCCAACCAATCGACAAAAAAGATGGCGAAAACTACTGCAGTCATCAACCGCATGCGCTCAGTCATGGCTCAACCCATATTGCCGTAAGAAATTTTGATCATTACGCCAATTCTTCACCACTTTGACCTTCAATTCAAGAAAGACTGGGTTTCCGCTCATCTCTTCGATCTCCTGTCTGGCAGCAGTACTGATCTGTTTGATCATCCCACCGCCCTTACCAATCACAATCCCCTTATGCGATTCACGCTCAACAATCAGCGTGGCATGAATATAAAGCACATCGTTCTCGCGCAACTTGTAATCATCCACCCGCACATAAAGACCGTAAGGTACTTCATCACGGAGAAAAGTTAATGCAGTTGACCGAATCAGGTCCTCTGCAATATTTCTTTCGTAGATATCTGTAATCTGCCCATCCGGAAAATACTGGGGACCTTCCGGCAGCAACTCAATCACCCGCTTCAGCAAAGCCTCCTGCCCATGTGTGGTGATTGCAGAAATATAAATCTGGTCAACAAAATCCAATAGTCCGGCGTAAGCGAGGGCGTTTTTTTTAGTTACGGTGAGATCTACCCGATCGGTTTTGTTCAGCACCAACAATTTCAGCGTCTTCTGTGCCTTTTCAGCAACTTCTTGGGCCAACCATTGGTCTTCCTCATCGGGTAACTGGCTGACATCCACCATGAACAGGATTAAATCGGCATCCATCAATGCATAACGGGCTTCCTGGTTGATAAAATTGCTTAATTTATAGGCTCCCTTGTGTAATCCTGGCGTATCCACAAAAATGATTTGGGCTTCTTCGGTTGTCAAAATACCCAGCTGGCGACGCCGTGTGGTTTGTGGTTTTAGCGAAACAGCGGCTACCTTTTGCCCAAGATACCCGTTCAATAAAGTTGACTTGCCTACATTCGGTTTGCCCAGCAGGGCAACGTAACCCGACTTATAGCCGCCAAAATCCAATCCATCATGACTCGTCATGCTTGCTCTTTCCTGTACTAGTCCGCTTCGGGCTATAAATTTTAGTGTGCGACCTTTTTATGGCTGAATCACCTTGTGGTTGATGACCGTATGACCTTCCAGCTTTAAAAGGTAAGCTTTTACATCCAAGCCGCCACCAAAGCCGTGCAATCCATGGTCAGAACCAATAACCCGATGGCAGGGAATTACAATTGGTATCGGATTGCGCGCCAGGGCGGTGCCAACTGCTCTTGCTGCACCCGGTTTACCAAGCTGATTTGCGATCGCACCGTAGGACGTCACCTGTCCAAAAGGAATTTCATAGGTGATGCGTAGAACTTGGAATTGAAATCCCTGGATACACGACCAGTCAATATCAATGGTGAACTCGCGTTGGAGGCCTGACAGGTAGGCATTCATCTCAACCAGCAATTGGCTGGCGGTTTCCCAGCCCGCCAAAGTCGGAGTTTCGTCCAGCTGGTTGAGAGTTGCCTTATACTCTTCCAGGTTCGAGAAGGCTACACCCCACAAACCATGCTCACCGGTTGCAAAGCTGACCGGACCAATTGGTGAATTCATTATTTCAGCAAATGTGAGTCCCAAGCAACACCTCTTTTCTTTTACTGATTTTAAATGTATGGCGTCAATCATACCGTATATATTACCAAAAGCTGCTTTTCTCATCGCTCTTCCATATGTATTAAGGGACAATCGTAGAGTAATCGTAGGGCAATCGTCAAGCATGATCTTTCGGTTTGCTGTAATATAGGTACAAGTAAAGGCGACTTCTCTTCTTCTCCTCCTTATATGAACGTGCCAAGGTCGGCGTCCTTGGCACGTTCGAAATTTAATCTCCCAATCTCTGACAATTGTCAATATCCTTGCTGTCGATTACTTTCACGTTTCAGAAATGGGAGAATTGATAAAATAAAACGAACAACATGATTTATAATTAACGCAAATAAAAATTCTGTGGAGAAGTCACAATGAAAAAACGGGAAACTTATAGCATCGAAATCGCCGGATTGCACCGTGAATTAGAATTGTTTGAAGTTAAACCTGGTTTGAGAATCGCGATTCTAAATATCCTTGGGGATACGCAACTGGTCCAGGCCTGTGCAACAGCCCTGGCTGAAAAATTAAGTGGTCTTGATTTTGATGTTCTGGTAACTGCTGAAGCAAAAAGCATTCCGATTGCCTATGCCCTATCTGCCGCCACTGGCAAACCCTATGTGGTGTTACGTAAATCCAATAAACCCTATATGGGCGATGCCTTGCAATCGGAAACATTCTCCATCACCACTGGCGAACCACAAACCCTGTTTCTCGATGAGAAAGATCGTGCACTAATCAAGAGCAAAAAGGTTGTGATCATCGATGATGTCATCAGTACAGGTTCGACTCTCCAGGGCATGCACATCATCCTGGAGAAAGCCGGTGCATCAGTCGTTGCTGAAGCCGCAATCCTCACCGAGGGCGAGCGGGCAGAGTGGTCTGACATCATCTCCCTCGGACATATCCCCGTATTCGTCGATTAATCATGGCCTTATTTCGCGACAAGTGCTGAATAACCCGGCGAAATTGGTCAACATTGTGCCCGATTTTCAATTCTTCGGGTCGTTAATGCGATTAGAATATGACTGTCGAGTACAAAGGAGCACTTATGCACATTCGGATTGGCATCGAAAACAATATTGAAGGCCGTACCCTGGCCTGGGCTTTGGATTACCCTGGCTGTTTCGCCTACGGCATGGACGAAGCCGAAGCGCTGATCAACCTGCCCCGAGCGCTGCTGGAATACGATTACTGGATCAAGAATCACACCGATGATCCCTGGGTTAATTTGACGGATATGGGCATGGTGGTTGTGGAAAAGTATGACACTTTCCGCCTGGGCACCGACTATCTGCCCGCCCCCCCCGGCGAGGGATATGAGATTAACGCCTGGTTTATCGATGATTGGCGCCCGCTTTCAGCGGTGGAAATTGAACAGGGGTTGATGATTTTTCGATGGCAGCGTGATGAGTTGCTGGCAGGACTCACCACACTCCCACCACAATTGCTGGAAAAAGACTTCCCAAACCAGCGCTGGACCATTCTGGGTATCGCCGAACACGTTACCAATGCGGAACTCTGGTATCTTCAACAAATGAATCTGGTTAACCTCACCTGGCAAGAACTCCCTGCCGAAATTACAGCCCGCCTGGCACACACAGCGAATTTGATTGAGCAAACCTTCCCACAGTTTGCAGACAAGACAGACGTCAGGGGCATTGAGGGCGAAATCTGGTCATATCGCAAAATCCTTCGGCGAACGCTCTGGCATCAGCGCGATCACATCGAACATATCAAACAACTGGCCTTTGACGAAGCATAAGGAGTGATCAATAGCAATCCAAAGCAAGCATTCAGGGCAATGCCTGTTTTGTCATTAATTAACCTGATATCGAAATGTTCAGGGAAAAGCAAGGCTCACGAATCCTCTCTTCGATTGAAAATTCACAGTTCAAACGAATACTGCATCATGCAGTCAATAATCGTGGTTCTGATCCATTTTTTGGCAAAAAACCTAAGGTGTGCTATCATTTCATTACGTCGGAAGGAGGCTTTCTATGGGAAAAAAGTCGCGCGCATTCCTTTTTATTTTGGTCAATATCATCGTGTCTGTTGGCGCTACGCTGACTGTGCTGTGGTTTTGGCAGCGCGCGCATCCTTACCCTGACGTATCATCCCCTTCTATTCCGACCACAGCAGTGGATCAACCCTCCAGTCAGAGCCAAACAGACGCCCAGGATCCCGACCCCGCTCCTGACCTTTCGCTCCTTAATCAGGATATCAACATAATCATCCGAGCGATTGTCGGTGCTGGTGATATAAATATTGAATATGTTGAAATCATCAACCAGGGGCAAAATCCAACCAATCTTACGGGATGGCAGCTCATCGACGAGGACGGTCACACATTCACATTTCCTGCCCTGATACTGTACAGCGGCGGTGCCATCAAGATCCTTTCAAAAGCCGGGACGAATACGGTGATAGAATTGTTCTGGCGGTCAGATTCTGCCATCTGGCAATCTGGAGAGACAGCACATTTGGTGGATGCTGCTGGCGAGACTGTAACAACTTATTCAATACCTTAGAAATAAAAGACGACTTATGACCCAAGCACTTTATCGAAAATGGCGCCCACAGGGTTGGGAAGAGGTAATCGCCCAGGAACATGTGACCCAGACGCTTAAAAATGCTGTCGCCAATAACAGAGTTGCCCATGCATTCTTATTTGCCGGTCCACGCGGCACAGGCAAAACAACAACCGCCCGTATACTGGCAAAGGCTGTCAACTGTCTCGAACCGGACCTGTCCAAGCGTCCTTGTAATGCCTGTGCACACTGCCAGGCTCTCAATTCCGGTCGGTTCATGGATCTCATCGAAATCGATGCTGCATCGAATACCAGCGTCGATGATGTCAGAGACCTGCGCGAAAAGATCAACTTTTCACCGTCACAGGGACGTTTCAAGGTCTATATCATCGATGAAGTACACATGCTTTCGAATGCAGCCTTCAATGCCCTCCTAAAAACGCTGGAAGAGCCGCCTCCCCACGCAATTTTTGTTCTGGCCACCACGGAAATTCACAAAATTCCGGCGACAGTGCTCTCACGCTGCCAGCGTCATGAATTTCGTCGGATTCCTATTTCCAGCATGGTCTTATACTTGAAAGACAAAGCTCACGCTGAGGAACTCAATGTAGACGATTCCGTCTTTACTGAGATTGCCAGGCAAGCCACCGGAAGCCTGCGCGATGCAGTTTCTTTGCTTGATCAGCTTACATCCTCAGATGAACATATCACCCTTGAGATGGCACAACAAGTTTTGGGCACAGCCACCAGTTTACGGGTCATTGAAGTCATCGATGCACTGCTGGCAAAAGACACACAAACAGGTTTGTCCTTGATCAGTAATGCATTGGACAGCGGTGCAGATGCTCGCCAATTTTCACGACAAATCGTAACTTATCTTCGAAACGTTCTCCTTTACAAAATGAACAACAAAATCCAGGTTGAAGCAGGCGAGACTCTCAAAGCTGCGCTCGAAAAACACGCCGCTCAATTTTCAATGCGAGAATTACTGGAAGCAATCAACGGATTCAATGCAGCAACCACCCAGGAACATTTTAACTGGCATCCAGGGCTGGCGCTCGAATTAGCCTTTAGCAGTTATTTAGCCCAACCCGAGCCAGTATCAGCCACCCCTCAAGAGGATGTCGGCCCGGTTAGAGTCGCTAAACCATTTCCGAAAGCAGCAGAGAAGAAGTTAAAAGCACCCAAAGAGAAGGCCGAAGATACGGCTCCAGCCCCACAAATCACCCCAGACCCGGAGGGTGAAAAGCTTGTCGATAAAAGTGATCTTAAAATAATTGATCCCGTGTCACAAGAACCGGCGGATCCAGAAACCGTAGCCAGCGCTGCGGACACGGGTGCCGCATCCTTCCAGGATGCTGGAGAAATCAGCTTCAGCGATATCCAAAAAGCCTGGCCGAAAATTAAAACCCTGGTTAAAAAACACAACCCTCGAACTGAAGGTCTGCTCAACACATCAAAACTGACTGGTATAAGAGAAAATGTTGTGATCCTTGGGTTTTCATCAAACCTGCTTAAGGAAATGATGGAAAAAGAAGGCAACCTCACACTGACCATGGATATTATCGAAGAAGTTCTTGGCCGGCCTTTGTTAATCAATTGTATTGTTAGCACACACGACGGGAACCCAATTCCAGGCGATTTAAAGATCGAAGAGGATGGAATGGTGAGTACAGCGACACGTGATCTGGGTGGTAGAATCAGCCGAGCAAAAGAAGAAAAATAAAGACTGAATCGTTGTTGAAAGGAAAAAACATGGCAAAAGGATACAATAGACCCCGACAAAGCAAGGGTGTTGGCGGAGGTGGAATGATGGCACAATTTCAGCAAATGCAGGAACAGATGGCACAAGCCCAAGCTGAATTGGCCGATGAAACCGTCACTGCGACCGTTGGCGGTGGCGCGATCCGTGTGACCATGACCGGCGACCAGGTGTGTAAATCAGTGGAAATCCTGCCGGATCTGCTGGAAGATATCGATGCCGAGATGCTTCAGGATCTGATCACCAGCGGTGTGAATGCAGCCTTAGACCAATCCCGAGAGCTCGCCAGCCAGAAAATGAGCCCCTTCACCAATATGCTGGGTGGAATGGGATTGGGTTAGCAGGCTACTGATTATGCATAGGCTACCCGAACCTGTCCAGAATTTAATTGACGCCTTTGCTCGCTTGCCCGGTATCGGCCCGAAGACAGCCTCCAGGCTCACTTTTTTCCTGTTACGCGCGCCCGAAGATCTGGCCACATCCCTGTCCCAGGCTTTATTAGGAATTAAGAAAGATACGAAGCTATGCGAAGTGTGCTTTAATATCACCCTTAAAGACCGACTAACCTGTGAGATTTGCACCAGCCCGCTTCGGGATGCCCAGACTTTGTGCATCGTTGAAGAACCCCTGGATGTTCTGGCGATCGAAAAAACCGCTGGATACAACGGTCTTTACCATGTATTACACGGTGTGCTTTCCCCTATCGAAGGGGTCGGCCCGGAGGATCTCAAAATCAAAGAATTACTGATTCGGTTGGAATCTCAAGATTTTAAGGAGGTTATCCTGGCCACAAACCCGAGCATGGAGGGTGATGCGACCGCCATGTATCTGCATGAACGCATTGCACCCCTCAGCATCCGAGTGACACGGCTGGCTCGTGGGTTGCCCGTCGGTGGGGACCTGGAATACGCTGATCAGAATACTCTCCTGCGAGCACTGGCCGGTCGCGAACACCTGGATTGAGATCCACAAACTCGATCAGCAATTTGCCTGCTTTTCCGAATACAAATAATCAAAAAAACCATAAATATTCTGTGGCTCTTTTAAACTGGTTTCTATTTCCCCAAGTTTATTCCCCCGACTGAGGTGGAAAATGGCAGAAAAACAGGTACTGAATGATTTGGCATTCGCCAAGTAGCTCGCCTTCCCAACCCCCCGCCAAATATTGTATAATTTATAGGATATTATCATTACAGCATGTCAGGAGTCCTTTATGTCAGCAAAACCCACAGGGGCGGAGATACGGCAAAGTTTCATTGATTTTTTTGTCGAACGAAGCCATACTTTTGTCCCATCATCCTCATTGGTCCCCGGGGGAGACTCAACCTTGCTGTTTACCAATGCTGGCATGGTTCAATTTAAAGATGTCTTCCTCGGCACAGATCAACGACCTTATACTCGCGCAGTCAACTCACAGAAATGTCTGCGGGTATCCGGAAAACACAATGATCTTGAGCAGGTAGGCCGGAACAATACGCACCATACCTTTTTTGAAATGCTGGGAAACTGGTCCTTTGGCGATTATTATAAAAAAGAGGCAATCGCTTGGGCCTGGGAATTGCTGACAGAAGTCTGGAAACTCCCTAAAGACAAATTGTGGGCTTCCTACTTCAAAGACGAACAGGGAATCATCCCGGAAGATCGGGAAGCTGCAGATATCTGGCTCAAACAACCCGGTTTCAATCCTGAGCACCTTCTGCCTTTTGGTCGAGAAGAGAATTTTTGGGAAATGGCTGATACCGGACCCTGCGGTCCGGACTCCGAAATTCACTTCGACCGTGGTCCTGAGTTCTGTGAACTTGGCGATGACCCGGGCCACGTCTGCCAGGTCAATGGCGATTGTGGGCGCTTTTTAGAATTCTGGAATCTGGTATTCATTCAATACAACCGCATCTCCCCAACTGAGCTCATTCCATTAGAAAAAACACATGTTGATACTGGCATGGGTTTTGAGCGCATCGTGTCAATCTTACAAGATGTCCCGTCGAATTATAAAACCGACCTGTTCTCCCCGCTGATCGCCCGTATTCAAAACCTGGCATCACAGTCCGACGAAGAACGAGAAGCCAACCTGACGCCCTACCGGGTGATTGCGGACCATGCCCGTTCTACAACCTTCCTGATTGCTGATGGTGTGGTACCTGGCAATATCGGTCGTAACTATATTTGTCGTATGTTGATCCGCCGGGCTGCTCGTTTTGGAATGGCGCTGGGCTTGCACGAACCATTTTTGGCCAAAGTTTCGCAGGTCGTAATCGATGCGTATGGAGAATTCTTCCCAGAACTCAAACGCAATGCCTCTGCCATTTTAGATAACCTCACACGGGAAGAAAAACGCTTCGCCAAAACAGTCCATGCCGGGTTAGAACATTTAGAAGAGTTGCTTGTTGAACTTAAAGCCAGCGGCGATAAGGTGCTGCCTGGAGAAAAAGCTTTCAATCTTTATGCTACATTGGGATTGCCTTTTGAAATTACCCGTGATATCGCCCAGGAACAGGGACTGGATGTCGATGCCCCAGGTTATCAAGAAGCCATGGAAGCACATCGTTTGATTTCAGGTGCGGATAAATCCTTTGCTGGGGAGACCTCTGAAGAGGTGCAAGTTATTACCGCACTGCACGACCGACTGGTCGACGCTGGAAAACTCTCACAATCCGGTGTCGGTTATGACCCATACCATCCTGAGGAAAAACCGCAGGAAGTCCTGGCACTGATTAAGGAGGGTCAGGTCGTGGACCAGGTTACCTTGGGTGACGCTGTCGAAGTGCTCCTGCCAGAAACTGCATTTTATGTCGAATCCGGCGGCCAGGTCTCGGATACAGGTCAGATCGTCAGCGCTGTTGAAGGCAGTTGGGTCATCGACGTAACGAGGATGCGAAAACCCGCTGCGGGGATGATCGTTCACACTGGCGAAGTTACCGTAGGCAACCCGCAGGTCGGTGACGTGGCCATAGCCCGGGTTGATCTCTCGCGAAGGGTCGATATTATGCGTAATCACACCGCCACACACCTCCTGCACGCTGCGCTGCACGCGGTTTTAGGGTCCCATGCCAGGCAGGCGGGATCGCTGGTCGCACCGGGTCATTTACGCTTCGATTTCACCCATCCTGAACCTATGACCCACCAGGAGATACTTGCGGTTGAGGCGCATGTCAACCAGGCCATTTTAACCAACTATCGTTTGAACATCGCACAAAAGCCCCTCGATCAAGCCATACAGGAAGGTGCAATGGCCATCTTCGGTGAGAAATACGAGGGTATCGTTCGGACAATTCAGATCGGTGATGATGCACTCCTTTCCTACGAGCTTTGCGGAGGTACCCATGTCGATGATACCGGCGATGTGGGCTTATTCCTGATCACCTATGAAGGCAGCATTGCAGCAGGTGTTCGCCGCATTGAAGCCGTCACCGGATGGCGCGCTTATCAGCTCGCCCGTGAACGCATGAACACCCTTGATGAGATTAATGCCCACCTGGGCACATCGCCTGCTGAAACACTGCCAAAGGTAAAAATTTTACTCGATGCCATCAGCAAACTGGAAAAAGAAAATGAAAAAATCCGCCATAAGCTGGTCGGCAGTGCCTTTGATGAAATCATGGCTCATCTTGACCACATCGAAGGTATCCCGGTTCTTAAAGCCATTCTCCCCAACGCTGACATCGATGCCCTGCGTGATATGGCCGACAGGTTCCGGGCAAAACACACCACGGGTGTGGCCGTCCTGGCGTCCGACCAAAATGGCAAGCCGATCTTAATTGCTGCAGTTACGGATGACCTCGTGAAGCGCGGCTTTCATGCAGGTCACCTCGTCCAAAAGGTGGCCAGAGTTGTCGGCGGCGGCGGAGGAGGCAGGCCAAACCTGGCACAAGCCGGTGGAAAAGATTCATCCAAACTGGCTGAAGCCCTGGATCAGGTGCAGGTTTATATCCGCGAAGTTTTGCAACGACCTCAGTAAGTGGTTCTCGAATGAGCCGGATTGCATTGACTGAAACATGAATACTTAATGCGAATATAATTAATGGACAAGCTAACCCCTCTCCGACGACAATATTTGGATATCAAACGTCAGCATCCTGATGCGATCGTCTTTTTTCGGTTGGGTGATTTCTACGAAACCTTTGACGAGGATGCCAAAATCACATCGCGGGAATTGGATATTGTCCTCACCTCTCGACCGGTTTCAAAAGGAGTGCGTGTGCCGATGGCGGGCATCCCCCATCACGCAGCTGAGAATTATCTTTCACGCCTGATCAACAAGGGTTACCATGTCGCTATTTGCGAACAGATCTCAAATGAACCGGAGAATGGACTGGTGCCGCGTGAAGTCATCCGTGTGGTCACGCCGGGGACCGTTGTTGAACCTGGCTTGCTCCAGCAACCCAGCAATAATTACCTGGCAACCGTTTTCTTCCAGGACCAGCGAGCCGGTCTGGCTTATGTCGATATCTCAACCGGTGAATTTGCAGTCACCGAGCTGGTCGGCAAGGATGTCGAAGACCAGATCCGCTCAGAGCTTTTCAGGCTGCAACCATCAGAGATTCTCTGGCCAGATTCACTGCCAATGCCTGAACATCTGCCCGGCTTCAGTACGCCTTATGAAAGCTGGCATTATGAGTTAGGTCGCTGCACCGACACCCTTAAAGAGCACTTTAGCGTGGTTTCTCTGGACGGTTTTGGTCTGAGAGGTAAGCCCATGGCAGTGCGCGTTGCCGGAGCAATCCTGGCTTACCTTGAAGACACCCAACGCCAATCGCTCAAACTACTCAATCATCTCAGCACGTATACCCTGGACGAATTCATGGTGCTGGATGCAGAAACCCGCCGAAACCTTGAGCTCACCGAAACAATCCGCTCAGGAAAAACCCATGGCTCCTTGCTGGGCATCCTCGATTGTACTCTCACCCCGATGGGCCGCCGATTGTTGCACCAGTGGGTCAGCAAACCTCTGCGCAACACCGCAGAAATTCAACGCCGCCTGGACGCGGTTGAGTATTTCTTTAGAAACGGTCTCATCCGAGCCGAGGCCATGGAAGCTTTGGAGTCCTTTGACGACCTTGAGCGCTTGACCAACCGGGTGGTCTCCGGGCACGCCATCCCACGCGATCTGGTGGCAATCCGCGAGAACCTGGCGCATTTACCGCGTTTGAAAGCCATTTTTAAGGATGAAGATACCGCTATCGCTCCCACATTGAGCAACATCCGCCTGTGCCATCACCAGCTTTCGCTGCTCCAAGCCGCCATCCAGGATGAACCGCCAGCGACCTTGGCAAGCATCGGTGTAATCCGCAATGGATTCTCACCTGAATTAGACAATGTAATGGATTCTTCTCAGCATGCCCGCCAGTGGATCGCAGACCTCGAAAAAACCGAAAAGCAACGCACGGGAATCAAAGCTCTTAAGGTTGGATATAACAAGGTCTTCGGCTATTACATTGAAGTGACCAAAGCAAACACCGATTTGGTGCCTGAGGAATATATCCGCAAACAGACCCTGGTGAACGCCGAACGCTATATTACTCCTGAGCTTAAGGAATACGAAACCCTGGTTTTAAACGCCGAAGACCACATTCATGAAATTGAAAACCGGGTGTTTGCCCAGGTTTGTGCTGAACTGGCTGAAGGCGCCCAGGAATTACTGGCTACCGCTCGGGCGATTGCACAGTTAGACACTTACCTTTCTTTGGCAGATACTGCTGCGCTCAACGGCTACCACCGACCTGAAGTCGTTGATGAAAAATGCCTGCAGATTATCAACGGGAGGCATCCAGTGGTTGAGAAATTACGCACATCGGATCGCTTTGTCCCAAATGATGCCGTATTTGACCAGGACGAGATCATCCGCATCATCACCGGTCCCAATATGAGCGGTAAATCAACCTTTTTGCGCCAGGTCGCGTTGATCGTCTTAATGGCGCAGATGGGTTCTTTTGTCCCCGCTGAATCCGCCAAAATCGGCCTGGTAGACCGGATATTCACCCGCATCGGCGCTCAGGATGAGATCCACGCCGGGCAATCGACCTTTATGGTTGAAATGGTCGAGGCAGCCAATATCCTGCACAACGCCACCCACCGCAGCTTGTTGATCCTGGATGAAATCGGTCGGGGTACCAGCACCTATGACGGGGTCTCTATCGCCTGGGCGATGGTTGAGTATATTCACAGCCACCCTGATTTAAAAGCTTCCACCTTATTTGCCACCCACTACCACGAGCTGACCCAGCTTGCTGATTTGCTGCCAGGGGTTCGTAATTTCAATATTGCGGTTTCTGAAGCGGACAATAACGTAGTGTTCCTGCACAAAATCGTGCCTGGAGGCGCCGATCGCTCGTATGGAATCCACGTGGCGCAATTAGCTGGTCTGCCCAAACCGGTGACCCAGCGCGCCCACGAAATATTGCGCCAACTGGAGGTCTCTTCCGGGTCCACGCTCGAACAAAAAGAGCAGGAAAAGGGTCAGCTTACCCTGTTCCCGGAGAACAACCCGCTTCTTCAAGCCTTTACAGACCTGGATATCAACAGCCTGACTCCAATCGAAGCCCTGAACCTGCTGTATGACTGGAAACGGCGATTCTTTCGCGACGATCAATAATATGGAATAAGGCCTCTGATCAGTCCTGGAACAGTCCACAGATCAAAATCAGAGATGCGCCAACCATTTTTCAGGTAAATCAACGCTGATACTTAGACAAAGCTAATTAATATTAACTCCAATTGGCGATTATTTGACTGGAGGACAGCAAATAACTCAAAGGATCAATGATGACACGATTGGCTGATCAAAATTGTGTACAACTCACCAAAGAAAGCGTTGCCCTATCAGATTCTGAGCTTGCCGAATTAAGACCACAGATTCCTGAGTGGGAATTTATTTATGTGGATGGTGTGCCCCGTTTACGCAGAACCTTCAAGTTTAAAAATTTTCTCCAGGCACTTGAATTCACCAATGCCATCGGAAAGGTCGCGGAACAACAAGGCCATCACCCCCTAATCGCCCTCACCTGGGGTCAAACCACCGTGGATTGGTGGACACATGATATCAGCGGCTTGCATAAAAATGATTTCATTATGGCCGCCAAATCAGATGTTTTGTATGGCTGAGCAGTCTTAGAACAAAGTATGGAACCACTTTGTTAATCGAAATTGGCAGCATTCTGAGAATACTGCCAATTCGAGTTAGTTTTCAATGGATATTAAGTTTACGACTCGACCCAATCAAAGGTGCGGGTGACCGCTTTTTTCCAACCCTGAACCTTCACCGTGCGCTGTTCTTCTGACATCGTCGGCAGCCAGCGCTGGTCTTCACGCCAATAGTCCCGCAGTGAGTCAATGTTGGGCCAGAACCCTGCCGCCAATCCGGCAGCATATGCCGCTCCGAGGGCGGTAGTTTCTGATACCACCGGGCGGATCACCGGTACATTCAGGATGTCCGCCTGGAACTGCATCAATAAGTTGTTAACGACCATCCCCCCATCCACCTTCAAAGCCTGTAAGTTGACCTGTGAATCCTTCTCCATGGCATCCAGGACTTCGCGGGTTTGGAAAGCGGTTGCCTCCAGAGCCGCCCGGGCGATATGACCACGGTTAATGTAGCGGGTCATTCCAACAATCACGCCCCGTGCGTCGCTGCGCCAGTAAGGCGCAAACAAGCCTGAAAATGCAGGCACAAAATAAATTCCACCGGTGTCCTCAACTGTTTTTGCCAGCCCTTCAACCTCGTCAGAAGAACCGAACATGCGCAGATTATCCCGCAACCACTGAACCAGCGCGCCGGCAATCGCAATCGAGCCTTCCAGGGCATAGACCACCGGCTGGTCGCCGATTTGATAACCGACCGTTGTCAACAGGCCAGACGCACTGGGAACCACCTCCTGCCCGGTATTCATCAGCATGAAACAACCCGTACCATAAGTATTCTTGGCTTCTCCCGGATCGTAACATGCCTGGCCAAATAACGCAGCTTGTTGATCGCCCAGGATGCCGGCAACAGGTACTCCTGAGAGCACGCCTTTTGCCGTACCATAAATTGTTGATGAGGGCCTGATCTCAGGCAGCATAACCCGGGGAATATTCAAAGCTGAGAGGATGCTTTCATCCCAATCCAATGTGTGCAAATCCATCAACAAAGTTCTGGAGGCATTTGTCACATCCGTAATATGCACTCCCCCTTGTGGCCCTCCCGTCAGGTTCCATGTCAACCAGGTATCCACTGTACCGAATATCGCCCTGCCAGCCCGTGCATCATCATGCAAGCCAGGCACATTTTCCAGCATCCAGGAGATTTTTGGGCCAGAAAAATAGGTGGCAAGAGGCAGCCCGGTGATCTTGCGAAAACGATCCTGACCACCGTCTTTCGCCAGTTCATTGCACAGTTTATCCGTCCGCGTATCCTGCCACACAATCGCTGGATAATAGGGCTTGCCCGTCTCCCGATCCCAAACCAGGGTTGTCTCCCGCTGATTGGTGATCCCAATCGCGACCAGAGCACCGGGCGTAAGGTTCAGGTCATTCAATACTCCCTGCACTACTAATTGTGTTGATGACCAGATTTCCAGAGGGTCATGTTCAACCCACCCCGGCTTAGGGTAATGTTGTTCGTGCTCTTTTTGTTTTATGCCAATGATCTCTCCCTGGTGATTAAACACAATCACCCGTGTGCTGGTTGTCCCCTGATCAATTGCCATTACATAGTTTGCCATTTGTATTAAACCTCCTGATTTTCTATCCAATGATGCGTGCCCCGCAAGAAATCCTTGCCAGATATGCGTTTTTTCCCTGCCACCTGCACTTCACTCAGTACCAGCATCCCCCCCCCGGTGCCCAACGCTGGTTGAGAATCGATGATATAGCGTCTGCCAGGGGCAGCTTGTTTCAGCATCAAAGCCTGCGCCCGGAACACCCGGATTTGCGTACCCTGTAAATAAAAGAAGGAACCCGGCCAGGGGTAGTAAGCCCGGATCTGACGGGTCAAATACTCCGCCGGGCGATTGAAGTCCAGCTCGCCGTCTGCTTTTACGAGCCGGGGTGCCTGCGTTGCCTCAGTATCGACTTGGGCACGGGGTGTAATAACACCATCAAAATATAATGGCAGGGTGTCAATTAATAATTTTGCGCCCATTTGTGCCAGCACAGCGGATAAGTCGCCTGCAGTCATCTCATGTTGAATTGGCACTGAACGCTGGCTGAGTATTGGACCAGTATCCAAACCCTCGTCCATTTGCATAATGGTAACTCCGGTAATCTCATCATGTAAAACCGCAGCCTGGATGGGTGCTGCTCCACGCCAGCGGGGTAGCAAAGACGCATGCACATTGATGCAACCATAAGGCGGGATTGCCAGAACATCTTGCTTAAGAATTTGTCCAAAGGCTGCCACCACAATCACATCAGGAGCAAGGTTACGAATTAAACCAATCGCATCAGTGTCTCGAAGAGATTTTGGTTGAAAGATGGGTAATTGTAGTTCATGCGCCAAATCCTTAACAATCGGGGGTTTCAGTTTTCGACCGCGTCCGGCGGGTCGATCGGGCTGAGTCACAACTCCGACGATGCCCCAGTTTTCAGCAAGCGCCTGCAATGCAGGAACTGCAAAATCTGGTGACCCCATAAAGACAATCCGCTTATCCATACCTCTGATTTTAACACAATTGAATCCCGCTGTGAAAGTTGTTTGGCATTTAAAAAAATTAATGCTATACTTTTTTAAAGAACGAACAAACCAATCATCAAACAACCACTACTTTCAGGAGGCATAGGATGACTGAGGAAAGAATAATTGATCCAAACATCACCAGCGATGATAAACTTTGGGCTTTACTGGCCTATCTATTTACGCCATTAATCCCGATAATTCTTTTATTGCTCGCAGACAAGAAAGATCGGCCCTTTCTAAAGGCACATTATCCCCAAGCCCTGGCTTTTGGCATTGTTGCCTGGGTGATTTCTGGTTTATTGACTCCGGTTGTATTTATCGGCTGCTTTACCTGGGTCGCAGGCGCGGTCTTCCAGATCATCTGGGGCGTCAAAGCCTACAATGGCGAGTTATGTGACCATCCCGGTCCTGACAGATTTTGTCAAAAAGCAGGGTTGGGCAGACTAAATATTTTTCTAAATCAAACAACCTGTCCAAACTTTATTGGACAGGTTGTTGTTTAACGATCTTTTTCTGGCAGGTGTATTCCAGCAAGCCAGCAACAACCTGAAGAGCTGGCAATTTACTGTTTATTGCAATGAATTGTTTTTATCACCTGTATGCAGACACAAATTTCGTACCGATCATCCCCAAATTAACGATGATCGATTTGACATCCTGGAATTCAGAATTGCTGTAAAGTCCATCCAATAACAATTAATTGGATCATCGACTAAGGAGTTGATTTGACGAACAAGATAACAGTCTATGGTACCCGCTGGTGCGGCGATTGCAAGCGAGCGAAGCGGATTTTGGATGAGCGCCAGGTAGATTATGTCTGGGTTGATATTGATCAAAATGAGGACGGAGAAGCCTTTGTTAAATCGACCAATCAAGGTAATCGCAGCGTTCCAACAATTATTTTTCCTGATGGTAGCATTCTGGTTGAACCAACAAACCAGGCATTGATCAATAAATTAGAGGTTTTTGGTTTTTAAAAATCCACCCTTAACAAAACAATCTTGATCGAAATGACCAAGAGGCATCAATCAGAAAGCTAATTTAAGCCTCTCTTGATCCTTGTATCAATTCTTTACCAATTAAAAAGATGATCAAACCAAAGAGAAGGCCTCCAGCTGTTGTAACAAAAATATAGGCAGTCTTGCGTTGTTTTGAATATCTCGGAGAGTTTTCAAGGCGTGAGCGTAGATTTCCCACAAATCGCTGATCAGGCTTAATCGGATGAAACCTGCTTTTTAGTATTCGCTCAAGTGCTAACAGCTCATCGCTGGCGGATGGATGATCCTTCATTCCATATTTCTCCCTAAATCATTTCCGGATATGCCACGATCCCAACTGTTTTGGGGCCAAGATTCGCAGCTACCGAAATTGAAAGCTCTGTGAAAATGGTCTCAGTGACATTAAGCGTATCAGTAATCATTTTATGCAATAATTCTGCAGTAGGCTTGTCCTGTGAATGAACAATCGCCACCTTAATCGCTTCATTGCCAAACCGCTGATGAACTTTACCAACAATTTTTTCCAAAGATTTTCTACGTGTCCTCACCAAGTCCGACATGCTCAATAAACCTTCTTTCAGCGTGACAATTGGCTTAATATTTAAAATTGATGTTAAAGCGGCTTGCAGCCTGCCAACCCTTCCCGACCGATACGCAAACTCCAGGTTGTCAATGGTTAGAACAATGATCAATTTATCTCTCAGCAGGCGAAGTTTTTCCAGAATATGTTCAATGGTTTCACCGGCGATATCCCGCATGCGTGCTTCTCGTGCCATCAATGCAAGCACTGCAGATCCCGCATTCGAGTCAAACGTGATCACTTCAATCTTATTTTTAAGCCCTTCGGCAGCTTTTTGCACCATTTGAACAGTTGCTGACATTTTCCCAGACACATTGATCGATAAGACAGTATCACCTGCATCATATAAATTTTCAATCAATGCTTTGATCATGGTCGGTGATGGAGCTGCAGTTATGGGTCGATTCTTTTCATCCTGAACCAGTTCATAAAACAGGTCAGGGTTGATATCCACGCCCTGGTAGTAGGTTTTATCACCAATTTGGATTGGAATGGGTACGATTTGGAACTGGTATTTTTCTTCCCAACCTTCTGGCATATCGCCTGAACCATCGATGAGTATTTTAAGCATTTTCTTCTTCTCCTGTGCTCATAATATCGCGCAATTCCAGCAGTGTCCGGTGATAAAGACTTTTGATCGCGCCTTCGCTCTTTCTCAGAATTTTCCCAATCTCTGCATTTGAGAGTTGATCCAAAAATTTTAGCACCAACAATTCCTGGCGAATGGGTGAAAGCTTACGAATTGCTGTCATTAATTTTTCAATTTCCTGTGTCTTGGCCGTTTGCTTTTCCGGGTGATAGTCGTTCTGGGGTATAAACTGAGCCTGTTCATCATCCAGTGCTATTTCCCGCTTTCTCACTCGATCTTGATAGTAATTTGCAACCAGGTTGTGCGCAATTCGGTACAACCACGCTGAAAAAGGCAAACCCATGTGACGATAACCTTTTATATTGCTCATCGCCTTAAAAAACACCTGCCCCGTCAGGTCCTCTGCATCCTTTACGCTGTCAGTGCGAAAATAAATGTAGTTATAGATGCGGTCAACATACCGCTCGTACAGTAAGCCAAAAGCGTTTGGATCAGATTTCGCTGCATCGATCAGGGCGATTTCTTCCTGCGGATCTATCACAGATGACCGCCTAGTTGCTTAATAGTCATTAACAAAGAATTCCTCAAAAAGTCACATGAAATTGGAAATGGATTGACTTATATCTGATTATAACAAAATCAGCCAATATAGGAATGAATCAAACCTTAAGTTCATCAACCATTAATTTTTTCCTTTTTCGACCTTGAAACAGCAATTCAGTCCACCCAAGGCGTGAAGTAGACTCTTTCCATAATCGCTGAGATCACCAGGCGCCAAGACTTTTCTCTCGTCTTTTCCCGATGATGCAAAAAATAACACAATTGGCGTGCAACCTGTCCAAACTGCAGGTGATTAAAATCATATCTCTTATTAATATCCGAAAAACATAACCACAAGCAATGTATAATATAATGTAACTACAGAAATATAATGGCAATATCCTTTAGAATAATTCTCGTATGCGTTACGGGCAATGATGCAGGTATATCACGCTTGCATGTGGAGGTTCCAATTTCTTAATCGGTACGCATGGCTAGATTTAAAACATGTCAGCGGCATTATTAATAATATTTTAAAAAAATTTCCCAATGAAGGAGTACAAAAATGCGTCAATTTCATCATCAAAAAGACCTGGAGAATATCGATCCGGGCCTTTATGAAATAATTAAACTTGAAGAAGAAAGACAGGTAAGACGCTTGATCATGATCCCCAGTGAATCTGCAACGCCTGTAGCAGTGCGCGAGTCACTGGGTTCGATCTTCACCAATATTTATGCCGAGGGTTATCCACCTCCAGAAACACAGAAGTACACCGAGGAGGAAATCCTTGATTACACCCACATGCTGGGTATGTACCGGCGATATAGCGACCCGCGCTTTTACAAAGGCGTGGAATACGTTGATGTCGTTGAAGCCTTAGCCAGGCATCGCTGCGCTACGGTCTTTGCCACCAACAACCTGACTCCGGATGACCTGTATGTGAATGTCCAGCCATTATCTGGTGCACCCGCAAATAATGCTGTTTATTCTGCCTTTCTACAGCCAGGCGATACCATCCTTGGAATGAATTTGTTGCATGGTGGTCACCTCACCCATGGCTCTTCCGTCAACCGTTCGGGCATGATTTACAATGCCCAGCACTATTCTGTTGACCCGGTAACAGAGCAACTGGATTACGATGCAATCCTTGAAAAAGCACTCGATGTTAAGCCAAAGATCATCATCGCTGGCTATTCCAGTTATCCCTGGATGCCAGATTGGCAAAAGTTCCGGGAAATTGCCGACAGCGCAGGCGCACTCCTGCTGACAGACGTGAGCCATATCGCCGGTCTAATTGCGGCGGGTGTGGTTCCCTCTCCAGTTGGGTTTGCTCACATCATCACGTTTACTACACATAAAAGCATGTTGGGACCTCGCGGCGCCTGTATCATCACCGATAATCCAGATTTTTCTAAGAAAATCGATAAAAGCATTTTCCCGGGCGAACAAGGCGGTCCTCATATTAACACAATTGCCTCAATGGCGCTGGCTTTTAAACTGGCACAAACCGACGCGTTTAGAAGGCTTCAAGCCCAGGTCTTGAAGAACGCAGTCGCATTTGCCGATCAACTCCAAAAGCGTGGAATGCGCGTTCCCTATCAGGGCACCAATACCCATCTTGTTCTTCTGGATTGTAAAACGGTCAAAGCCAAAGATGGGACACATCTTTCCGGCGAAATGGGCGCACGAATTCTTGATATCGCTGGCATTGTTGCCAACTACAATACCATTCCAGGCGATCGCTCGACCTTCTCTGCTTCTGGGATTCGGTTTGGAACACACTGGCTGACCCAGCGTGGCCTGGAAACTGCAGAATTCTCACAAATTGCAGATATCATCTGTGACCTGTTCTGCGCGGTCACACCCTATAAAATGCCCGGGCGTACACGAACATTACAGCATGCAAAAGTCGATTTCAACATCCTTGAAGATGCAAAGCGGCGCGTTATTGCCCTTGCAGAAAAAGCGGACCCTCTCATCGACCTGCCTAAAAACCATGGCTATCCGCATTTCTTCAGCTTAGACGACAATATTGATGCCGAATGGGCCCGGTTTTCACTCTCTGGCGATCAGATCCGAATGTTCCTTGACTACACTTTGGTCAGTGAAATTGAGAACCTGGATGAGGGAGAAAGCCAGGCAACCGTGATCCACACCTCTGAAGGCTCGATTAATGGCGTGATCAAATGCCTGAACCCGTGCACATTTACCCTTTATGTGCCTGGTAATCAAGCAGGATTGACCAGCACCTGGTTACGTAATCTCTCTGACGGTTACATCAAATTTGACGATGATCTGATGCTTATCGTTCCAGGACCTGTACGCGTTGAAGATATGCCCCCTGGTGCACCAGATAAAGTCAGTAAAAACCTCTCAAGCAATCGTAAACCTTACTATATCGGGATGGATAATGACGAACATACAGGTGAAATCCTGCCTGAATTTGTGTGGGAGGAACCGCAATCTGAAGAACTCCGCAGGACACCGCTCTTCCAAACCCATGTAAACATGGGAGCCAGAATGGTCCCCTTTGCGGGTTGGGAGATGCCGGTTTGGTACACCTCGGTTGTGGAAGAACACAAGGCTGTGCGCCAGACAGCGGGTTTGTTTGACGTCACCCATATGGGTGTTTATCAGGCAGAAGGACCGGATGCTGCTATCTTCCTTGATAGCGTCTGCGGAAACGATATCAGCTGGCTGGCTGTCGGCGAATCCTGTTATACACATTTCATGGACCTGGATGCCAATGTCATCGATGATCTGCTGGTCTACCGACGGGATACACAAAAATTCCTGGTTGTGGTCAACGCCTCCAATGATGATAAAGATTGGGCCTGGTTAAACGCAGTGCGCAAAGGCGAAGTATTGGTTGACAGAAACAAGTCATGGGCAGTTGCCTTTGGCAGAAACGTCACCTTGCGAAATCTGCGCGATCCTCAGGCAGGTGAAGACATGCTGGTAGATATCGCCATACAAGGGCCAAAATCTCGTGATATTTTACTTTCACTTAATTGCTCTCTCGTGGATCGAGAAGCCATCTTAGAATTGGGCAGGTCTCATCTCTGTGAAGCAACCCTGGATGGGATTCCCATCGTGGTGTCACGAACCGGTTATACCGGCGAACAAATCGGTTATGAACTCTTTGTTCACCCTGATCGCTCCGTTGACCTCTGGAACAAACTGATCCAGATTGGTCAACCTTACGGGATCAAACCCTGTGGGTTAGGCGCTCGAGATTCTCTGCGCACGGAGGCTGGCCTTCCGCTTTATGGTCATGAAATGGGCGGCGAGCTCAACTTAGGCACCAGCGAGGCTGGCTTTAGCTGGTTCGTCAAACGCCACAAGCCCTGGTTCATCGGACGAACGGCATTCCTGGAAAGAGAAGATAAACGGGAAGGAAATATTGTTCGCTTCAGGTTTGATGAAAAACGAACTCGCCTGGCACATTTAGGTGACCCGGTCGTTGATGAGCGTGGCAAGGTTATTGGCACTGTCACCAGTTGTGCCATTGATACTGAGGGCTCACTCACCGGTCAGGCCTATGTTTTAGACAAATACACAAAGGAAGATACCCCTATTTTGATCTACCAAAGCACTCCTTCATCTGGTGGAAAGGCTTTGGGGCAACTGCAAACAGGTGACCGGGTCACCTTACCATCCCGGGCAACAGTCATTAGTCGCTATCCAAAAAGGAGTTAATTGCTTATGAACACATTATGGAACGATAGATTTGCCAGTCGGACGGACCTAATTGGAAGCTCTGCAATACGGGAACTCTTAAAAATCACGTCCCTCCCCGATGTAATTTCCTTCGCAGGCGGTTTGCCAGCACCGGAGGTGTTTCCAATTGAGCGCTTTAAGGAAGCAGCAGAAGTCGTACTCACAGAAATGGGAGATCGCGCACTGCAATACGGCACTACAGAAGGCTATCAGCCCTTGCGTGAAATGATCGCAAAAAATGCCAGTAAATATGGCATTAATATTACTGCTGATAATGTGCTGATCACCACGGGATCGCAACAAGCCCTTGACCTGCTTGGCAAAATCCTTATCAACCGGGGCGATCGAATTCTGGTCGAATCCCCTACTTATCTCGGTGCTTTACAGGCATGGAACGCTTATGGCGTGAAATATGTCACCATTCCTTATGATGATGATGGTATGCAAATTGATCTTCTGGAATCGCGTTTACGCAGAGGAATCAAATTTATTTACGTCCTGCCGAATTTTCAGAACCCGACAGGTGTCACCCTTTCTCGTGAACGCAGAATTAGGCTGGTTGAATTAGCAAACGCTTATGGCGTTCCCATCATCGAAGATGATCCCTATGGCCAGTTGAGGTATGAGGGCGATCATATCGAACCTGTTGTCGTTCTGGATGATCAATACAGCTCCCTGGGTGAACAGGCTTACAATGGAAATGTAATTTATACCAGTACCTTCTCAAAAACCCTGGCTCCTGGCTTACGCCTGGCCTGGGTTATTGCACCACCTGAAGTCATAACAAAACTGGTTCAAGCAAAACAAGGCGCAGACCTTAACACCTCAACATTGAATCAGTTCCTGGCATATGAAGTCGCTAACGGTCCCTGGATGGATACCCATATTAAGACCATTCGCGATACTTATAAAGAGCGACGCGATGTTATGCTTAATGCACTGGAGGAATATATGCCAGAAGGCGTTCATTGGACGCGTCCCAAAGGCGGGTTATTCCTGTGGGTGACCTTACCAGAAGGTTTGAACTCCAGCCACCTCTTCCCGACAGCGATTGAGAAAAAGGTTGCCTTTGTACCTGGCACCTCCTTCCACCCACTGGGAGGTGGAGAAAACACAATGCGGCTTAATTTCTCCTGCATGAGGCCAGAACTAATCGTTGAGGGTATCAAACGCCTATCCGAAGTATTCAAACAGAACCTCTAGGCAAAGTTTGATTTTAAAGAAAAAAGAGGCTGTTTTTTTGGTCAGTCTCTTTTTTATTTTTCAGGCTAATAATGGGTCATACTATTGTGTTGCCAGATTGAAAAATTCGAAAGTATTGAATCCCCAATAAATTCGCGTAAAATCGAATTATCAGGGATCAAGTTCTGATCGATTGGTAAAAACCATTGCAGGAATTTGAGCAGCCGTTTGGCTTCAATATATTCAGGTGACCCGAAGGGAACCTGCCTTAACAGCGGCTCGACCAATGGTTTTAAGGCTGAAAGCTCGTATGAAAGCGCGGAATTGAACATGATATCTGCATTTTCCTGGTAAGGAAAGATGTGGTTCTTTTCGCCCTGCCTGACCAATTCCCACATGTTGATGGTTTGCTGGGCAGTATAACCCCGATCGCGGGAGTCACGCACAATTCGCCGTAGCTCTCGGGTATCCGTCGTTGAAATGCGGTTATGGCGGTCGAGATTCAATTGCGTCAAACAAGATACATAAATCTTGTAAGTTTGCTCATCAGGAAAATTTTTTAACAGCTTCGGATTCAATCCATGGATTCCTTCCAGGATAATCATCTGATCCGGGGATAATCGGATTTCATCTCCTGGCTCGTTTTTGCCTTTTCGAAAATTATAGTGTCGTAATTGCACCCTTTCACCAGCAATCAACTGCGAAACATGCTCGTTTAACAACGATCGGTTGACGGCATCGATGTGTTCGAAATCATATTCGCCCTTTTCGTTGAGGGGGGTGTCTTCACGGTCTACAAAGTAATTATCGATCGCTAACGCCAGTGGTGATATTCCCTCTGTGAGCAATTGAATCATCAGGCGCTTCGAGAAAGTTGTCTTGCCCGAAGAACTGGGGCCAGCAATTAAGATCACTCGAATTTCTTCTTTTCCTTTTCGGATGTCATTGGCAATCCGAGAAATTTGCTGCGTATGGAGTGCTTCAGAAACCAGGATTACTTCATTGATGCGGTCTTCTTTTATGGCATCATTCAATGCACCCACGCTTTGAATGCCCAGAGTTTCCAACCAACCGCCATATTGACGAAATGCTGTTAACAATTGTGGAGAACTGGTCAGTGGTGATAAATAATTGGGGGCGTGTTTCCCAGGAAAACGGATCACAAAACCCAGATCAATCAGTTGAAGATCAAAACGTTTTAAATACCCGGTCGAAGGCACCATGTAGCCGTGATGATAATCTCGCATATCGTGTAATGAATACAGCACAAGGTCATCGCCAACGCGATAATTTAATAAACGCAGTTTATCGTCCTGACCAAGTTTACTGAAAAAAGCCTTTGCTTCAGAAAGGGAAACCTTTTCTTTCAGAAGAGGTGCATCTTCATCAACCAGGGCACGCATGCGCGCCTCCAGGGCATCCAAAGATTCCTTCTGGAAAGGCTCCTGTTCACGAACATGGCAATAATAAGCCCCGGATGAGACAGAATGATCAATGGTCAACGTCCAATCCGGGAAGAGTTCCAGGAAAGCCACTTCCAGTAAAAAGGTCAAAGAACGCCTGTAAATCCTGGCGCCATCGGTGTCCGTCATAACCACCGGTGTGACTTTTGCGTCCGCTGAAATCGGGAAGGTCAACTCACGTAACTCGTGGTTCACAATCGCACCAACGATCAACGGCTGCTCAGGCTTCTGATATTTGCGCATGAATTCTCCGACAGGGGTGTGCCGGGGACCGCTCATCACAGTTCCGTCGCTAAGAACGACTTCAACTTCATCGCGCATTTTCGACTCGATTTTTATTTGATCATGCATCGTATCACCCTTAAATAATTGTGATTGTTAATATTAGAAGAAATCAGTTCATTGCTGATCAATCCACAGGCTTCAGCATTGGTATCTGAGCAAAATCATCTGGCGAGAGGGTGTTCGGGTTAGAAGTACTGAGAACAAAATTCGAGAGCAGAGTCGCCTGGTCAAATTTGTTATCGGCAGGCAAAACCAGATCGATAATGCGTGTGTGGTTTTTGCTAGCCTGGGGAGCACCGCCGAACCGCCATTGTGCTGCAACAGGTTCAATATCCCGTATTCGCCAAACGCCCTCAGCAGGGTAGCCTTCCTGGCTCATGACTACAGCTGAGTAAGCCCAATCCTCCGGATTGCCCTCACCCAGCAAATTCAACGGTATTCGAATAATCACCGCATTTTGAGCCGGGTCTACAATAATCTTCATGGCATTGGTCGCGTCGGAAAAAGCTAATGGGACTAAACTATCCGGATCGGATTGCAGTACCTGAGCGTTCCAGCCCTCTGCCCACACGGCATATTCCCAACCAAACCCTGACATTAAAGCTGCGTTGCGCCCTGGCAGGAGCATCCGGGCGCCGGTGCCTTCACCGGGATCGGTGTCGATATACACATCCATGGTTTGAAGAGAAAGACCAATCGGTGAACCCCAGGGATTTTCAATTTCGCCAAGAAATTTAAAGGTCAACACCAGGTTCTCCTGGTCGGTTCCGACTTCAAAATAGGTCACATCAAAGACAGAGTCCTTGAAGACGCCATCCTGAGGATAGGTGTAAGTGCCGGGGCCATTATCATCACCGACGGGGTCATCCACCTGTAAGATTGCTGTAACCCCGCCTGTTCCCGGGAGGACAACCCTGGCAGGTCCGCCCTGTGGTAGCAGGTCGCCAAAAGGCTCAACAACCACGGTCAATTGGAGTGCGTCCCCAGCAGCAATTTCACCCAAGAACTCCAGCGGGAATGATATTTCTAGAATATCATCGCTGGTTTGAGCTAGGCCAGCGCCGGTTTTTTCAATCTGCCACGCGCTTTCTTTGGCCTCATAGGTGTTCACAACCTCCCCACCGTTCCATTCCACGAGTTTATTGGCGAAAATTCCTAACATCACCTCAGAGTCACGGCTGAAGGCTGAGGTGCCTCCCATCCCTCCAGGGACATTAAAGTAGAAGCCCACGCCGGTGTCCGTTATAGCGCCATCAACATCCAGGCGCAGGTAGAAATAATCCTCGTCCAGAGTGAAGTAAAAACCCGCAACAGGAGAACTGCCCTCGACCGCATAAAATGCAGCTGTGTCCCAACCGGGATCATCTCGACCGTCAATGATCGGTGTCGAACTCCCACTAAAGGGTCGTGTCGCAGATACAGGCCCAGCCTGGATGACGGGAACATTTACAAATTGCGGTACATCCGCGTTCAACGCGGTATACACGCTCGCAAGCAACGCCCGAAAGGCTTCATCAAAATAATCATCCTGACCAGAATCCTGGTCATCACCAAACCACCAGAACCAGTCCGATCCTTCAGCCAGGTACATGAAGTCAAAGGCGCGTTCAAGCGCGTCCGGGTTAGCCGCAACCTGGCCGGTCTCATAAGGCACCAGGAACTCACGCGTGCGTGCCAGGTAGTCCCAGGCAGTCGCTTCCTCGGATTCGCCAATCCAGGTGTCATAATTCGGGCTGAACCAGGCGCCTGGAAATAAATTTTCAAGCGTTCTTTGTTCGGGGAACAGCGCCATGTATTGGGATGGCGTGACGGTTCTGAGTACCTCACTCTCGGTCAGGCGCTGATACAGGGCATTTAAAAAGTCATTGCCGTCATTCGGGAAATGCTCCCAGGCATTTTCTCCATCCAGGATAATGCTGACAATATGAGGTCCTTCAGCCTGGTTTTCCTGCAAATAAGCGTGGATTGCTTCCAGTCGATTGACCAGGTCAAGCGCACCAACAGCGCCGGACATCCCGCTGTAAACAAAACCGATGTTGTCAGAAAGAGTCCAATCTCTAAAGAAGATAGCCACCTGGTTTCCTGCCTGGTCGCGCACATAATAAGGTCGATACAACTGATCGGCTTCGCTGACCAAGCCCTGAGAATCACGAGTGAAGCTATCAAAACCGAGGGATTTCGCCAGCACCGGTTCACCGGTTTGCATATACGAAAATCCGGCTTCAGCAATTATCGGGATAATTTCCTCTGCCACAGCACCCTCACCAGGCCACAACCCGCGCACCTTGCGCCCAAAGGTCTCCACATACATATCAACACACAAATCCAGGTGGACCCGTGCATCCTGGGGATAGGCAAAGGACAATTCTGGCATTTCAGCGCCTGGATTGCCAACCAATGCAAGCTGATTATCGTAGATCAGCGGCAAAATTGGGTGCGCATAAGGCGTGGTGGTCACTTCAATCTGACCGGCATCCTGCAATTCCTTGTGATAAGGCAGTACCAGGCGGATGATCTTCAACACTTCATCAAAAACGATCGTTTTATCGTCCTCGGTAAAACCCTCACCCTTCGTCACCAGATCCACCAGCGGTTCTCGTGCCAGGTAAACCGGGTCAAACCAGGCCAGGTTGAACCAGATCTGCAGGTCGCGGAAGTCTTGTTCAGTAAACGCAGACAAAGCAACCTGGATGCTTTCCTCATCGGTGCCACCGCGTTGATCTAACAGCGCCTGGTAACGGGGATAGCGGGCGATGATATTCGTCCAATTCACATCATAAAACCGCTCCAGGATGAAACGCTTATCTGCCACGGTCAGGGTTGAGGCAGGTTTTTCACTTAATACCCAATAGAGGTCTTTGGCGCCATCGGCAAATGCATTCAACTGGCGGATTAAAGATGGTGTGTAATTGAAACTCACATGCAGACCCTCATAGTCCGCAACTTTCTCGGCCATGTCCAGGTAATCCTTCGTTGCATGCACCCGCACCCAGGGGCGTGAAAATACCCCATTTTCATCTTGATAATATAAAGGTTGATGCTGATGCCAGGTCAGGTTAACATATAGCACATCCAGATCAGGCTTCAGTGTGGTTATTGCTCCTGACTGAGGTTGACAGGCGGATAATAAGCTGAACAATAAACAAATTAAAGCAAAAATAGAATAGAAAACTTTAATATTTTTATTCATCGCATCATCTCCCGATCGCTTTAAAAACATTATCTGTCAATCTTTAAGATTCTACTCGATATATTCAGCCTCGTACCTGGTTGCTCAACCAGCCTGGCGTGAAGTTAAATTAGAGTGAACTTTACCCCAAATTGCTCCAGAAAAAGAATCTCAACAAAACCGGAACGGGTCTCATTCTTTAATATAGAAGCCGATTGTTAGAAAATTATGAACTGAACTCCCGATCATGGATGATTTGACCCATCGCACCCCTTCCTGCGGGAATGAAAAATAGTCTTTTAAGTGAGGATAAATATGCAGGACTGAAATCACCCAACCTGTGTAATATTAACCCGGAGGAATTTCCTTGACCTTTGTCCTCACCCCGGATAGAATTCAAGGTCGCTGGTTGCTACCAGAACATAAACCAAATTTTTCATAGAGCGAAGGTAATCCGTATTCAACGGGTGAGAGGCGCTCGAAGGATGGAACAATGCCAGAAACAATCATTATTGAAGCACAAAAACGAACCGTGAGAGGCAAGCAGGTGCGCGCCTTACGCCGGCAGGGGATTCTCCCTGGTGTAATTTACGGCAGGATCGGCAAAAAACAACTTGAGCCTATCCTCATTCAATTCAACCTCCATGACGCCTCCCTGATTATCAAGAAGCTGACTGGATCGAGCCTGGTAACCATTGACGTTGAGGGTGAGAAATATCCCGCCATTTTCCGGGAAATTCAAAAAGATATCATCTACGGCACCCTGCGCCATGTAGATTTCATGGCAGTCTCATTAACTGAGAAACTTCAGACAGCGGTTTCAATCGAATTGATCGGTCAATCACCTGCTGAGATCAACCTGGCAGCGGTTGTCGTCACCGGCATTTCCGAGCTTGAAATCGAATGTCTCCCACAGGATTTGCCTGAACGCATTGAGGTTGATGCCACCCAATTGGTCGATATCGATAGCGCAATTCACGTAAAAGATATTAAATTATCGGATAAGATCACAATCTTGACCGATCCGGAAGAACTCATTGCCAGTGTTACCTATGTCGCCATCGAAGAAGAACCAGCAGAGGAAGAAGGCGAACTCGCTGATCTGCTTGATAAAGATGTTGAGCCCGATGTCATTGAAAAGGGCAGAAGTGACGATGATCTCGAAAGCGAAGAAGAATAATCTGTCCGGATTGTAAACGAAAAATCAAAACAGAGATGCTCGCGAGCATCTCTGTTTCTTTTTATTTTAGTGTTAACCGAACAAATTCAAAGCTTTCAGCAGTCCCAAAGTCATCTCTGCGCTTGCCCCCCACAACTGGTAGCCATCATAATGATCGAAGAAAATCACCGGATACTCACGTCCCTCGTAGTTGCGAAATTGAATGTGACGGTTTTCAGAATCAGCCAACCAGGAAATTGGAATTGAGAAAATACTCTTCACTTCTTCCCTGGCGATTTTGATCTCATAGGGCCATGGGATTCGACCCACATAAATTCGCACCAGGAAACCAGTCAAAATGGGCATATCGCCCAAATGACCAAAAACATCGACATCCTCAGGTTTTACCCCAATCTCTTCTTGCATCTCCCGCAACGCGGTCTCACTAAGATCCTTATCTTCTTTTTCACGTGCTCCACCGGGAAAAGCGACCTGGCCGCGGTGATCTTCCACCGTATCAGAGCGTTGCGTCAGCAGGATATGCCAATCATTGTTGTATTCAAACAGGGGGATCATCACAGCAGCGCGCCGGAATTGATCAAGCTGTTCACGGGTATACACGCCGCGATACCGGAGTGTGACATCCGCCTGGCAACTTTGAATCGCCTTTTGAATGCCACTTTGTGTCAGATGCAACATGCCTCCCATTTTAATACACTTGATAGAAGTTTCATGCCAGATACTACTGGATTGCACCGACACTGCGCCCTTGTCGAGGGAGCAAAAACCAGGTAACCCGGTTCACCGCCGATATCTTCAGGTGGAAAAGTCCGAGCTCCGTCCATACATACTGCACCTGAAAAGTCCCCGACTGAATCATCAATATTGACGATCTCGTTCTCGTGCTCCCACTCATCGCCTAAATCATTTGGAAAGAAAATTTCTTCCCTGACTGAAATTCTTTTTGATACAAGATCTTCAAGAATGGCAACCGCTGCAGATTGGACCTGAAATGCATCTTCTTCGAAACACGGGGCATTGACGAACACCATCGATTTGATCTGCAGGATGAAAAGGTGACTTTTTTTCAACCCACAAGCATGCTGGATGACATAATGCAAATCGAGCAAGGATGCCTTCTCGGATAGCCTGATCAGTCTCCAGATAACAGGTTCAATAAGCATTAACGGTATCTTGAGATCGACAGTTTTCATTCGACTTGTTTATTTTTAATGATTCGTTCCTGCACACGAATTTAAGGTTTTAAGGTCTTCTTGAAAAAATCCGTGATGGCGTTATAACAAATCACTTTATTGGCATATTTTTCAACGCCATGGCCCTCATCCTCAAACAGGAGCATTTCAATGTCTTTACCAATTTCTTGTAAATGTGCCACCAGGTCTTCCGATTCCTCCGCCACAACCCTGGGATCATTGCGTCCCTGGATCACCAGCATCGGCGCGTTGAGGTTCTCAATCGAGGTATTGGGTGAGCGGTCCTGCAAGAAAGCCAGATCCTCCGGATTGCCCGGGTCGCCCAGGACCATGCGATAATAAGGTTTCCACGTCGGTGGAATACGCTCGAGAAAGGTGATCAAATCATAAGGTCCAAACATATCCACAGCCGCCGACCATAATTCAGGATGCTTTCCCGCCAGGGTCAATGTCATGTACCCCCCATAGGAGCGTCCAACAACACCCGCACGGCTAACATCCAGCCTATCATCCATGGACAATACTTGCGTCATAGCATGCACATGATCCAGGCGGTCCTTGCCGCCCCAATCGCGATCCACATGCTTCGTATAAGAAAGTCCGTAACCCACACTCCCTCGAACGTTTGGAACGAAGACCGCAAACCCCTGCAGGGTTAAAAATTGGATCAGCGGCATAGAAAACCAGGCGAAATCTGGCCTTTCCTGGCTCTGGGGTCCGCCGTGGATATAATACACAACCGGCCTCTTGCCCACATAGCTCAATTCAGGTGAGGGCATGTACAGCCTGGCAGACGTGTGTAATCCGTCAAAGGATGTAAATGTGTAATCCTCGCCCCGAGAAAGCAGGTTCTGGGGAACACCCAGGATGACTTCATCCGTGTGGCGAACCACCCGGTCCCGGTCGACTCCCTCGATGGTGTAAATCTGGGTGGGCGATGTTGCAGTTGAAAACGAAATAGCAAAGGCATCTCGCTCAGGGGTATACGCAATCGATTCCAAAACGCCATCAGAGAACACGCCTTTGCCAACCAGAACATTGACGACACACACCGTTTTTTCTGTCGGGTTATATTCTGCCTCGTAAGCCCAACTGGCGCCATCGATGTTAAAGTGCAGCAACAAACAACCCGTTTTTAATTTTTCCAGACCGGTGAATTCTCCAATGCCTTTATGCGACAAATCCCTGAATGAGACCGGCGTAACACGCTCAGGTGTTTGTAAGTCAAGATAGCCCAGGCTGTAAGTGTCTTCAAACAGGGCGTTGCTGAACACCACTCCCTGACCGTCATCAGTGAAGAATCCATCGCCAAAAGCCGTTAATGGAACTTCTTCACCCGCTTCTCGATCGGCTAAGGGCTTGCCATATAATAAGCGTAGCTCTTTGCCCCGCTCCCACAAATAGGCAACCGTATCTCCAGCCATATAACCCTCAACCAGCAGCATACGTGAATAATCCTGATTGATGGCAGCCGGCCAGACGCTAAAGGGGCTGGCATAGATTTCCTCAACTTTGCCAAGCGCAAAATCGCAAAGATAGGTATGCATCATCCCCTCTTTGCGTGATTCCGCCTGGATCACGAACAAGTTTTGCTCAGCATCCACTGCCCCCAGGTGGCAACGGGTGTTTGCAAAGAAATTATCAAATGCCGGCTCGGGGAACCCTCCCTCAAGGGGAATCTGCATCGGGAGATAATTCTCATCACCATCCTGGTCGATCATCACCAAAATTTTATCCAGGTTTGGAAAGACTGCGAAGGATTCACCGCCAATGAGTAGTGGATTCTGGAGTGCAATATTGGGTGGTATCAGCGGAACCGGTACACTGCCGCCCTGTTTCATGACGTACAAACTATGGTGACCACTCAAATTCGAGAGGAAATAAATCTGATCGCCAACCCATTTGGGACGCAAAAACAGGCGTGCTGAGAGCAAGGCTTCAATTCGATACATCTTTTTTAAACTCCTTTGATCTAATGATTCATCTTTGGACTTAACCAGTATCCCAAACCCAGCAGCAATACTGAACCCAAAATTCCAAAACCCAGGTTAATCGTACCAACCTGCAAAAAGCGGATTGAAAGCAAATTGGCAGCAAAATGACCGCCAAAAAAACCGACTACACTGAGAACCAGGTAAAGCAGCAGGCGATACAAGCTGCCGCCCCGCCATAAATGCAGAAGGCTGCCCAATAACAACGCCATAAAAAACGAGAATACAACTCCAGGAAGGGTCACCTTAATACTCCTTGAAAACCATCCGTGTGATCGCAGTCACCAGGTTCGTTTGATAATACCGCCTCCCAGGCAAACTTCACCCTGGTAAAGGACAGCAAACTGTCCGGGGGTGATCCCACGCAGCGGCTGATTAAATTCTAACCGAAATTCATCCATTGATGCCTCCTGCAGCTCTGCAGATACAGGGTTAGCCCGGTAGCGGATCATAACCTGGTATTGATCACCTTCTACAGGTGGCACACCAGAAATCCAGTTCGCCCTCGCGGTTTGAAGATGCCTGTTACCAGCATCTTTTGCATAACCAACGATCAAACGATTTGTCCGCGGGTCTTTGTCAATAACAAAATACGGCTCAGATGCCGCTATCCGGATCCCCCGACGCTGACCGATGGTATAAAAAGCCAGACCCTGGTGCTCGCCCAGGACCTCACCTGCCAGGTTGACAATCTCACCCGGTGCGGCGGCTTCAGGTGCATGCCTTTGCAGGAACGCGCGGTAATCTTCATCGTGTAAAAAGCACAGATCCTGGCTCTCTTGCTGATCCGCCGCAGATAAATTCAACGCGCTGGCAAGCTTGCGTACATCGGCTTTTGTAAGGTCTCCCAGGGGCAGCAAACTGCGACTGAGCTGATGCTGACTGAGCATGGCCAGCACATAAGATTGGTCCTTTGCGCGATCAAGGCCGCGGAGCAACTCGACCTTGCCACTGGTTGCGCGTTTCAGACGGGCATAATGGCCTGTGGCAAAATAATCAGCTCCCTGGTCGAGTGCATACTCCTGCAACAAGCCCCATTTAATCTGCGGATTGCAAAACAGGCATGGATTGGGTGTGAGCCCGCTCAAATACTGCTCAATAAAGGAGCGAATGACAACCCGGTGAAAATGCTCTCGCACATCCAGGCAGATAAAGGGGATGCCAATCTTCTTTGCTGTGGCGGCTGCCATTTCCGATTGTTCAAGCTCGGGATCAGCAACAGTCCTGGTATGGGGGTCATGCCAGGTTTGCATAAAGATTGCGGTAACGCGGTAGCCTGCCTCCAGCAAGCGCACAGCAGCAACTGCACTATCAACTCCGCCGCTCAAGGCGACAACCACATGTTTCACTGATTTCATTCAATCCAATTTTACCTTATCCTCACCAGGCACTGCTATAATGATTAATAAACAACCCTGAGAGATGATTTAGGACAACCTGTGATCCCATATACCGATACCCATTGCCATTTAGATTTTGATAGATTTGAAAACGATCGTGAGCAGGTTCTCAAGCGAGCCTGGAAAGCCGGGTTGGTCTGGATACTTAACCCGGGTACAGACCTGAGCACCAACCAGGCCGCTATCGAACTGGCTAAAAAATACCCTGTCAGAATTAGTGCAGCAGTGGGCATCCATCCCAATTTTGGAAAGCCCTGGCGAACTGAAATCCTTGTTAAATTACGTGAACAGGCTCAAGAAAAAGGCGTGGTCGCCATCGGGGAGATCGGTTTGGATTATTACCGTCAGCACACACCCTTTGATCAACAGCGAAAAATGTTTGCTGACCAGCTCTCCCTGGCTGAAGAGTTGGCTTTACCGGTGATCCTGCATAACCGCGATGCAGAACACGACCTTCTTTCGATTCTCAGAGAATGGTACCGGGGTTTACGCGCGGCATCCCATCCCCTTTCAGAAACGCCAGGTGTGTTTCACAGCTTCAGCTCAGATCTCGAGACAGCTAAAGCAGCCCTGGAGATGAACTTCTTGATTGGTGTCAGCGGCCCGGTGACTTTTACAAACGCTATCGATCGAAAAGTTGTCGTCCGCAATTTGCCTTTAGAAAGCCTCTTAATCGAAACTGATGCCCCCTATCTGACACCGCATCCTCACCGCGGAAAACGCAACGAACCTGCTTATATTCCCCTGATTGCAGAGGAAATTGCCCGCCTGCACAACACGAGCCCCAAACGGGTCGCAGAAATAACCTATGCGAATGCCCGAATATTGTTCAATATCCCTCTGTAAGCAAAAAATAAAATAATCCCGCCCGGTCAGGCGCCTGATCAAAATTTATTCTATGTTCAACAATTAAAGATCAATGTAATCCTTTAAACTGTGGGTGATTGCATAGGCAGCCGCTTCAGCACGGTTTTTTACCCCCAATTTTGAAAGGATACTGCTGACATAATTCCGTACAGTACCTTCACCAAGAAATAACGCCTCCGCAATTTCACGGTTGGTTTTCCCTTCAGAAACAAGGGACAGGACATATTTTTCTTGCTGACTGAGACTTGCAAAGGCAGCAGCCTCTTCTTCTTTGACTGCGCGACGAACCTCCTGGAACACCCTTTGAGTGACTGCCGGATCCAGCGGAGCTTCACCGCGATAGGCAGCCTCAATCGCTGAGATCAACCCTTCTGCGCCAATTTGTTTGAGAACATATCCGCTGGCACCTGCGCGAATCGCCGAAAACAACATGTCATCCTCTGCATACGATGTCAGCATGACCACCCGAACGTTCGGCCAACGTTCTGTTATCTCATGACAAGCCTCAATACCTGATGCCCCGGGTAAACGGATATCCATCAGAACCACATCAGGCTGGTATCGTTCCACCATCATGACGGCTTCTCTGGCTGTACCAGCTTCAGCAACAACATCAAATTTATCGCTATGTTCCAACAGTGATTTCAACCCCAGGCGGACAACTTCATGGTCGTCAACCAGCAGGATCGTTTTCTTTTTCATCACAAGCCTCCTTTTCAATGGGAGTCTGATCGTTTGTAATTAACAAATCGATAACCCACACCTCGCTCAGTAAGTAAATAAACTGGATTGGCTGGATCTTTCTCGATTTTCTTGCGCAGATAGTTAATATATAGCCGTACATAGTGGGGTTCATCGCGATATTCATAACCCCAAACCTTGGTCAGGATCTGATCGTGAGTCAGAACCCAACCTGCATTCTGGACCAAATGATACAACAAGCGATATTCCGTCGGGCGCAGTTTGACCAGCTTGCCCTCCACCCAGACTTCACGCCTTCCAAAATCGATCTTCAACCGATCATCAACCTCGATCAAGCCCTGATCGTCCTCCTCAAAAGCAGCTCCACGGCGCAGAACTGCCCGCACTCGGCTGACCAGTTCTCTCGGGCTGAAGGGTTTGGTTATATAATCATCCGCACCCAACTCCAGCCCCTTAACCTTGTCATCCTCCTCCCCCTTAGCTGTCAACATGATGACAGGCACCTGGCTAACTTCACGAATAGTGCGTAAGACCTCAAACCCATCAATGTCGGGCATCATAACATCCAGAAGGATGAGGTCTGGCAGTGAATCGCGCAATCTTTCCAGCGCTTCGGTACCGTTGTAAGCTTCTACAACCTCAAATCCATCCTGTTCAAGATTCAACCGAATAAAACCTACCATTCGGCGTTCATCATCGACCACTAAAATTCGAAATTTCCGGGAAGATTTTTCCAGCATCATTGCTCCTGTTTATAAATACGGGTCATGCCAATCGCTCTATCAAGATCACACTGATGTTATCCGGACCTCCACCATCATTGGCAGCCTTAACCAATTGGGTCGCGGCAGCATCAAGGTCTTCACCGTTTTGTATGATGTGCTGTAACTCCTGATGGGTAACAACACCCCACAGCCCGTCGGAACAGATTATCAATCGTTCTCCAATTTCCAGTGAAAATTCACCAATGTCGGGTTCAAAGGGGTCTGACTGGCCCAAAGCTTTATACAGGACGCTGCGGTGTGAGTGAAATTCAGCGTCGTCCTCAGTTATTTCACCAAGATCTACCAGTCGTTTTACCAGTGTATGGTCACGCGTGTGTAAGATAAGTGAACCATCCTTTTTAAGATGGTATAACCGGCTGTCACCAACGTGGGCAAAGAACAATTCATCGCCAAAAACCAGCACACAAGTTAGCGTGGTTCCTCCACCAGGAACTCGTTGAAGAACCAGTGTTTGCGCTTCTTCAACGGCATTTTTAAGATGTTCGCGTAAATCAGATGAAGTGAAAGTTCTCCGCTCAAAAAGTGTTCTATGGTACACATGGCTCATCATATATTGACTGATCCCCTGCGCCGCATAATTGCTGGCGATTTCTCCGCTTTGATGCCCCCCCATTCCATCTGCGACCAGGTAAAACCCAAAGGCGATGGGCATATCCAGCCCACTGATATGAGCGTTCAAAGTCAAGAGTGTGTCCTCGTTGTTGGGACGTTCTTTTCCTGTCGATTGACAACTGGCCACCCGATACTTCGTCTTCGCGATATCGATTTCTTGAGCAGCGCCAGCAACAAAGTCAACCCGACCCTTCGTCCGGTTGGGTGCCTCTTTCTTCTTATTCTTTGATATTTGTTTAATTATTTTTCGCATGGATCATGCTCCATACCCATCCAAAGGACTTGACAGGAGTTTTAATTCTACCGGATTTATCTCCCCATAACCAATCATGTTGTTGTACGAGCAAGGGCTGCATCATGGGTGTCGATTAATGTAAAGATCTAATCAACATCTTCCTTAATTGGCGACAAAAAGTTGGCAGAAGACCAGCCATTTCGATTCCGGTCATAGGGCGCTTCTAAATGCCACCATGTATGCCCATCAACGGTTACAGGGCCATCAATCACCAAAAATACTTCCGAATCCATAGCTGAGAAATTAATCGCAGCTCCTAAGCCAGGCTCCCCCCGCATTCTCAAACCTGCGCCGCCCGTCCCGGTCACCTGGACATAAATACCAATCCCAATCACACCCTCAGGTAAGAAGAAAATTGATGTCGGGGTCGGGGTGGGCGTCCTGGTCGGATCAATTACCCTGGGTGTTAAGGTTGGTGCTGGAATCAGGGTTGTTTCAGGAATGGTACTGGCTCCGGTCGCCGGGTTACGACCAAAAAAAAGGATGACCAGCGATATCAAAACCAATCCCACGGTAAGGATAGCCGCAGTCACAAGCGTGACGGGATTTAATATCGATTTTATTTTGTGGCGTTCGGGTCGGTCTGACATCATTTTTCGTCGCTCTGGTACTCGTCGTCAGGTGTTCATGGTAATTATAACTTATCCTTCAGGATGACGACAAATTATCACCAGTAATCCCCTGGCGTACTTGTCATTGGATACACCGATCTCCATCACGAGGATCCCAACCCGAAGCCATCAACCTGAACCACTTTTGATCACCTGTTAGATATGATATACTTTTATGAGTAAAATAAAAATTGCTATGATGGATTTACCTTTATTAAGCGGTCGCTATAAACTACTGCAACCCATTGGATCTGGGGGTACGGCTGTGGTTTATAAAGCCCTGGACGAAATGCTCGAACGGATCGTTTCGGTCAAGATCTTGCGAGAAGATTATTCCGATGACAGTGAATTTCTCGAGCGCTTCAGACAGGAAGCGAAGGCTGCTGCAAACCTCTCCCATCCCAATATCGTCACCGTTTATGATTTCGGTTTTGATAAAGACCAGGTTTTTATCGTCTTCGAATATGTAGATGGAACGGATTTGAAATCTCTTATCCGCCAACAGAGCCGTTTCAGCATCGAAGACACGCTTGGATTGATCACCCAGGCTTGCGCTGGCGTCGGCTATGCTCACCGCGCCGGGCTGGTGCACTGTGACATTAAATCACATAACATGCTGGTTTCAAAAGACTTCCGCCTAAAAGTCACAGATTTTGGCATTGCGCGTGCCCTGGCGACAATTCACCCGGAAGAGCGCAGCGAAGTAGTATGGGGTTCACCACATTATTTCTCGCCAGAGCAAGCTTCGGGCTATGCACCTTCTCCAGCGTCAGATGTTTATTCGCTGGGGGTTATTCTATACGAAATGCTCACCGGTCGCCTTCCCTTCGAAGCCAAAGATGCCACCGAACTGGCTCGCATGCATCGTATGGTAACCCCTGTTCCACCCAGAAGGCTAAATCCAGCCATCCCCGAACCCTTGGAGGAGATCACCCTGAAAATCCTCTCAAAAGAGCCAGCGGCGCGTTATCGAACCGCTGACCAGCTGGGGCGGGTGTTGATGTCCTTTGGCAATCTGAATCCCGAAAAAACCGGGCCGATTATCCTGCCAGGAGCAAAAAGATCCAATATATCATCACCACAATCCCGCCCACCGGTCATTTCCAGGAGGATGCAAACAGAGACCCAACCGGTTGAAAGGATTTGGACGGATTACCCACAAGAACACGAAGAGTCCATTGAAAGCCAGACAATCGATTGGGGAACCTGGTTGCTGGGGGTGCTTGCCTTCACCGCCGTATTTGGTTTGATTCCCTTCTGGCTGTACATTTATTTTTTTCTCAACCCATGATTAAAGATTAAAGGTATAGTAAACACATGTCTTTTATGATCGCGCCGTCAATTTTGTCGGCTGATTTAAGGAATTTTGAGGACCAGATCAACCAGGCTATCGGCTCTGGTGCTGACTGGCTCCACGTAGATGTGATGGATGGCAGCTTTGTTCCCAACATCACTTTCGGCCCCAATATCGTGACAACAATTCGGAAAATCACATCCTTACCTGTTGATGTGCATTTGATGATTGAGAAGCCAGAGCGCCATATCCAGGCTTTCGTTGAAGCTGGCGCCAGCTATATCACCGTCCACTACGAAACCTGCCCGCACATCCAACGCACCCTGACGAGCATTCGGGAATTGGGCGCGACGCCATCAATTGTGATCAACCCCGGCACACCTGTGAACATATTGCGAGAATTAGTGCACGACTTTGACATGGTCCTGTTGATGACGGTCAACCCTGGATTTGGCGGCCAGGCATTTTTGCCTGGTATGGTCGATAAAATCCGGCGGATGAAATCACTGCTTGATAAAACAGGTTCAAAAGCCATGATCCAGGTGGATGGCGGCATTGATTCAACAAACATTAAAACCTGTTACCAGGCAGGCGCAAGGAATTTTGTCGCTGGATCAGCGGTTTTTGGCCATAAAGATGGTATTGCAGCCGGGATTAAAGCGTTGCACGATGCCCTGGAGTAAAGGCTCATATTAAATGCAAAAATCGCAGCAGAGTGCCGCGACTAATGCGCTACGAGTATGTTTAACCTACTTAGAGGATTTGACCAACGTGCGAATGCAACGGGTGCACAATGTCTTGCGAACCATTCGTCCATTCTCGTACACCGAGATTTTCTGAAGGTTTGGCTTGAATTGTCGCTTGGTCGCTCTCATCGAGTGGCTTCGATTGTGCCCGAAGGCGGTCTTTTTTCCACATTGTTCACAGATCGCCATGATGTCATCCTTTCACAACTATACGATATAATAACAGGGTTTGGTTATTCTACATCCAAACAGCTAATGATTTTACCATACTCGAGGAAAAGCTACAAGCAAGTAAGGTGAGATATATGAATAAAACAGGCAACATTCACAACGAATTAGGCAGCATCCTGATCCAAAAAGATGCTATCGCCTCAATTGCGCGTCAATCAACGTTGCAGTCCTATGGGGTTGTCGGCCTGGCGCCTAAAAATCTGGCTGAGAATATACGTCAGATCATAAGAAAGGATGCTAAATATGGCATTGACGTGTCTTATGATCACGAGGGACTGGTAATTCAGCTCTACATTGTGGTTGAATATGGTTTGCGGATCAAAACAATTTCAAATAGTATTGCTAAAAGCGTTAAATACAATGTTGAAAAAACCGTCGGACTTCCCGTTCGCAGAATCAACGTGCATATCCGCGGTTTACGGATTAGTAACATGGATTAACCTGCTTCGATCATGAAGCATCTTTGATATTATTGCGTTTATTATCGTTGGAGAATTATGAGTGCTGTGGAGTTATCAAAATTAAGTGCTGCTGAACGCCATAAATTGGTGTCTATCCCAATCAATGGCCACGGCCTGAAAACACTGCTTGAAGCAGGTATGGTGTGGTTAAAGACTAATCAGCAGACTGTCAACAGCTTGAATGTTTTCCCGGTTCCGGATGGTGATACCGGGACGAATATGGTTCTCACCATGCAGGCAGCCTTTGAAGAAGTTGAAAACTCCACGGTGGATAACGTTGGACAGCTTGCACATGCCATTGCACGCGGCGCCCTGATGGGGGCACGCGGCAATTCTGGCGTGATTTTATCCCAAATCTGGCGCGGTTTTGCTCGTGCCCTGAACGACATGCCAACGATGGACGTAAAAACTCTCGCCAATGCCTTAACCGAGGCTAAAGAAACAGCCTATAAAGGCGTTGTTCGACCCGTTGAGGGGACTATTTTGACTGTTATGAAAGACATTGCCACACAAGCAGAGGTTTCGGTTCAGAGAACTACCAGTTTCACGGAGGTGTTATCAGATATCGTTCAGGCAGCAGAGGCATCCCTTGAACGAACACCTGAGCTTCTTCCAATCTTGAAACAAGCAGGTGTCGTTGACTCGGGCGGAAAAGGGCTTGTTTGCATCTTCGAAGGCATGTGGCGTTTTATTAATGGTGATGCGCTCGATAAACCGGTGACCGAAGTCATGTCCTTATCTGAAATGAGTCTTGAAAATGCGCTGGAAACCATTGAACCGGGACAGGATTACGAAGTCGTCATCGACTTCGCCCCCAAATCCAGCTTTAAATTAGAAGAATATTACGAAGCGTTATCAGAAATCGGTACCTCGATCCAGGTTGGTGAGGGCGAAGGTATTTATCGGATGCATATTCACGTGCCGCAAGAATATCGCTACCAACCCATAGACCATACCATGACCTTCGGTACGGTTAAAAAAGTGATGATCGAAAACCTGATGGCGCAAATGGATGATATGAGTAACACAAAAAATCCGAAATTGAAATTATCCAAAGTGCAACCGGGTGAAACAGCCGTTGTGGCGGTTTCTCCTGGCCCGGGCATCAGCAGGATTTTTGCCAGTTTGGGTGTAGCAGCGATCGTTCCTGGAGGACAGACCATGAACCCCAGCATTAAAGAACTGCTGGCTTCCTTTGAAAATCTGCCCACAGACAAAATCGTGATTTTGCCCAACAATAAGAATATCATCCTGGCTGCCAGGGAAGCCGCTTCTATGACCGTTAAGGATGTGGCGGTAATACCTTCCATCAGTGTGCCTCAAGGCCTATCAGCGATGTTCAGATTGATCCCGGATGCCGATTTCAACGAGAACGTTGAGGGGATGCAAGAAGCAATTCATGATGTTCAAACGGGAGAGATCACTATCGCCACGCGCAGTGTAGAGGTTGATGGGGTTCAGGTTGAAAAAGGTCAGGTTATTGCATTGCACAATGGGAAGCTTGTTTCCTCTTCCAGCACCATCGATAAGGCTTGCGAAGCCTTTTTATATGCCGCTGAAACACACCTTTATGAACGCATCACCCTGTATTACGGCACAGATATCAGTGGGCAACAGGTCAACAAGCTGGCGGACAAAATCCGCTCTATTTATCCTGATCATGAGATTGAGGTTCATGAAGGTGGGCAACCTCACTATCAATTAATCGTCGCTGTCGAATAGAATAGGCTGTTGATAAGGTTTCAATCAAACCCCGCAGGGCGGGGTTTTCTGATTATGCCACTATGACCCTAACCTACCCGCAAATCCTTGGATTTTTCAGCGCGCGTTGACGATTACCTTCAATAAACCAGGCGAATGCGTTATGCTTAATGTGCGATTCACGATAAAATAAAAATGACTAACAATTGAAAAGGCCATCATTGATCATGTTTCGATCTATCGAGAAGTTGTATAAAATATTCAAACTGGAAGCAGATTTAAATTATTCTGATAAGGCAGTGGTCGGCGGTTTAGCAAAATTGACTGAAACCTGGCAGGGTGACGCACGCGGTGACGGAGTGCCGGAAGGAGATATTCAGCAGGTCGCTGACTTTCTCAAAGGCTACTCCGATTTATCGATCCAGAAACGCTCCCAGGCCATAAAACAAATCGGTCAAATCCTGGATAACCCCGGCATTAAACACCTTCCGGGAGCAAAAGTGCTGGAACAACCACAAATTTCCAAAGAATCTCAAAACGATCTATCCAAACCAACCCAGATGCCCCCAAAGGTCACACAAACAACAAGTCGCACATCTATAAAAAAACCCTCGGGAAGTTCAGCACCCATCCCTGCCAACGCCCTCCCCGACCCCTTTCTCTCGCCCACCAACTCGGTTCATGGGATCGGGCAAAAGCAATCCCAGTTATTGAGCAAACTTGGCATCTTCACTGTGGAGGACTTGATCTATTTCTTCCCACGCCGCTATGATGATTACACAAAAATGAAGCTCATCAAAGATCTCACCTACGGAGATGAAGTCACGATCATCGCCTGTGTTGATCGGGTCGGCACCTTCTCGGCTCGAGATAAGAACCGCAAAATCATACAGGCGGTAGTCTCTGATGATACAGGCAGCATCCAGTTGATGTGGTTTAATCAAATCTACCATCTTCGACAGCTCCGTAAGAATATGTTTATATCAATTTCAGGGAAGATCGAACAGTATATGGGCAGGCTGGTCATGTACCACCCTGATTATGAAAAAATTTCTCAGGAACAAATCAACACCAAACGCATAGTTCCTGTATATCCCCTAACCGCGCGTTTGAACCAGCGCTGGTTGCGGCGAGTAATTTTTTCCGTCCTGGAGAATTGGGCTCCAAAGATCCCGGAATATTTAACCGAATATATCCTTAAAGATGCCAGCTTGATGGATTTACCAACGTCACTGAAAGAAATCCATTTCCCGGAAAATCATGACACTCTTCAAAAAGCTCGTCACCGTCTGGCTTTTGACGAAATCTTCCTGCTTCAATTAGGCGTCTTGCAGCAAAAACATGAGTGGATAAATGCCGTAGGGCGAAGGTTTCCAGTCGGTGACGATTGGTTGAACGACCAGCTCAACCGATTACCATTCTCTCTGACAGATGCGCAACAAAAAGTTCTATCTGACCTTCGGGCGGATCTTGATTCTGGCAGACCCATGAACCGTCTGCTGCAGGGCGACGTTGGATCGGGGAAAACAATCATCGCTGGGTTGGGTATCGCTATGGTTGTCAGGTCAGGCTCTCAAGCAGCCTATATGGCGCCCACCAGTATCCTGGCAGAGCAACATTACAACAATCTTAAACAATTGCTGACAACACCGTCGGATCATCATCCGTTACTCGAAGGATCTCAAATCCGCCTGTTGATTGGCGATACCCCGGCAAGGGAAAGACAAGAAATACTGGAAGGGTTGGCGCAGGGGTGGGTCAAATTGGTGATCGGCACCCACGCCTTAATCGAAGACCCGGTCGTTTTTAGCGATTTACAATTTGTAGTGGTTGATGAACAGCACCGGTTTGGCGTTTCACAACGTGCAGTGCTCAGAGAAAAAGGAAATAATCCTCACCTGCTGGTGATGACAGCCACACCCATCCCCCGTTCATTAGCCCTCACAGTCTATGGAGATTTAGATCTCAGTGTGCTCGATGAAATGCCGCCCGGCAGGCAGCCCGTAAAAACCTACATTAACTACCCGGTTGAAAGGGAACGCATCTATAACCTGGTGCGAATACAGGTCAATCGGGGGCATCAGGCATTTATCATCTATCCCCTTGTTGAGCAGGGCGAAAATGAAGAGGTATTGGCTGCTGTCCAGGAGTATGAACGTTTACAATCGGAAATCTTTCCCGATTTACGCGTTGGCTTGATACATGGACGTCTTCGCGCTGATGAAAAAGATGCCATCATGCGGCAATTTCGCGACCACCAGTTTGACATCCTCGTCTCTACGACGGTCATCGAAGTGGGTGTTGATATCCCCAATGCGACCATCATGATCATCGAAGGCGCCGACCGGTTTGGTTTAGCTCAATTACATCAACTGCGGGGTCGGGTTGGGCGCAGTGCTGAACAATCCTATTGTTTCTTGATCCCCCAGGCGAGCGATAAGGCAGAAAACGAACGCCTCCTGGCAATGGTAAGCACACATGATGGATTCGTCCTGGCGGAGCATGATTTAAAACAACGCGGCCCAGGAGAATTCCTTGGAACCCGCCAATCGGGGTACGCTGGTTTGCGATTGGCAAGCCTGACCGACGTGCATCTCATCGAAACAGCAAGAAATTATGCCCAGCAAGTCTATGAAAACGATCCGACCCTCCAGGCTGAAGAGCATCATCTGATGCGCCAAGCCATGGAGCATTTTTGGCCAAATAAAGAAGGAGATATGAGCTGAAATGACTATTGTTTTGTTCCCCGGGACCTTTGACCCCATTCATTACGGGCATATCAATATTGCCAAACGGGCAGTGAATCTCTTTGATGAAGTGTATGTTGCCGTGTACGCCAAAGAACAACGCAACATCCTCTTTTCTCCGCAAGAACGCCTGGCGCTGGTGCAGGAAGCTTTCATGGATTACAAGTCCATACATGTGGTTGGCTATACGGGATTGACGGTTAAGGTTGCAAAAAAAGTGGGCGCCCAGGCAATTGTTCGGGGTTTACGTGTTTTTTCAGATTTCGAGTATGAATTTCGCATGGCGCTGGCTAATAATCGGCTTGAGCCCAGCATTGATGTGATTGCCCTGATCACCAACGAAGAACACACCTTCCTCTCATCAACAACAGTCCGAGAGGTCGCAGCCCTGGGCGGGGATGTCTCGAGCTTTGTTCCACCGCACGTGGAGGCAGCCCTGAAAAGTCGTTTTAATGTTTTAGGTGAAGAACAGGATATCGTCCCACTCACCTCATTACGAGATTGATATCGGAATATATGAAAAAATATGTTAATATTGGTATAATGCTTGCAACGTTAGATGTAATATCGACACGGAGGTTGGAATGGATATTTTGCATCTTGTAGATCGCTTAGAAGAATTGTTTAATGAAAGCCGGCCAATCTGGTTAACGCACAGTGTTATCGTTGATGAGGACCGCATGTTGGATTTGATCGATCAGATGCGTGTGGCCATTCCTGAAGAGATTAAAAAAGCACAACAGGTCGTCGCCCAACGCGACCGTATTCTTGCCCAGGCCAAAGAAGAAGCCAACCGGACGATTGCGCTGGCCCGCGAAAAAGCGGACAAAACCCTGGAAGATAATGAGATCATTCAAGCCGCGAAAATGCGCGCTGAGGAGATTATTCACCAATCGCACCAGGAGTCCGAAATATCTCAGCGGGAAGCCGACAATTACATCCTCGAAACCCTCACCGGACTTGAACTGCATCTTGACCGAATGATCACTCAGGTTCGAAACGGTATTAAATCCCTGCAGGATGAAATATATGCAATCCACAAAGAATAGGTTGCATGGTTTTTTTTACCATTTCAAATAAACAGCTTCTGACAAGCCATTAGAACAATATTCCGTCGAGGGATATTGTCGTTTTAACCTGAATTTTTCCGCCGAGTCGTTTTTAGATTGGGCGTTGCTTCATGCAATGCAATCGGCAAGACTTCATCCATGTGCTTGACCGGGATTATTTCGACGTCTTTCAAGACCGGGTTGGGAATGTCATCCAGGTCTTTGGCATTCTTTTCAGGGATAATCACCTTTTTCAATCCAACTCGATGTGCAGCCAACACTTTTTCCCTGATCCCACCAACAGGGAGAACCCGACCGCGCAAGGTGATCTCACCTGTCATCGCCACCATATGATCACTGGGCCTGCCGGTGAAGGCTGAGATCAGTGCTGTAGCAATCGTAATCCCGGCGCTGGGTCCATCTTTAGGAATGGCGCCCTCAGGGACATGCAGGTGAACGTCAATATTTTCAAATATTTCACCGTCAATGTTCAGGGTTTCAGCCCTCGATTTGAGGTATGAAAGCGCTGCCTGGGCTGATTCTTGCATCACTTCCCCAATTTGACCGGTAATTTGCAAATTGCCCTTGCCATCAAGGATTAAAACCTCAACTGGCATTATTTCTCCACCATTTTCCGTCCATGCCAGGGCGGTCGCTACACCTGCCTCATCGCCGTCCTCAGCTTCGGTCTCAAAGAATTGCTGCGGTCCTAAAAAACGCCGGATCGCTGATGGTGTAATCTTCTTTGGAAATCGCTTTGTTTCAGTTTTCAAGCGGGCGATTTTCCGTAAAACACGTCCAACTTCACGTTCGAGATTGCGAACGCCCGCTTCAAAAGTGTATTCACGGATGATCTTCATCAATGCCTGTTCAGAAAACTGAACACCCTCTTCATCAATCCCGGTCTCTTCAAGTTGTCTTGGAATAAGAAAGCGTTTGGCAATCTTAATTTTTTCATCTTCGATATACCCTGAAAATTCAATCACTTCCAACCGATCTAATAAAGCAGGTGGGATCGTACCCAGCGTGTTGGCAGTGGTAATAAAGATGACTTCTGAAAGGTCATAGTCTACCTCCAGGTAGTGATCGGAAAAGGCATCATTTTGTTCTGGATCTAACACCTCCAAAAGTGCGGAAGATGGGTCTCCTCTAAAATCCGTTCCTAATTTATCAATCTCATCCAGCATAAACAACGGGTTCAGTGTCCCGGAGCGGCGCATCGTTTGAATGATTCTGCCTGGCATCGCACCGATATAGGTTCGGCGATGCCCTCTGATCTCGGCTTCATCCCGCACTCCACCCAGGGACAATCTGACAAAATTGCGCCCCAGTGCACTGGCAATGGACTTACCCAGAGAAGTTTTTCCCGTACCGGGCGGGCCGACAAAACAGAGAATCGGCTGGTGTAAGCGCTTGGGTTTCAAGCTGCGAACGGCTATGTATTCTAGGATGCGGTCTTTGGCCATTTTTAAACCATAATGGTCTTTTTCCAACACCCGTGTTACATGCAAAACGTCCAGGTTGTCCTCAGTGGTTTCAGTCCATGGAAGCTCCACAATCCAATCCAGGTAAGTGCGAATAATGCCCACTTCAGGAGCCAAAGGCGGCAATTGCTGCAATCGCTGTAATTCCCGGGTTGCCTGGGAAAAAACTGCTTCGGGAAGGTTCATTGCCTGGATCTTTTCTGCCAGCCCACGGATTTCTTGACCCCAGAGATCGTCTTCCCCCAGTTCCATCTGGATCGCTTTCATTTGTTCACGCAGATAATATTCCCGATGCGATCGATCAACTTCCGTTTTAACCTGGGTTTGAATCTCATCCTCGAGTTCCAATACTTCCAATTCTTCAGCCAAAATCTGGTTTACGGCCTTCAGTCGGTCAGCAGGATGGATGAGCCTCAACAGGTGCTTGCGTGTCTCGATTGTTAGCGGCATTGAGGTAGCAATCATATCCGCCAGCCAACCCGGATCACTGATATTGATTGAAAAAAGGTGCGCTTCTTCAGGGAGGTTTTCATTTAGCGAAACACACCGCTCAAATAAATTTCGTGAAGTCCTCATCATGGCAGTCAAATGACGAGTAATGCGGTAACTATCGTTAACCGGACGCACTTTCACAATGTAATAAGGTTCTCTTTGCACAATTTCTGCAATCTCAACTCGCCGGCGCCCTTGCACCAAAGCAGAATGCTCGCCGCCCAGTAAAGTGAGGATGCGTCCCACCGCAATATCCATTCCAATCGGCAAAAATCGTTCACGCCCATCTTCAGGAGCATCATCATCGTAATATAACGCAATAACCGTCCTGTTATCCTCCTGGGCAGCTTCAATTGCCAGTGTCGATGCGTCGTCACTGAGAAATACCGGTGAGATCATATGGGGGAACACCACTACATCTTCCAACACAATGGCCGGGCAGGTGAAAAAGCCATCTTCGTCCAATTCCCAGCTTAAAATACGGTATAACTCCTCTGTCCTCTGGTGGATATTACCTATCAGATCATCGTGTTCGTCATCGTTGCGGTACCAATCGTCATTGTTCATAAAAACTCCAAAGAATTGAAGTGCCCAATCGAAGTTGGTTTTACAAGTGATTGTTTTCAATATCGCGTTTCAAAGCTAAATATGTATCTCTGGCAGCTGCGGCGATAAATATACTGCCTGTCACCAATACCACCGATTCCTGCCCGGCTTCATCCAATGCTGCGGTCATTGCCTCTTCGAAGGGGAGGATAGCCTGTGCGGATCGACCAAAACGGTGGGCAAGCTGAACAATTTCCTGTGCATCAATAGAGCGTGGGTGTGTGGACTGAGTAGCGATCACCTTCCACACTCTTGGAAGCAGTTCCTGGAACATCCCCTCGATATCTTTATCTTCTGAAGCGCCAAAAACCAGCACTATTGGCAAACCCGGAAAATAGTCATCCATGGCTTTCCTTAAAATCAACGCTGAATAACGGTTATGCGCTGAGTCAATCACCACGGTTGGATGATGGTCAAGGATTTCCATTCGCCCCGCCCATTGAACAGAAGCAAAGCCAGCACGATATGCCTTTTGGGTGATTTGAACACCATATTTTTCCAGGGTCTTAAGGGTTGCAAAAGCGGTAGCAGCATTTTCAATCTGGTGAAATCCCAATAATGGGATTCTTAAGCGCATCGGACTCCAAATGTCACGCCCTGCTGACTCGATAAACGTGTCTACCAATGGCTGTTCCTCAGGCGTCCATACCAAAAAAGCCTGTCCTTCCAGGCTGTGCGAGTCTGCTGCGTAAAGATAGTCTCTGCCCACTTGAATGACGGGGGCATTATTTTCCTGTGCAATCTCCTTCAACCTGAGAAGCGCTTCCATTTTCTGGGGCGCAATCACCACGGGAGTATTTAGTTTGATGATGCCGCCCTTCTCCCTGGCAATTTCAGAGAGCGTGTTCCCTAATATCTTTTCATGGTCGTAAGAGATTGAGGTGATTACAGAAATCATTGGAGAAACAACGTTTGTCGCATCCAACCGACCACCCAGCCCAACCTCAACGATGGCATAGTCGACGTTTACTTTCGAAAAGTAAACGAAGGCTAATGCCGTTGTTAACTCAAAGGTGGTTATTTCTGGAACCTGCGCCACGACCGATTTCAAGGTCTCGACAATCGTAACCAGTTCGGCTTTTGAGATGGTATCTCCATTGACCTGGATACGCTCAGCAAAATTCACCATGTGGGGTGAGGTGTATAACCCGGTTTTATATCCCTGTGTGTTGAGAACGCTGGCACACATTGCAGAAACCGAACCCTTCCCCTTGGTCCCAGCAATGTGGATGATCAGAAAGTCGTTTTGCGGGTTGTCCAGCAACTGCATTAATTTGTTCATGCGGTCAAGATTGAATTTTTCAGCAGAATAACGAAAATTTCGTTTTAAGCTATAGTCGATATAACTATACAAAAAATCCAGTGCGGCCTCGTATTTTAAATCCACATCCGTCATTCTTATGCTCCTAATCAGGGGTTTGAGCCCCCACAATTACCAATAAATAAAAACCAAATTTGGACAAATTTCTGGCTAACCGACTTCTAATATGCGAGTGGGTAATAAGAACCCTTCAGATGCTCATTCCTAAGAAAACTAATTAATAATTATCGAGCTTAAGTATACCTTGCCGCGATTTGTCGTACAATTATTGCAAACCTGGTCATGGTAAGGATTTAAAAAATCAGGTTTGTGCCAGGAAGGATAAGAATAAACCCGCCAACATCTTTGTCCATTCTCTTATCAAAGCCTGGTAGATTTGGTAAGATAGAGTTAGTCTATTTTTGATTTATAAATGAATTTCATCGATTTCATTCCAAACCAAGGAAGGCACATGTGGCAAGACTTTCTCATGAATTAGGTATTGATTTAGGCACTTTGAACACCCGTATTGTCGAGGGTAAAGACATCCTCCTCCAGGAGCCCACCATTGTCGCCATTCTTCTTGATGAACTCAAACTGGTTGAGATTGGAAAATCAGCGCTTAATATGATGGGCAGGGTTCCTGAAAACATTGAGGTCATCCGGCCGATGCGCTTTGGTGTCATCGCTGAATACGAGATTACAGAAAATTTTTTACGCGAAATGGTGCGCATGGTGACCGGGCGCATGCTATTATTTCGCCCCAAACTGATGATCACAGTTCCTTTTGGCATCACCAGTGTGGAGCGGCGCGCCGTCTACGAAGCAGGTCTTGGCGCGGGCAGCCGCGATGTGCACCTGATCCAGCAACCTTTGGCTGGCGCCATTGGCATTGATCTACCAATTGGTGCACCCACCGGCAACATGATCATTTGCCTTGGCGGGGGAACTTCACAGGCAGCAGTGCTTGCCATGCACAGCCTGGTCTCTGCTGAAACTTCCCGTGTAGCCGGCCTTGAATTGGATGAAGCCATCATCAGCTTTGTGCGCCGTAAATTTGGCCTGATCATCGGACAGCCCACCGCGGAACAACTCAAAATTCGAATCGGCGCCGCACTTCCGCAAGATAATCCGCAATCAATGCAAATCCAGGGGCAGGACCAGGTTTCAGGTTTACCCAGACCCGCCACAATCACAACAGATGATATTGTAGAAGCCTTACAAACACCGCTTGAAAACATTGCCGGAACAATTCGCCGGGTGTTAGAGAAAACTCCCCCTGAACTGATTTCCGATATCATCGATCGTGGTGTGGCTTTGTGCGGTGGTACCGCCCTTTTAGTCGGCATCGATCGATACCTCACTGCATCCCTGGGCATTCCTGCTTACCTTGTTGATAATCCCACCACCTGTATTGCCGAAGGCGCATCAAAAGCTTTTTCAATGATCGATGTCCTCTCCCGCAGCCTTCCATCCAAGACTTAAACCTTGCCGATCATCAGTATGACCCCAACAAACCTCACGCATCATTCAAATGTTGATCCTCGTCTAGATCAGTTAGGAAATAAATTGGAGAGCTACCCGGTTCAAAACCAGGGATTGAAACGCTGGCTGACCATATTCCTGGGTGGGCTGACCGTCCTGGCTTCAATCGGTTTCACTGTTTTACTAGGCATAAACACCTGGACCAGGATCAATATCCATGGTCGGGCAATTCTTTTGAGCGTCATCCTTTACCCGGCAATTCTGTATGCAGGTATGTTAATTGCCGGTGCTCTGGCGATAAGCCTGGCGATCTTCTTTTGGCAGGATGGTGTTGATCTTTATGAAAAAGGACTGGTGCTTTACGCTGCGAAGCGCACGCACACCTGGATTTATGCGGATACCGTCCGGTTTGACAGTCATATCTCGCGAATCTCCTTTGGCGGCTCAACCGTCAGCCTGCGCGTGAAGATCATCCTGGAGGGTGCCGATCGTCAGCGGTTGGTAATTCGCAACCGGTATAGAAAAATTTCCGAACTGATTGAAAATCTACGCGGTAAAATTTTGCCAGAATTAATTAGAAAATACCAAGATCGCTTGTTTATGGGCGAAAGGCTGTATTTTCACAAACACCTGCAGGCGGATCAAAACGGAATATGCATCAAAAAATCTGTATTGCCCTACAATAAGATTACATTCTCCCTGCAAAACCAGTTTCTCACACTGCGCGAGAAAGCAAATCCAAAAAAAGTGTTATTAAAATTACATTGTCACCGGGTGGCAAATTTCGATGTACTGATCGACCTTTTAGAAAACCCCCTTGGAGAAGACAGTCATTCTTCTTTTAGCTAAAGAGCATCTGTTGAAGGATTAAAACAGGGTCGATCTGTTCAAAAAAACCATTTGGGGCAAATTTAATCTCGCAGGTGTATAGTTGAAAATGCCTTTGATCCCCGCCTGCACTAATTCATCAACAACGGGTTGTGCAGCTACTCCCAGCAGCGCCAATTCGTTCCAACCTGTTCTGCCAGGAATTCTGACGAAACGGTATGCAAGCCTGCTTTGGCCATCAGATTCAACGCCTGCAAACAGCGTGGCAATCTGTTAATAACAGATCTGGGGACAAATCCATCATTCATATTGGGCAATCTTGTTGCCAAGGGTAATATCACCGCAATAGGCAACAAATCCTCGCTAATTATATGCTAAGATAAGGGTTGTCAAAGCTGGTTGTTCTCTTACAGTGAAATACCTGTGATAATCTCAGGATTAATCAATCAAGATGCGTTAAAATAAGTCATATCAATGAATCGACTACCAAAGGAGATGCTATGCGCGCTGGAAAGATTATCGCCTTTATTACTGCTGGAATATTTATCATCTTTTCCTTCCTGTTCATCCTGGGCGGGTTCAGCCCCGCGGGACAAACTGCCTGGATTTTGATCGGCCTGGTCGGCATGGTCATCGGTTTTGGCTTGATTTTTATCGGCACCAAACTCAGTCCCCCGCAAAAAGCCGGTGACCAGGTTGTCAACCTGAATATTGACCTGCCCGGTCAGGTCGGGATGGATACGATCAAATGTCAGTCCTGCGGCGGCCCAATTACGTCTAAGGATGTAAAAATGATTGCCGGCGCTCCGGTGGTGGAGTGTCCGCATTGTTCGACAACTTACCAGTTAACCGAAGAACCCAAATGGTGACCTATGAAAAGAATTATTAAGCTGGCCCTTTTTTTTACCCTGATCTCGCAGTTTGTTTTCCCTGCATCAGTTTCCGCCCAAGACTATCGATTTGAAGTCACGGTGATGGAAGTGGAAGCTTATGTTGAAGACGATGGTTCTCTTTCGCTGTGGTATTACATCCAATTTCAAAACAGTGCTAATGCTGACCCGATCGATTTTGTTGATATCGGTATGCCGTCTTCCTCATATAACCTGGCTTCAATCCAGGCAGAAATTGATGGTAAGACAATCAATAAAATTGAAAGCTCGCCTTATGTGCCCAATGGGTTTGCCCTTGCGCTTGAAAGCGATTCGATTCCGCCAGGCCAATCCGGCCTGGTTACCGTCTGGGTCCCGGGTGTCAGCAACGTGCTCTCTAAATATGATGGCGGTGACCGGGAAGATTACACCAATTTCCAGTTCACTCCCAACTGGTTTGATGCAAATTATGAGCGTAGCACCCAAACCCATTACCGGATGACCATCATCCTGCCGCCCGGTGTGGGTGATGACGAAGGCGTCTACTACACCCCGCAGGGCTGGCCTGGAGATTCTTCACCCGATGATACCGGCAGAACTGAGGCCGAGGAACGGGTGTACTATTCATGGTTTACAACCAACGCCAATGTGCACACCCGATATCTCTTTGGCGCCGCTTTCCCCAGCCGGTTGGTTCCTGAGGATAAATTAATCACCGAACCACCTCAAGATACGACGCCGGGTATTATCAGGGAGCCGCTGGGGTTTCTACCGTCATTTTTCGCACTCATCAGTAACAACTTATGCTGCTGTGGAATGGGCACATTCTTCATCGGCATGTTCGGCTTTGTGTTTTACCAGGCAACCTTTGGCGCCAACAAACGCAAGATGGCTTACCTCCCACCGAAGATGAAAATCGAGGGCAATGGTATCAAACGTGGTCTCACCGCGGTTGAAGCAGCGATCCTAATGGAACAGCCCATGGATAAAATTTTCACCATGATCCTGTTCGGTGTGCTTAAAAAAGAGGCCGCGACAGTCGTCAAAGAAGATCCCCTCGAGGTTATCACCAGCCAACCCCTTCCGGAGGGTTTGCATGCCTACGAAACTGACTTTTTAGAGGCGATCGCGCAAAGCGGAGTACAACGCAGAACAGCCATGCAAAATTTGATGGTGACCTTGGTCAAGAGTGTTTCGGCAAAAATGAAGGGCTTCAGCCATAAAGAGACCGTTGCCTATTACAAAGACATTATGCAAAGGGCATGGAAAATGGTTGAGGAATCCGATACACCCGAAGTTAAAAGTGAACGCTACAACCAGACCATGGAATGGACCATGCTCGATGACCAATATCAGGAGCGCACCAGGCGTACTTTTACAACCGGCCCGGTCTTCGTCCCTGTATGGTGGCCTCGTTACTCGCCTTCCTATCGCCGCAGCATCGGCGGCACAACTTCCAACCCGGTTCCGGCGCAAACAACAGCATCTGGCGGAGGAAAAGTCTCGTTGCCCAATATCCCGGGTTCAAATTTTGCTGCTAATGTCATTAACGGCGCTACCGCGATGTCCGCCGGGGTGATCGGTAACCTGTCCTCCTTCACCAATGGCATTACCACTCGCACCAACCCGATACCGGTCAGCAGATCATCCGGATCCGGCGGCTTTCGTGGCGGGGGCGGCGGCGGTAGTTCCTGTGCTTGTGCCTGTGCCTGTGCTGGCTGTGCCTGTGCTTGTGCGGGCGGTGGACGCTAAGAGTATCAAGCAAAATGAAATTAGATGATGAACGCTTTAAACAACGCGATTGACAAGTTCAGCCAGTTATTAAAAAAAGGGTTTACCCCCACTCCCGGCCTGCATCATTATCTTCGTGAGGAAGAATATGGCAAAGTTCGTCTTCACCTCAGAATAGACGCCGATGGAAGCGGTTTGTTAATTGCGAATGCGAACCGGGTTGTCCATCTCAACCCTTCAGCTGCGTTGATAGCATACCTTCACCTTGAAGGTCATACGCCTGAACATGCTGCACGCATTTTGCGTCGCCAGTTTAAGGTATCAAGATTAAATGCACTTCAGGACATTTTTGAATTCACGTCACAATTGGAAGACCTGGTCAATCCCAATGGCGACTGCCCGATCTGCGAGCTGAACCTGGAAACAACGCCACCGTTCAAAGCGACTCCCAGCGCTCCCTACCGGATGGATCTGGCGCTCACCTATCGATGTAATAACGACTGCCACCACTGTTACAACGCCCGAGCCCGCAACTACCCCGAATTGACCGTAGAGACATGGCGGAAAATCATAGATCAAATTTGGGATCTGGGAATCCCTCATATTGTGTTCACCGGCGGAGAACCAACTTTATACCAGGGCTTGCCCGAATTGGTAGCCTATGCCGAAGAGAAGGGCTTGATTACCGGCCTGAATACTAATGGGCGAAAACTGGCGGATCAATCTTACCTGGCAGAACTGGTTGCAGCCGGCCTCGACCATGTGCAAATTACCTTCGAATCCCACGATCCCAATATCCACAACCAGATGGTTGTTGCAAAGGATGCCTGGTCTCAAACTGTGGCAGGCATTAAGAATGTGCTGTCCACACCCTTATACGTGATGACCAACACCACCCTGTTGACACACAACGCTCCAACCATCGATGCCACCCTGATCTTTCTGGCTCATCTTGGCGTACCAACCGTGGGTCTGAACGCCCTGATTTATTCAGGAAAAGGTGAAACCGTAGATAGTGGCTTAAAAGAAATTGAGCTGCCGCCGTTACTGGAAAGCGCTCGCCAAATCACCCAATCCCACGGTCAACGGCTGATCTGGTATACGCCTACACAGTATTGTCATTTCAATCCCCTTCAGCTCGATCTGGGAATCAAAGGTTGCACGGCCGCCCTGTATAACATGTGTATTGAATCCAACGGTGATGTGATCCCCTGCCAATCCTATTACCAGTCTCTGGGAAATTTCCTGGAAAACACCTGGCAAGAAATTTGGGAGCACCCCCTGGCTGTGCAACTGCGAAACCGGCAGGATATCCCCGAGGGATGCCAAAACTGCGATTTTTTACCGGAATGTGGCGGAGGATGCCCGCTTGCTCGCCAGCATCAATCCATTCATCCCATCAAATACCCGCTCTTTTAGAATGTAATTGGAGTTCCTATGCCCAATCTGATCGACACCTTCAAGGATTTATTTACTAAAAAAAAGCCTCTGCCTGCTGGCATGTACTCATACCAGACGCCGCCCGAGGAGGAACGACAATATCGTCTTCACCTGCGGGTTGAGCATGACGGCACCGGCCTGCTGATCATCAATGCGGCAACCGTGCTTCATCTGAATCAGACTGCGTTGGAGTACGCCTACCACTTTATCGAGGGTATAGATCCCGAAACTGTGGTCAATGTGGTTTCAAAAAGGTATAAGATCGACCGGGAACAAGTGCACCAGGACTATCAATACTTCATCGATCGAATCAATACCCTGATTGAAACCCCGGGCCTTGACCCTGTGACCTACCTCGACATTGAACGCCAGGAACCCTATTCGGCAGATATCTCTGCACCTTACCGCCTGGATTGTGCCCTGACCTACCAGGTTTCAGATGAAAGCTACAAGGAGGCAGCACCTCTCGACCGGATTGATCGCGAATTGACTGCGGATGAATGGGAAATTATCTTCCAGAAAGCCCTTGAGCAGGGCATACCTCATCTCCTGTTCACCGGGGGAGAACCAACAATGCGTGAAGACTTGCCCGACCTGATCTTGAAGGCTGAGCAGTTGGGCCTGGTAACCGGGTTGTTGACCGATGGGCTGAAATTAGAGGAGGACGCTTATCGTAGCATGCTGCTGATGAATGGGTTGGATCACTTGATGATTGTTTTCAACCCGGATAGGCCTGCCGCATGGGAGGTGTTGGAAAAGGTGCTGGCTGATGATATCCACACCACGGTGCACCTCACCCTCAAGGCAGGGGAAGATCTCCACTCCCACCTGCAACGCATGGCAGCGATGGGCGTTCATGCCCTGTCACTGACCAGTGCATCGCTTGACCTGGCATCAGAGCTTGAAGACCTGCGCAACCTCGCCGCCGTGCTTCAACTCGATCTTGTATGGGATATGCCTGTGCCCTATTCTGAAAATAACCCGGTTTCGTTGGAATTGGAACAGTCAGGCGAGTTTGAAGCGCCTGAAGGCGCTGGTCAAGCATGGCTTTATGTTGAACCCGATGGCGATGTCTTGCCGAGCCAGGGTTTGTATCAACAAGTTCTCGGTAATATTCTTACGGATCCCTGGGAAAAAATCTGGGAAAACAGGTAAAGTGCAGGATTTTCGCAATCTCGACCGCCAGGAATGGCATCGTCGATACCTGGAGCAGGCTGGATGGACAGCACATCTCAGGCAATATATCCTCGAGAAAATCTCACTCCATCCGGATGCCAGTATCCTGGAAGTCGGTTCGGGTACCGGCGCGATGCTGCAGTCTTTGCATAATGCTGGTTATCACAATGCCATCGGAATTGACCTTGATTATTCCAGTGTAATTTTTTCTAAAAACCAACAGCAGAACTATTCTCAGGTCATCGGTGATGGTCACCACTTGCCCTTTGTTTCAGATAAGTTCGCGATGTCCCTGTGCCATTTCCTGTTAATGTGGACTGCTCATCCTGAACAGGTACTAAACGAAATGAAGCGGGTAACACGCCCTGGCGGCTGGGTATTGGCTCTGGCTGAACCGGATTACCAGGCGCGTATCGACTTCCCGCCGCCGCTGGATTTGCTCGGGGCTTTTCAAACCGAATCCCTGCAAGCCCATGGCATTGACACATGCATCGGCAGGAAGCTACGCTCTCTTTTTATCCAAACGGGGCTGATTGAAATTGAGACCGGCATCCTGGGGGCTGAGTGGCATCATACAGCGCAAGTAGCAATCGATCCAACCGAATGGACCATGCTACGCGCCGACCTTGAAGGTCACCTCAGCCCAAATGAGCTATCTGATTTTCTACAACAAGATGAACAAGCATGGAAAATGGGGACACGGGTGCTGTTCATTCCGACCTTCTATGCATTTGGGCAGGTGCCCTGAAAAAGAATTGTTGAGGGCGTTAATATTGTAATTCTTGCAACAAATGAATCTTGATTAACCAATTTAAGCTTGCCAAACGGGAAAAAGGCGGTTATAATTTGATCTTAGTTCGGGGCGTGGCGCAGTCCGGCTAGCGCGCTTGCATGGGGTGTAAGAGGTCGGAGGTTCAAATCCTCTCGCCCCGACAGAAAAATCGCCATCCAGGTGGCGATTTTTTCTTTAGCAAAGCATTCATCTCAGAACCGATTAAGCTCTACCGACGAATGGTTCAACCTGACCAGTGCGTTCCCAACATACAGAGTGATCGACTTTCCTGCCGACCAATCCTTCGCATTTTGCGTGAAGCTGTCGGCGGTCATCAGATAAGCCCCCTGTGCTTCTTCGTGGAGTTTTGTCGCCTCACGCAAAATTCGCTGATTAAATGGACGGTCTTTTTTTAGCAATCTTCTCAATCCGAGCAGTAAATTTAATGGCCAGAATGGGTATAAAAAATGGCGGCAAGTGCATCCAAAAAAGGTTCCTCCTGATGACTACACAAATCCATTAAAAAAGACCTGTGTGAGGAGGCTTTCCCACTCCACCATCCCAAATAATTGATGCGGTGCAGCAAGCGATGGGCCCTTCAATTGCTATGCTAATGGTGACAAGACCATCCTTCCATGCTAAAATAAATACAGCTTAATTGAAAAGAAGCAGTTGCCCGTTAATTTTCGTCTCAATGTAGAATAATCTTCTCGTAATAAAGGAATGGACGGTAGCCATGAAAAAATTGATCATCAGCATAATCCTCATCCTGGCTTTTGCACTTTCGGGATGCCATTTTCCAGGTTTTCAAAGTGATACCGCAGTGGATCCGGAAGATGCCATGGCCACGGAAATCTCAAAGATTTTAACGGGGACTCCGATCCAAATTGAACCTTCAGCTACGACTATCATAGACGTTACTTCGCCTACAGAAGAAATCGTGAAAACCGAGGTGTTTGAGCCTGCTGAGCCGGTTGAACCCGAAGAGCCTCAACTAACACCCGCACCGACCCATACGCCGCTACCTTCGCCAACAGCCACCCTGGCTAGTACTGACCCCGCCCTGAACCTGGGAGACCCGGACTGGGTTGACACCATGAACAATGGCGACGGCTGGCCAACAGGTCTGGACAAATATACCGCCATCAAATTTGAGAACGGTTTCCTGAAATTGACCTCCAGCACAGGAGTCGATGGCTGGCGGGTGACCTGGCCAACTATCGCCAACTTTTACCTGGAAATGACCCTGCAAACGCCTGAATGCGAGGGCAGCGACCAGTTTGGTCTCATGTTCAGGGTCCCAGCAGATTCACAGGCAGGAAAAGGCTATTTATTCGGAATCAGCTGTGACGGTCGTTATAGCCTGCGCCGCTGGGATGGCTCTGTGATGCATTCATTGATCGGATTAACCGCAAACGATGCAGTCAAAAAAGGCCCTGATGCGGTCAATAAATTGGGTGTGATGGCACGTGGTGCAAATTTGGCATTGTACATCAATGGTCAAAAAGTCAATGAAATCTCTGATTCAACACACCTTCAAGGACGCTTTGGCGTTTTCGTTGGCGGCATGAATGTGAATGATCTCACGGTTTGGGTTGATCAAATCCGCTATTGGGATGATCCGTAAATTGTCATTTTCACCCTTCTCAGCTCTTTGATTGAATGAACAGGCCAGAATTTGACGATGTTCTAAAAATGTTGCTGAAAAACCAGGGGTATTTTAGATGCCCTTTAAGATGCCCTTCCAGGAAATGACAAACAAGCTCTCAAAGAAAATTTTGAGGGCTGCCCCCTCAACCCCAACCTGAAAAATATATTGATAGATCTGACAGTTGCCCAGGTTAAAGTAGCTTTTGGATGCAAAGCCAGGTGGTGATTGTCGGTCCTGCCAAAGTCGGAAAATCTACGGCCTACAATTATATTGTCCACATCAGGAAGGATCAGGAAAAACCCAGAAAAGAGAGCCTCAAGTAGATCATACAGGACACCCATGAGGATTCCGGCAAGGCGGAGCTGGAAGTCATTGACCAGACAACCTGAAAATTACAAAAAAAGCCTCCTTTAATAGCAGCTTTTGCTTGATAATAAAAATCTCCAGTTTTAGATTAAACCCAAGTCTTTTCCAACCCTGGAAAAGATTTCAATCACGCGCTCAAGTTGTTCATCCGTGTGGGTTGCCATGTAACTTGTCCGCAATAACTGCCGACCGGGTGCCACCGCTGGTGAAATGACCGGGTTCACAAATACACCGTTTTCAAATAATAGTTTCCAGGCAATAAAGGTCAGATCATCATCTCCGATAACAATCGGGATCACGGGAGTAACGGAATCGCCTGTATCAAAACCCAGGCGTTGGAATTCTGCTCGCATCATATCCGCAATCTGGTTTACCCGTACGACCCGCTCGGGCTCCTCGCGCATCACCTCAAGTGCTGCCAGTGCCGCGGCTGCATTAGAGGGTGGAATGCTGGCGCTAAAGATTAAACTGCGTGCTTTGTGCTTAATATAATCCACCACATCAGCATCACCGGCGATAAATCCACCCAAAGAGGCAAAGGATTTGCTGAAAGTTGACATAATTAAATCCACATCGTCGGTCAAGCCAAAATGCGCTGCCGTCCCTCGTCCGCCGCCTAAAACACCGATTGCATGAGCATCATCGACCATCAGACGCACACCATATGCTTTGCACAAGGGCACGATTTCCGGCAATGGCGCGATATCGCCTTCCATGCTGAACAATCCATCGACTACCAATAATTTCCCCTGATCCTCCGGTAAGTTCTCCAGCACTCGCTGAAGCTGAGCCATATCGTTATGCCAGTAGCGTTCAATTTTTGCTCTGCTTAAAAAAGCCCCATCCACAATACTGGCATGGTCTTCTTTGTCCAGAATCACAATCTCACCCCGTCCTGCCAGGGCACTGATCGTACCTAAATTAACCTGCATCCCCGTTGAGAACACAAGTGAATCGTCCTTGCCGACCCATTCTGCAATTTCAGCTTCCAGGCGTTCGTGTAAAGCCATATTGCCATTCAAAAACCGGGAACCAGTGCAGCTGGTACCGTAACGGGCAATAGCATCAATCGCAGCTTGTTTGACTTTTGGATGCGTCGTAAGGCCCAGGTAGTTGTTCGAGCCGCACATAATCACATTGCGACCCTGAAATGTGACTTCTGTGCCCTCATTTTCATCCAAAGGAATAAAATATGGGTAAATACCTGCTTCCTTTGCATCCTTAACTTCAGTATACCGGTAACATTTTTCAAAAATATCCATAAAGATTTCCTTGATCAAGAATACGCCTGCACAGTGTTTTTTTTCTGTTTCGGCGCGAAGGCGTGGCTGTAAATATTGCTCCACACCTTGATTAACCAGCTCTCTCAATTCAAGTTGCGTTTGGAGATTGAACACCATATAATATCTCTATTGTTCATCTTGCCAATATTCGGAGAAAGCCATGAGAAAAATTGTCTTCATCTCTCTATTTATTATTACTGCTTTTGTCATCACGAGTTGCAGCCCTGAACCAAAGCAGGAGCAGCTTACTGATGACTTGGTTGCCACTCAGGTCAGTCTTATCCTTACAGAAACCGCCATCCAAGCCGCACTCCAACAAATGCCTACCCACACAGAAACCCTCGAGCCTTCTTCGACGCCTGAAGAAGAGCCAACAGTTGCCCCCACAGAAACCCCGACGGACATCCCAACGGAAACACCCACCAGTACACCTGCAGCCAATGACCCGGCACAGGTGTTGGGTCAGCCAGCCTGGACTTACGATTTCACCGGCGATACAAGTCCCTGGGATTATGTAGATACAGACCAGGCAAGCTTTAAAACTGGCGGTGGTTTCCTCAACCTGACAGCAAAAGCCAATGCCAACTGGCACAGCTGGTATCTATCTGCTCCAACACTGAAAAATGCCTATGTGGAGACAACCATTCAAATGTCTGCCTGTTCTGGTGCGGATCGGTTTGGACTGGCAGTTCGCGGCAGTTCAGATGGTCAGCAATTTTACTTCCTGGCAATAACCTGTGATGGACGCTGGGGGTTGTACCGCATGTCAGAAAATGTCACCATTAATACGGTCAGCGGCTACCAGGAAGCAAAAGAACTCACCGCTGGTCTTGCCGACCCACACCGGGTTGGAATTTGGATGAGAGACAATAGTTTCCGCATTTTTGTCGACGGGGTCGAGGTGGGTTCTGCCACGGATTCAACTCTGACAAATGCAGGGTACACCGGTTTTCTGATCGCCTTTGCCAATACACCCGGTTTCACCGTAAAGGTTGATCAGTTAAAATATTGGAGTGTGCCCTGAACGTCACAATCATTGTTTCACGCTATCAACAGAAAGTTGTCTTTCGTGGGCTCCCTTTTTAACCCGCCGCCCCCATCCCAAACTTAAAAAGCGCTCCCAGAGGGAGGTTTGGATGGATCTTAGCTGCAGTTTTCATTACCTTCTGGAAATACTTTTTTGCGCGCCCTTGATCCTAACAATGATTTCGTCTATGATTTGATATGAAAATTTCACTATTGAGAGGGTTGCTCCAATGAAGATCATCGAAATGCCACCCAGACATCGCCGATTTGAAAAAGCATTCATCGATTTCCCTTATCAGCTTTACCAGAATAACACCCAATGGGTACCGCCGCTCAGAATGGAGATACGCCAGATCTTTAAACCTGGCTACGCGTTTTATCAATATGGCCAGGCAGCCTTCTTCCTGGCGATGACGGATACGGGTGAAGTCCTCGGTCGGTTAGCCGTGGCCAATAATCATCGCTATAATGATTTTCATCAGACAAAAACCGCTTTCTTTTACTATTTTGAATGCATCGATGACTTAAATATCGCCCAGGCGCTCTTTTCGCGAGGATTTGAATGGAGCGATAGTCAGGGCTTAAACCATGTTTTTGGGCCAAAGGGTTTCACCGTTTTAGATGGTTTTGGCATGTTGGTCAAGGGTTTTGAGCATCGGGCAGCCTTTGGACAGGCCTATAACCCGAATTATTACCCGGAACTGATCGAAGCTCTGGGTTTTACCAAGGTGAAGGATGTGTTCACGGGGTGGATCGATCGTGAAGCCCGTATCTCTGAAAAGGTTTTTTTAGCTGCCGAAATCGTCGAAAATCGCATGGGATTCAAGGCGCCAATGATCAAAACAAAACGCCAGCTGCGCAGAGTCATTGACGACTTTAAGCAAATGTATAATGAATCCTTAGCCGTCCCAGCAGGAAACCCGCCCATCACTGATGCAGATATGGACAACCTGGTCAGGCAGTTGCTGTGGATCGCGGACCCGAGGCTGGTTAAATTGATTTATAAGGACGACCAGCCCATCGGCTGGATCCTGGCTTACCCCGATGTGGGCGCCGCTTTTCAGCGCATCAAAGGACGTTTTTTCCCCTTCGGATGGCTGGAAATTCTACGTGAAAGTAAAAAAACCGATTGGATTGATTTTAACGGCATTGGCGTGATTGAAAAATACCAGCGTCTGGGTGCAACAGCCATTCTGTACAACGAAATGTTTAAAACCGTGATGGAATTTGATCAATATCATTACGCAGAACTTTTACAAATGCGCGAAGAAAACACCAAGATCCTGAATGAATCTGAGAATATGGACATCAATTTCCATAAAACCCATCGCCTGTATGAAAAATACCTGTAATTAAGGAATAACAGCGTCCAACATAACGGGGCTCCATTGACCGGTAATGATTCACGAAAAACTCCCCTCTGTTCTTCTTCTTTCGCTGGATTCCCTGGTCGCAGCGGGTCGCTACTTTCCATTCACAATGGGCTTGATACCTGGTTCCAAGCTGCAAATTCCCGTTTCCACATCAACAGCTCATCAATATCTCATTTAACCCTTGTATTATTTCCACAACTCATGTATCATACTGGTATGACCACTTACCAGTTAAATGAAGTATCTCCATCCAGATGGCAGCACATCAGCAAACCTGCTCAAATCGCAGAGCGTCGCCTGATCTCTGCCATCCTCGATGGGACTTTCGCAATCAATACCCACTTGCCTGGTGAACGTGAATTAGCCGAATTCCTCGGAGTCACCCGCCCCACCCTTAGAGAGACCCTCGGACGGCTGGAACGCGACGGCTGGGTTGAAATTAACCAGGGAAAGGCGACCCGGATTTGCGATTATTGGAAGGAAGGCAACCTGGGCGTGTTAAACACCCTTTCCCGTTTCCCGGAACACATGCCCGATAACTTCATTGAAAATTTGCTGATCGCCCGCCTGGCAATGGCTCCGACCTATACAGCCATGGCTGTTGAAAATGCACCCGTTGAGGTCGGTTCTTTTTTGGCGGGTCACCACAACCTGGGCGAAGATCCGGGTAACTTTGCCCGTTTCGATTGGGAGGTTCATCACACACTCACCCTGCTAAGCAATAATCCAGTTTTTGTGATGATTTTAAACGGATTTAAAGACCTTTACTTGCGCCTGGCACCTTACTACTTTAAAATTACATCAGCCCGCCAGCATTCGATGCATTTTTATCGAGACCTTGCCCATGCTGCTGAAAAAGGCGACCCTAACCAGGCGAGAATACTCTCGGATATGGTCATGCGTGAAAGCATGATATTTTGGCAACAAGTAAAATTCAGCTGATTTGAACGGAGGAAACCATGAAACGCATTCAAGGTTGGGGAAATATCGAAACCGATTACCCGGTACCCGAACCAGCCCGGGTTTATCTTGAAAAGGTCGTCGGGAAACCGCATCATCAGAAAAATATCTCCATCGACGAACTCATTCGCAAAATTCCACCCACCCGCCTATCCACCCACCCCCTGATAAATACAGACCCCGAACAGAGATTGCGCCATGCACGTGGGCAATCGCTCAATGACTGGATCGATATGTGCGACGGTTTGGTCAACTCGTTCCCGGATGGTGTGGCATATCCTGAAAACGATGCGGATGTGAGGGCATTGATAGAATTTGCCCAATCGGGGAATGTGAATCTTATTCCCTATGGCGGGGGATCGAGCGTTGTCGGTCATCTGACGCCTCCAGATGAAGGACCGCCCACGCTCAGCGTTGACCTGCAAAGGATGAATCAATTAATTCACCTCAGCGAGGAGAATTTTGAAGCCACCTTCGGCGCAGGTGTCAGCGGTCCGCAGCTCGAAGCCCAGCTAAAAAGACACGGCTTTGTTCTCGGACATTTTCCACAATCCTGGGAATACTCAAGCCTGGGCGGCTGGATTGCCACTCGCTCGGTTGGGCAGCAATCCTATCACTACGGCCGCATAGAGCCGCTGTTCGTCAAAGGGCATCTCGAAACCCCGGCAGGCCCCATGGACCTGCCGCACTTCCCTAAGAGCGCTGCCGGGCCCGATCTGCGCCACCTGGTTTTGGGCTCCGAAGCACGTTTAGGGATCATCACCCAGGCGACGATGCGCATCCGGCGCCTGCCCGAAGAAGAACATTTTTATGCAGCATTTTTCCCCAATTTTGAGATCGGGGTGGAAGCTGTTCGCAAGATTGCCCAGAGTGAGCTGGCAGTCTCAATGGTCCGCCTGAGCGATCCCATGGAAACCGAAACCACCTTCCAGCTTTCTGGCGAAGAAAAGCTGGTTAACATCGCCAAAAAGGGCCTGGGTCTGTTCGGACATGGTGAAGAGCGCTGCATGTTGATCTATGGGTTGACCGGTACAGGTGCAGAAAACCGCCTGGCTGACCGTCAACTGGCGCATATTGTCCGGTCGCACCAGGGCATGCTGATCAAGTTTTACCTGGGCAAAGCCTGGATCGAAAAGCGTTTCCTCACGCCCTATCTACGCAATACATTGTGGGATCTTGGCTACGCGCTGGATACCCTGGAGACTGCCCTGCCCTGGGAAAAAATCCACAGTGGGCGCCAGGCGATCTACCATGCCATCAGCGATGCCATGGAAAACGATAACGAGCCGGTGCTGATTTTCAGTCACGTTTCACACGTGTACACCAACGGCGGCTCCATGTATGTGACCTACCTTTTCCGCCGCAGTCAGGACCCTCACCAAACCCTGGCGCACTGGCAAAAGATGAAAGGCGCAGCCAGCCAGGCCATCACGGCACTGGGCGGAACCATCAGCCACCAGCATGGCGTCGGCATCGACCATAAGCCTTTCCTCAGCGTTGAAAAAGACCCCCTGAGCATGCAGGTTCTGAAGAATATCATCAAAACCGTCGACCCTGACCAAATTATGAACACCGGTAAGCTGATCGACACTGACTGAGGAAAGAGGGACCACAATGCTGACACAAACCTGGCGCAAAGACACCTGGTCGAACCTCGATCAACCCTGGGACCTGATTGTGATTGGCGGAGGCATCACCGGGGCGGGGATTTTTAATATGGCGGCGCAAAAAGGGCTTAATCCCCTCCTGGTGGAAGCCAGGGATTTTTCCTTCGGCACATCCAGCCGTTCTTCCAAGTTGGTCCATGGCGGCATTCGCTATTTACGCAACCGGCAGTTTGATGTGGTCAGAGAATCGGTTAAAGAGCGCGAGCGCATGTTGCGGGAGTCCGATGGACTGGTAGACCCGTTGGCGTTCATCTTCCCCACCTATGAGCATAACACCCGCGACACAAAGCTGATGAAACTGGGCACGCTGATATACGACCTGATGGCGCCGAAATGGCAGCACTACACCCTCAACCAGCAGCAGACCAAGAATGCGCTTCCCGCATTGAGCGATGCAAACTTTGTTGGGGGTTTGAAATATTTCGACGCGATTGTGGATGATTCACAGCTTGTCCTGCGCGTGATCATGGATGGCATCCGCTTCGGCGGCACAGCTATCAATTATGCAAAGGTTATTCAGTTGTGCAAAGCGAAAAATGGGTCGGTTGAGGGCGTCATTGTTGAGGATCAATCCGGAAAAATAACCCCATCGCAAGTAGAACTGCGCAGCAAGGTGATCATCAACGCCAGCGGACCCTGGTCGGATGAGCTCAGAGAGCAAATCCAGGGACCCGCCAGGCTGCGCCGGCTGCGCGGCAGCCACCTGATTTTTTCACAAGAGTCAATCCCGCTCAACGCAGCGGTGACCATGCTCCACCCGCGCGATAATCGCGCGTTGTTTGCCATTCCCTGGGAAAACCGATCGTTGATCGGCACAACAGACCTCGACCATGATCTGTTTGAAGATGAAACCCGGATTTCAACCGCAGAAGTGGATTATCTGCTGGAGGCTGCTCAATACACCTTTCCCAACCACCCGGTGTCTGAAGCTGACATCATTTCAACCTTCTCCGGTTTGCGCCCGGTAATCAACACCAACGCTGCGCACCCCTCCCTTGAATCCCGCGCCCACAAGATCTGGGAAGAAGACGGTTTGGTTACGGTAGCGGGCGGAAAATTAACCATCTTTCGCGTCATGGCTGCCGACGCACTCAACTTCTGTGCCGATCGGTTGCGCGGCTGTCCCAGGTTCACGCATCGCGCGCCGTGTTTCATCCACCCCCAACCTCAGGAGCGGAATGATCGGTCAAACCCGGGTTGGCTGCTGATGGCAGGCCGTTTGGGTATGGATGTGAACCCATTTTTCCAGCAGGCTGACTCGGAAGACCTGGTTCCCATTGAACCGATTCCACAGCTATGGGCAGAATTGTCATGGGCGGCAAAAAATGAAGCGGTTCTCCACCTGGATGATTTGCTCCTCAGGCGGGTCAGGCTGGGCGTCCTGTTCCCAAACGGCGGCATGGACATGATCGACCCGATTCGAGCCAGGGTGCAACCGCACCTGGGCTGGTCTAATGAAACATGGACTGCCGAAGTCGAACGCTACCGCCAAATCTGGAGAGATAATTATCATTTGCCCAATTAAGGCGCCGAATTTTAGAAAAGTAGATAATTATCGATTATGATAGAGTAAACACATTCGCCCCTATCGCCATCCATTGGAGAAAACTATGGCAAAAGATCAAATCCTGGCTATCGATAACGGTACGCAAAGCGTAAGAGCCTTAATTTTCAACTTAAAAGGGCAGTTAATCGCCAAAAAGAGGGTTCCTATCCAGCCTTATTACTCCGTAAAACCCGGTTGGGCTGAACAGGATCCAGGCGTGTTCTGGCAGGGCGTTTGCCAGGCGTGCCAGGAAATATGGACGATGGATGGTGTGGACAAAGATGCCATCGTCGGTGTGGGTTTGACCACCCAACGCTCCACGTTAATCAACCTGGACGAAAACCAGCAGCCCTTACGCCCGGCCATGGTCTGGCTGGATCAACGTCGCACCGAGGGGCTGCCGCCCGTAGGCGGTGTGTGGGGACTTTTGTTCAAATTAGCCGGCATGAGTGATACCGTCAGCTATTTTCAAGCCGAAGCCGAAGCCAATTGGATCAAAACCCATCAACCGGAAATTTGGAAAAAAACGGATAAATTCGTGCTGCTTTCTGGTTTTCTAACGCATAAGCTGGTAGGTAAAGTCATCGATTCCATCGGCTGCCAGGTGGGTTATCTCCCCTTTGATTATAAGAGCCAGGATTGGGCTAAACCCTCCGACTGGAAATGGCAAGCGATCCGAATGGATCGGGGACTGCTGCCCGATCTTGTGCCGCCAGCCCAGTTGTTGGGGCACATCACCCGCGCGGCGGCTGAAGCAACCGGCATCCCAGAAGGCTTGCCGCTCATCGCCACCGCAGCCGATAAGGCAACGGAAGTGATCGGCGCGGGCTGCCTGGAACCGCACATCGGCTGCCTGAGCTTTGGCACCACGGCTACCATCAACACCACCCACACAAAATATACCGAGGTGATCCCCCTCATTCCGCCTTACCCGGCAGCCGTACCCGGCGCATACTCACTGGAAGTGCAGATCTACCGCGGCTTCTGGATGGTGAGCTGGTTCAAAGAGGAGTTTGGACTGGTTGAACGCAGAGAAGCCGAGAAACTGGGGGTTGAAGCCGAAGTTTTATTTGATAACTTGCTCCAAACCGTGCCCGCCGGCGCAGAAGGCCTCATGTTGCAGCCCTACTGGTCGCCGGGATTGAAGATCCCCGGGCCAGAAGCCAAAGGCGCGGTGATCGGCTTTGGCGATGTGCACACCCGCGCCCATTTTTACCGGGCGATCATCGAGGGGTTGGGTTATGCCCTGCTGGAAGGTATGCAGAGGACCGAAAAGCGTTCAAAGATCCCCATCACTGCGCTCAGGGTCGCTGGCGGCGGCAGTCAGAGCCCGGGCGTCATGCAAATCACCGCTGATATTTTCGGGCTGCCCGTCACCCGCCCGCATGTGTACGAAGCCTCGGGGCTGGGGGCTGCCATCGATGTGGCTGTGGGGTTGAATCTGCACCCCGATTTCAATACAGCGGTTTCAGAAATGACGCACCTTGGGGATACCTTTGAGCCCGATCCACACCGCCACAAAATCTACACCGACCTGTACGAACGGGTTTATCAGCACATGTACAAACGTTTACAGCCGCTCTACAATGAAATTCGGGAGATCGTCGCCTGACCCGGGATTCATTTACGTAATCCCGGAAAGGATCAGACCCTCATGCCTGCTTTGGAAATTAACCAACAAATCACCTTTTTACATGCCAGCAACCTGGAAGAAACCCGCCGGTTTTATACGGATGTTTTAGGGCTGCCCCTGGCGCGCGAACAGAGCACCTGCCTGATTTTCAAAGTCACCCGGGAGGCCTACCTGGGCTTCTGCGAACATATCGAGCCGATTGAACCGGGTCGCAAGGTGATCCTGACCCTGGTCAGTGACGATGTCGATGGCTGGTATGCAGCCCTGCAAGCCAGGGGAGAAAGCCTCGTCAATCCACCCATCCACAACCCAAAATATGGCATCTATCATTTCTTCATCATCGACCCGAACGGTTATTGGGTCGAAATTCAAAGATTTGACCAGCCGCTGTGAAAACAGCTCAGGCTTGAGCAATCGAAAGCCAACGCCTGACAGCGATCTGGCCAAAACAAACACATTCAACACACAATCGGAGTGACATCATGACCTCTTATACCCTGCCCTATGGGCATGAACACATCAGCATTGAAGTTCCGGCGACATGGCAGGTCGACCAGCTCGAACCCCAGCCTGGTGATCCCCTGCCCGATCCTGACCGGGCGATCATCGAAGCGCTGCATTCCCCCATGGGCGCAATCGGCTGGGAGAAATTCGTTGGGGCAAAAACTGTCGGCATCGCCATCAACGACAAGACCCGTCCCGTTCCCAAACCCAACCCGATTGTTCACCTGCTCAACCACCTTGAAGGGCTCTGGTTCGCACCCGACCAGATCACCCTGTTTGTTGGCAGCGGCACCCACACGCCGATGACTCCCGATGAACTGCCGCAAATTTTAGACCAATCCATCATCGAACGGTTCAAAATTCAAGCCCATGACTGCGACCGCTCGCCGTTGATCGACCTGGGTAAAAGCAACTACGGCAACCCGATCCAAATCAACGCAGATTTTTACAACTGTGACCTGAAGTTTTCCGTGGGCAATATCGAACCCCATCATTTTATGGGCTTTTCCGGCGGCATCAAAACGGCTGCCATCGGCCTGGCGGGGCGCGCCACCATTGATTCCAACCACGCCGGGCTCACCCATCCCCATGCACGCACCGGTGAATACAACATCAACCCTTTACGCCAGGAAATTGAGGAGATCGGTCACAAATCCGGCGTCCAATTTTCTCTGGGCACGGTTTTGGATGAGCGCAAACGCGTCCTTAAAGTCTTTTTCGGATCGCCCCTTGCCGTCATGGATGCCGCGATCCCCTTTGTAAGGCAGTCCTTCGGCGTGGAGGTTTCCGCGCCTTATGACCTGGTAATCGCCTCGCCGGGCGGCGCGCCCAAGGACATCAACCTCTACCAGAGTCAAAAAGGTCTCACCCATGCTTCCCGCATCACTCGCGATGGCGGCTGGGTGTTCTTGTTAGCCGCCTGCCCGGAGGGATCCGGCAGCGCCAGCTATGAGGACTACATCCTCAACGCAGATTCGCACCCGGCTGTCATCGATCATTTTCAATCCGGCTATTTTCAAGTCGGACCGCACAAAGCCCTGCAAATTGCCCGCGAAGCCGTGCGCATCAACATCGTGCTGGTATCAGATATCCCTCCGAATACCGTCAAAACCTGGAAACTTACTCCCAGCAAGCCCGAATTGATAAACGATTTGATCTCCTGGATCAGTAACCAGATTCCTGCAGACGCCCGGGTAGCCATCCTGCCCGCTGCAACCCGGACAATGACCGAGGTTAGAAAATGACGAACCCTGATTTCATCAAAAACCCCCACCTTGACGGCGACGATTTTTTCTGGCAAGGCAACCGAGCCGGCATCCTTTTGATCCATGGGTTCACCGCCACCACCGCTGAAGTCAGGCCCCTGGCAATCAAGCTTCATGAGGAGGGATTCACCGTTGCCGCTCCGCTGCTGCCCGGGCACGGAACTCACCCCGATGACCTGAACCGCGCCACCTGGTCGATGTGGGTTGAAAAGGTCAAACAATTCTATGAGAAACTCATCCCACACTGCGACCGGATTTATGTCGGCGGTGAATCCATGGGCGGTTTGTTAGCGCTTGAGCTGGCGGGTCAGCACCCTGAGATCCGCGCTTTATTCTTGTTTGCCCCAGCACTGAAAGTGAAAAATTTATGGCTTTCCAGAATTTTATGGCCGTTCATCAAATACCTGGTAAAAGAGGATAAGGATGATGGCCTGCCCTGGAAAGGCTATACGGTTCAGCCGCTCAGAGGGGCAGCCGAGCTGCATAAACTCCAAAACCACGCCCGGCGCAACCTGCCGAAAATCGCCCAGCCCGTGGTGATCTTCACCGGTGAGCATGACAACACCATCGCTCCTCAGTCCGCCGGATTGATCCTGGATAAAATCGGCTCGAAGTTAAAATATCAAATCCACCTGGAGAACTCCGGGCATTGTGTGATTCTTGATTCCGAGCTGGATGAGATTTATGGCCATATGCTGCGCCTGATCAAAACCGATTTTGCACAGGACCCAACCTCGCCCACCTTCAAGACGCCATTACCGTAAACAACAACCTGTGAGCAATAAGAGAAAATAACGGTTTCCCGCCAGGCGCTGCCCGGGTAAATTTTTTGGTTTACTCAACCAGGGGAAAATCACATCCCTCGCTTAATAAATTGACAACAGCGGTACAACGCGGTAAACTTGTCCCTCGGGAACAATTCCAAGTGCAAGCCTCACTGTTTTGTGAAAAACGGTCCTGCGGTCACTGCTTCTGCGGGCCGAGATATCGTTATTCTCTCAAACACCAGTTACAGCGTCGTTGCCTGGCCCTGACGGAAGAACCATTACTGGAGTGAATATTTTTATGTCTGCAAATACATATTATGACGTTGATTTAAGTCAAAACTTAACCAAAAACCGCTTTATTGGCTTAATGCGGGTCATGAAGGGCTACCGAGTTCTGTATTTAGGCGCCATCATCGCCCTGGCAATCGCGGCCACCGCCCGCACGGGGATTTACCTGGTGCTGCGCCGCTTCATCGATGAGATCGTTGTCCCTCGTAATTTCGGTTCAGATATGATCCTCATCATCGGCTTATATATCGGGATGGCGCTGCTGCAGGGAACCTTCACCTTTATCTCGGGCTGGCTGGCTGCCAGAGTTGCTGAGGGGACCACGCGCCGTTTGCGCAATTTCTTGTATGACCACCTGCAGCGACTGCCCTATGCCTACCATGCAGAAGCCAAAACCGGAGACCTGATCTCGCGCGCCACCTCAGACATCGATGCCGTCAACCGATTTTTCGCCGATCAGGCGATCGGCATCGGGCGCATCATCCTGATATTTGTGATCAATTTTATCGCCATCATGCAATTACACCCCCGCCTGGCATGGACGTCTGTGATCGCCATCCCAGCCATCATTGCGGTCTCCCTGTTCTTTTTCTCACGCGTATCCAAAGCCTATGAAGCCTACCAGGAACAGGAAGCAACCCTCAGCAACCGCTTGCAAGAAAACCTGACCGGCGTTCGGGTGGTCAAAGCCTTTGCCCGCCAGGGCTACGAATCCTACAAATTTGACCAGGAAAACTGGCACAAATTCAGTCTTGGTCGGCGTTTGCTCTCAATCGAGTCGTTGTTCTGGCCGATATCCGATATTATCTGCGGCGCACAACTGCTCGCCTCCTATTTCACTGGCGCCATCATGGCATTAAACGGTGAGATCACCGTTGGCACCTACATGGCGTTTATCGCCCTGGTCATCTGGATCATCTGGCCGATGCGCAACCTGGGACGCTTGATCGTTCAGACCTCTACAGGGATGGTTTCCTATAAGCGTGTGGCTGAACTGCTGGAAGAAAAACGCGAGCCCCTCCTGGAAGGCGATTACCAGCCCGATGGCGACCTGGGCGGAGAAATTGTTTTCAAAGACGTCAGCTTTGAATACGAACCGGGCCAACTCGTACTCAACAAAGTGAATTTTTCCTGCAGCCCGGGCGCTGTGATCGCCCTGTTAGGCTCCACCGGTTCGGGCAAGACCACCCTGGTCAACCTGCTGCCGCGGTTTTATGACCCCACCGCCGGCTTGATCACGCTGGATGGCGTTGATATCACCAGGTATCCGCGCAAGTATTTACGTTCGCAAATCGGCATCGTGGAGCAGGAACCGTTCTTATTCTCACGCTCGATTCGTGAAAACATCACCTACGGCGTCCATCGCCAAGTTTCGGAGGAAGAAATTGTCCAGGCAGCCCAATTTGCAGCCATCCACGACGTCATCCTGGAATTCCCCAAGGGTTACGACACCCTGGTCGGCGAGCGCGGCGTGACCCTTTCAGGCGGTCAGAAACAACGGCTGGCGATCGCCCGCGCGGTATTGAAAAATCCACGCATCCTGATCCTGGATGATTCCACTTCCAGCGTGGACACAGAAACCGAAATGCACATCCGGGCAGCCCTGGAGCGGCTGATGCAAACCCGCACCACGTTCATCATTGCCCACCGCATCCAGAGCGTGATGGATGCTGACCTGATCCTGGTCTTTGACAGGGGAGAGATCGTGCAGCTGGGCACCCATCAACAGCTGATGCAGACCAGCGGCATGTACCAGGATATTTTCAATATTCAAACCAGGATCGAACTTGAATTAGAAAAGGAAATTTCAGGTGTCAACATTTGACGAATTTGAAGAAAAAGATTATGGCAAGTTGAGCACGCCCATCCTGCGGCGTTTGCTCCTCCTTTTAAAGCCTCACTGGCGCTGGGTAGCCGGGTTCTTGCTGAGCATCGCCCTGGTCTCTGTCATTGACGCGTATACCACCTATCTGAGCTCCCAAATCATCGATGAGGGCATTCGCGCTGGCAGCCGCGATGCGATTGTGCGCATTATTCTCATCTACGGCGGCGTCATGCTGTTCCAGGCTTTGCTGTCCTTTAGTTTTATTTACTTAACCGGCGTGTTAGGAGAGCGTGTGCGCTATGACATGCGCAAACAAATGTTCAACCACCTGCAGAGCCTTTCGCTATCGTATTTCAGCAAGACGCCGGTCGGCTGGATCATGGCGCGCCTGACCTCAGATACCGAACGCCTGGCTGAGTTGATCACCTGGGGCTTGCTGGATATCACCTGGGCGATCGTCAACATCGCCACTGCCGCCGTGTTCATGTTCATCATCAATGCCAATTTGGCAGTGATTGTGCTGGCGATGCTGCCGTTTTTAGCCATCGTCGCTTACCAGTTCCGCATTCGCATCCTCTACCACTACCGTCTTTCGCGCAAGATGAATTCAAAAATCACCGGCGCATTCAACGAAGGGATCACCGGCGTGCGCGTCATCAAAGCCCTCTCACGGGAAGATGCCAACCTGGCTGAATTCAGTGAGCTGACGGATGGCATGTACAATGCCAGCTACCGGGCAGCCTGGCTTTCAGCGCTGTTTTTGCCCACCGTTCAGTTGATCAGCGCCTTCGTGCTGGGCTTCGTCCTGTGGCGCGGCGGACTCCAGGTTGAAATCGGCATGATTACCGTCGGCGGCATTCAGGCTTTTGTCTCCTATGTCACCTTCATCATGTGGCCAATTCAGGATATGGCTCGGGTTTATGCCCAGATGCAAAATGCAGTCGCCTCCGCTGAACGCATCTTTCACCTGATTGATACGGAACCGGTCGTCAAAAATCGCGCCCGAACGATCACGGCTGAAACCCTCTCAGGCGACATCCGCTTTGAGGATGTTCACTTTCATTATGAATCCGATGACCCGGTGATCAAAGGATTGACCTTTCATGTTAACCAGGGCGACACCGTGGCGCTGGTTGGACCAACGGGCGGAGGAAAGACCACCATCGTCAACCTTTTATGCCGTTTTTACGAGCCCACCTCCGGCGCCATTTACCTCAACAATATCGATTATTTAGACATGAAACTTGAGGACATTCAATCGCGCATTGGCATGGTTTTGCAAACGCCGCACCTTTTTTCCGGATCGATCAGCGAGAACATCCGTTATGGGCGCTTGAACGCCACCGATGAAGATATTGAAGACGCCGCAAAAATGGCTGGTGCGCATGACTTCATCATGACCTTCGAAAAAGGCTACCAGCAGGACGTCGGCGAGGGTGGAAATTTGCTCTCGGTCGGTCAGAAGCAGCTCATCAGCATTGCACGCGCAATTTTGGCGCAGCCCGAGCTGTTCATCATGGATGAAGCCACCAGTTCTGTGGACACGCTGACCGAAACGCTGATTCAGCGCGGCATGGAACAATTGATGACCGGTCGCACCAGTTTTGTGATCGCCCACCGGCTTTCTACCATCAAACGCGCCAACAAGATCATCGTCATCGAAGATGGGCAGATCCACGAGATGGGTACCCACCGGGAATTGATCAACCTGAAGGGAAAGTATTACAACCTGTACACGCGCCAGTTCCGCCAGGAGCTTGAAGCCCAGTACGACGTTTTTACGCAATAGGGATTAGGTAAGGAATTAGGAATTAGGAATCAGGAATCAGGAATTAGGAACCAGGAACCAGGAATCGGTGTACTGCAGTTTTTTTCCTTCCAAACTCTAAGCTCCAAGTTCTAAGCTCTATCACCTACCAGCAACAAACTATGCAATCCCTGAAGCGCAGCGGAACCCCTGTAGCGAAGCGAAAGGGGCTGAGCGAAGGCGCTCAAAGAGTGCTGCGCGAAGCGGGATCAGCTACGAGCTACCAGCTACCTACTACCTGCTACCTGCTACCTACTACCTACTACCTACATAACAATGAAAACGATAAGAAACCACAACCATCCCCAACCCATCCACACCGCCAGCGGTGAAATCATCCAGGAATTGCTTGGGCTCGTAGCCGGTGGCGTCAACAGCCACAGCCTGGCGCGCGTCACCATCCCGCCCGGGAAATCTTGCCTACCCCACTTCCACAAAATTTCCGACGAATCCTACCTGATCCTTTCCGGCACGGCCACCATGTTAATCAACGGGGTTGAATTTATCCTCCACCCCTGGGAATCCGTCCTGATCGAACCGATGGATGTGCACCGGGTCTTCAATCACAGCGATGAAGACCTGGTCTTCCTAGCTGCGTGCGTGCCAGCCTGGCAACCAGGCGATTCCTTCGACGTTGAAACACATCAACCTTAATGAAATTTGCGGTTAATTAATCCACTCCGCTGATCCGCTTGCTGAACGAAAATGCGGTGCGAATCGACCTGATCAAATCCACACCGGCTGTTGGCGTAAGCCCGAGATGGTGGCTTTTGAATACGGTGGTATCGGGCCGACCTTTGCATGGCGCAATGAATATTCCGTGCTGAAAGAACACATCCCTAATCTACACGAAATGGTCAGCGGCACCATTTGATCAGAGTTTTTCTTGTGGCTCTTCCACGTAAAGCTGTTCAGCCAATACAAGACCAAGAATAACAGGATGGCGATCAATGTTGATCTGCATGGTCTCATTAAACGGCAGCACCTCCTCAACCTGGATCAAAACGCCGGGTTTCAAGCCGTTGTTTTCCAAAAAGAATAACTGTTCATAATCATTCTCCAGGCTTTCATGGATCCGCCGTAAAATGACCTGGTTTCCAGGCAAGAAATTTGTCAGGGGTTGCCAGTGGCGAGCTTCGTCTTCAAAACCTGGTAGCGGGTTTCCATGCGGACAAAACATGGGGTCTTCCATCGCTGATTGCAGGCGTTCTTCAACTTCAGGAGATAGAGTATGCTCAATTTGATGGGCTTCACGGTGAATTTCCGAAAGCGGCAGCTTCAGCACCCTGGCAAGCATCCATTCCGTCAACATGTGCCTCCGGATGACGCTCATCGCTATGGACTTGCCAGTTTCCGTCAACCTGATTTCTTTATCCTCTTCAAACACAATCCACCCATCACGCTCCATCCGTTTCAGTGTAGCCGTCACAGTCGGCGCTGAGACGTCCAGAGATTGAGCCAGGCGGGCGCCAATCACCCGTTCGCCATCGCGGTCAAGCGTATAAATAACAGCCAGGTAATCTTCGATCGTTGGGCTTGGTCTCATCTCATCTGTCATCGATTGATCCTTTCTGCCTCAGACAGATTCATATTAACATTTTACTCGCGAACAGGCAAGTTGTCAGTAATAGTTAACCTTTTTAATATTGTGAAAAGCTATTCATTTTTCTTGATTTTAAAGGTAATATTATGTAAATAATATGAAAGGAGTAAAATATGTCAACTTTAGGACAAAAATTACGCGAATTACGCCACCACAAAGGTTTTAAACTCAACGAAGTAGCAGAAGGGGCTGATCTTTCAATTTCATTCATCTCCCTGATTGAACGCGACAAGGCGTCGATTTCAGTTGAAAACCTCCTCAAATTGGCTAATTTCTACGATGTGCGCTTGTATCAAATCTTCCAGGATATTGAAGAAGAAGATGCACACATCGTGCAGAAGGAACGGCTAAATTCAGCCAGTGGGCCGCATATGGACACCAGGCCCACCTTCTTCTCGCTCTCTTCTGAAGACAACCTCTCTTTTAAATCCTTCCTGACCTTCATACCTCCCGGGGCACAGAATGCGGAAATTCGACTTCAAAAAGGAGAAACCTTTATCTACGTCAAAGAGGGTGAGCTTGAGGTTCATCTGCCTAACAAAAAGCCACTCAGTATTGGTGAGGGCGGCACAGCGCACCTGACAAGCTACAAAGGGACAGTATTGAGAAATCCCAACAATGATATGCCCGTAAAATTGCTGATGATCGTTTCTGCCACCACTCAGGTCGTTGATCTGATGGGTGACGCCTTCCATATCTACGAGTTGTTGTAAAAAACACCTCAGACCGTTCGGTTTGACAGCTGTGATGTTTGCCTATCTCGGTTCTCGATGATCATCAGGCCTGCTCAAAACAGCCCTTTTGAGGGAAACCAGCGAATCCACGCCAGGTTTCCGCACTCAGGCTTGACAAGAATTAATACTGAATCATTTAGTCAAGCTCTCGTTAATCGACAGACCTTTCTCACCGTCCATATTTTCTCTATGCGTGAAGAAACCGCCTTGTGAAGCGGTTTCTTCATGCCTGTGGTCATTCTTTTTAATTCTCATAGAATAAATGATGAGCCTCGGAATCAAGGCTTACTCCTGGCAGGGATATTTATTGACTTGATAAATGATATTACTCTTATCAGGCTTGGGCTGCTTTCTTATATTTTCCTTTATTTTATCAATTTAATTGAGTGACAATAAAAAAATATCGATTTATTTGTAATTCTTGCTTCCAGAGTGTATAATTCTCAGGCTATGAAACTATTACTTCGTTTTTCAAAGAAATATTTTTGGGCGTTGGCAATCACCGTCCTTAGCATGCTGACTCTGGTTGCAGCACAATTGTTAATTCCCTGGCTGATCCGTACCCTGATTGATCTGGTGACAACTGAAAGCCAGCTAACTCAGGATACGTTGAGTACCGTCAGTCGCCTGGCGTTAGTCGCCCTGATCACTTTCCTTGCGCGCGCTGTAATGCAATTCACTCGTAGTTACATGGCACATCTTGCTGGATGGGGCGTTGTCTCCGATGCACGCAAGTTTGTGTATGAACACATGCAGAAGCTTTCCTTGCGGTTTTACGAAGACAAACAAACCGGTCAATTAATGTCCCGCATCATCAACGATACTGATCTTTTCGAGCGCATGATCTCCCACGCAGTTCCAGATGTGGTGGTCAACGTGCTAACTTTCGTCGCGATTACTGCTGTCCTGGCCAGCATCAACTGGCGACTGACTCTGTACAGCATGGCGCCAATCCCGCTGGTGATTCTCGCGCTGATCGGGTTTTCAAAAGTTGTCCGACCAGCCTTTCGTAAACGGCAACATGAGATCGGTGAACTGAACGCCGTTCTCAATGACAGTATCTCGGGCGTTAGGGATATCAAGGCCTTTAATCGGGAGAGCGAGCAACTCGAACGAGTGGAACTTGGCATTGAGCGTTACCGCGTCTCCCTGTTGACCGCACTGAAGCTGATGGCCATTTTCCAACCCTTTATTGACTTTTCAACCTCGATCGGTCAGCTTGTGGTGATTTTCTTCGGCGGTCAAATGGCGTTACAGGGCACCCTGTCTGTGGCGGACCTGGTGGCATTTTTCCTTTACCTTGAAATGTTCTACCAGCCTATCCGCGCTTTGGGCATGTCCTGGGAGCAGGTACAGGAAGCCCTCGCTGGTTTCGATCGAGTTCAAGAGCTTTTGGAAGAATCTCCCGATGTTAAGGAACCGGAACATCCTACACCATTTCCCGTGCCATTGCGCAGAGAGATCAGTCTTGAAGGGGTTAGTTTTAGTTACAACGATCATGAAATTGTGCTCAACGATATCAACTTGAATATCCCAGTATCCCATGTCGTCGCATTGGTGGGGCCAACAGGGGTCGGCAAATCCACCCTTGTCAGCCTGATCCCACGATTTTATGATGTCAAATCCGGATCGATCAAAGTGGACGGGATTGATATTCGGGAATTCAACATTGATGAGCTTCGCAGGAATATCAGCATCGTATTGCAGGATGTATTTCTGTTTCATGGCACCGTCCGTGAAAACATCCTTTTTGGTAACCCGAAAGCCAGCAATGAAGAGGTGATTGAGGCGGCAAAAGTTGCCAATGCGTATGACTTTATCACTGTTATGCCAAACGGGTTTGACACCGTCATCGGAGAGCGCGGCGTAAAACTCTCAGGAGGGCAGCGCCAGCGTATCTCGATTGCCCGCGCTGTATTGAAAAATTCACCCATTTTGATACTGGACGAGGCGACATCCTCAGTGGATACTGAAACCGAACTCCTCATCCAGCAAGCCCTGGAACGTTTAATGAAAGGTCGCACCACGATCATCATTGCCCACCGTTTGTCCACCATTCGCAACGCAGATCAGATTGTGGTCTTAAGGGGCGACACCATTATTGAACAGGGGCAACACCAGGAGTTGATCGAAAAAGACGGCCTTTATCAGCGCCTGTACACGGTTCAGGAACACCTTTAACTTCTGAACGGTTGAAAAAACTAACAGCGTTGAGATCAACGCTGTTTATTTCTTAAGGGCATGATGGTGTTTTCTCGTTCCTCAATTGTGATAAATTCGATTCCCCCATGGGTGAGGTTATCCATCCGAGCTTTGAAGGAGGTGAGGTGTTTGTTGATTAACCGCACGGTCAGTGTGATGTCGGCACCGAAATTTTGGTCCATAATCATCCCATCATGATTGTTAACCATCAACTTTGCTTGCTCAAAAAATGAATAGGGCACGACGAACATGATCGTTGTTGTGGCAACCTTTTTCGCAAGTGGAAGTTCTTCCAGCATCACTCGTATGCTGTCGCTATACGCCCTGACCAGCCCTCCTGTCCCCAATTTCGTCCCCCCAAAATAACGTGTGATCACCGCAACAATATCACCCAAGCCGCTCCCCTGCAAAACCGCCAGAGCTGGCCGTCCCGCAGTGCCAGCAGGCTCGCCAGCATCAGAGCAGTGGGCGACGACTGCATTGCCATGACCAATTAAGTAAACTGGCACATGATGATTTGCATCAGGGTGTTTTTTTCGGACACAGGCAATAAAAGCTTGCGCCTCGTCGACGCTGAATGCTGGGGCAGCATTAGTAATAAAGCGTGAATTTCGGTCGATAAATTCAGTTTCGACCCGCCTGGCCGGGATCAGGTTACATTCACTCATAAAGCGGCTCTGGTTACTTCGGTCAAATCGTTATTATTCTACCCCATCAGATCATGAGAGCAAACACATCGACTCTCTAATGTTTCAGGTCTGAGATTATTGTTCTCCCCCCAGATGAACAAAAACAACCTGAAATAATCACAATGGTTTTCCCTGATTTCATGATATCATTAGTCAGACTTCAAACAAAAAGGATAAACCAATCATTAAAACAAAAATTGATTATGGCCATAATGGCTTGCTGATCGACACACCCGAGGGAGCAGACACATACACCGTAAGGGATAGGCCTGCATTCCAAGACGAAGCCCTGGCGATCCAAGAAGCCCTTTACAACCCGATACACCACAACCCAATCGATAAACTCCTCAAACCAGGGTTGCGGGTGCTCATCGTTCACAGTGATATCACCAGGGCGACCCCTAACGATCGCCTTCTGCCTGTGATCCTTCAAGAAATCATTGCACATGGGGTCAAACGTGAGGACATTACCCTCCTGAACGGCCTGGGGACCCATCGCCTCCAAACCAGGCAAGAATTGATCAAAATGCTGGGTGAAAACATCGTTTCCAATTACCGCTGTCTGCAGCACGATGCCTACGATCAATCCCAGCTTGTCCAGATTGAATCCCCCGGTCTTCAGCGCCCGATTATGGTCAACCGTCAGCTTTTCGAAGCAGATCTCATTATCCTCACGGGATTTATTGAACCGCACTTCTTTGCGGGTTACTCAGGAGGCCCCAAGGCCATCCTCCCTGCCCTGGCTGGCGCAGAAACAGTTTTCCACAATCACAATCCCGCAATGGTGACCCACCCGAATGCGACCTTCAATAAAACCTTTGGAAACCCACTCTGGGAAGAGATGAAAGCGGCTGCTGAATTCATCGAAAACACTTTCCTGGTCAATGTAACCCTCGATCGAAACAATCGCATCACCGGTGTGTTTGCTGGTGATGTGATTGCAGCGCATCAATCGGGATGTCAATTCGTCAGGGAGACCAGCCTGTTTACAATTTCAGAACCCTATGATCTGGTCATCACGTCAAATAGCGGTTATCCTCTGGATCAAAACCTGTACCAGTGCGTCAAAGGTATGGCAGCAGCAAAAAACGCCGTCCGCAAGGGTGGGTGCATTCTCATGCTGGCAGCCTGCGAGGAAGGCCTGCCGGACCAGTCTGCTTTTGCCGAGTGGCTTAAGCAAGCCGAATCACCGCAGGGATTGCAGAAATTAATTTCTCAACCTGAATTCTTCGGGCAGGACACATGGCAGGTTCAAATTCAAGCCCAGGTTCAGGCGCACGCCGACGTTTATCTCTACAGCGATGGACTGGATGAGTCTCAGTTCAAAACCAGCCAGCTTTTTCAATGCCAAAATCTGAACGATACAATCCCTGAGTTGATCAAACAGTACGGATCGCGCATCTGCGTGTTGCCCCAGGGTCCCCTCACCATATTGGAATCAACTGGCTGATGAAGATTATTTTTCATTGACCAATCATCTCACGACCTTGTAAAAGCTGCGATTATAATTAGCAAGCACACCACCAAAATTATCATCTTTTCTCGGAGGAACCATGCCAACATCTTTTATCTTTAATAAAAAAGTGCGTAAAACTGCGCTATGGTTGTTAATCGTTGCTGTCATTGTCACCCTGGCAGCACAGGTGATTGCCAACGCAGCCATGACCAACGGGTACCAAGTTGAGGTCAAAAATATCACTTTTCACAACAAGAACGGGTTGATCGTGCGCGGTAAACTCTATCGACCGAAGGACGTGACTGTACAGAATCCGGCACCCGGGGTTGTATACCTGCATGGCTATCAAAACAACCGTGAGACTTCTGACCCCTATGCCATTGAATTATCCCGGCGCGGTTTTGTGGTCATCACCCTGGATGCGCTCGGGCGCGGGAATTCTGACAACCAGTTTTCAGAAGACGAACCTGGCTTTGACCCCACTTATGGCGCCGATTCTGCCTTCACCTATCTGCAAAATCTACCCTTTGTCGATGCTGAGCGTTGTGGGCTGGCCGGTCATAGCCTGGGTGGCGAATGGAGCTACCTGGCTGCCATGCAAAACCCGAATGTGAAGGCAATTTCATTTTCAGGGTTTGCTTACCTGGAAGATGCCACCACAAATCTTCCCTCCAACATGCTGATGATTTTTGGCAAATTTGATGAATATCGCCAGCGTATGACCGGAACGCGGGATTTTGAAGCTGAGTGGATGCACACCCCCCAAACAATAGCCGCCTTCGGTTTTTCTTCACCCGACTTCGACACCACTTATGGTGAGTTTTCTGACGGCAGTGCCAGGCGCGTGCACATGACCCGTACCACCCATGTCGGCGAATCTTTTGACAAAGGCGCCATCGCTGAAGCAGTGACCTGGTTCAGCCAGGCCCTAAACCCGAAGGTGCCGCTCTCCATCCCCGCCAACCAGCAGATCTGGCGCGTCAAGGAGGTCGGCTCTTTGGTGGCCATGCTCGCTGGTTTGTTCAGCATCATCCCCGCCTGCATCCTTCTGCTCGGCGTCAGGCCGTTTTCATTACTCGTCAATGCGCCTTACCAGACCTATACTTACGACAAAAAGACCTTCAAAAAAGCCTATTCCCTCAACGCGCTGCTTTCTCTGCTGTTCCTTGCGTTCGTCATGGTCGTCTTTGGGTTCCATGTCTATGTCCTGCCGATTGACCGTGTTTTCCCGATGATGATGGTCAACGGGGTCATCTTCTGGTTTTTATTGAAAAATATCATTGGCTATTTTGTTTTCCGCGGTTGGGTAAAAAAGGAAGGTGCTTCCCGCCCAGAGATCAATTTCAAGGAATTCGGAATCTCAGAGGATGAAAACCGCATCAAACTGAGCTGGTCAAAGGTGTGGCGTTCATTTCTACTGGCTTTCGTCCTGTTTGCATTTGTCTACATCCTGCAAGCCTTACCGGAAGCGTTTCTGATGATTGACTTCCGTTACAAATTCCCCTATTTCAGCGATATGACGCCCTACCGCTGGCTGATGATGCTGCTTTATTTTCCAATGTTCCTGGCCGCATTTATTTATTTCAACATCCTCCTGCAAGCTCAATTGCGTCCTGCACCAGGAAAATCTTGGTTACACACCATCATCCGCAAATCGCTGATCGGTTTTGCTGTCATACTTCCACCGCTCCTACTGCTGATGGCTATCCAGTACATCCCCCTATTCACCACAGGCTTTGTCCCCTTCGTCGGACCGGGCGGAGCGCTGGTCGGGTTTGTAATCAACCTCGAATCTACGATCGTCCTGCTGGCTTTGATGATCCCCATGGGGAGCGTTCTGTATGAGGCTACCGGCAACATATACACCGGTTCAATCCTGAACGCGCTCATCATCACCTGGGCGTTCACCTCGTCGTCGGTGATTGCTCCACTACCAATTTAATCTACAAGAACGAGGGACCGTACCCATAGGGGTTTATTAATTCAACCAGAACGACCCACAGGGTGGGTCGTTTTATTTTATTCACGGGAACCATGGCCCCGGTTTTCGCTTAATGCTAACATCTATTAACGACATGTGAGAAACCAATCAATAACCAAAAACGACCCTTGTGTCGGGTCGTTCTCTAGTGCCCTCACGGGGATTCGAACCCCGGTTTTGGCCTTGAAAGGGCCACGTCCTAGTCCCCTAGACGATGAGGGCGTTTGGTTAAGCGAATAAAATTCTACCACAAAATTTAAACCGGTCAAGAACGAGTTTTTACTATTTAACCAATATCCCCCTGAAAACTCAAATTAGCCCACCACCGGTTCTACAACCTCAGGCCGGTCATTTTCAGGTAAATTAACGGCTCGTGAAACCGGGAAACACTTCATCGCTTCTGCCGGGAAAGGAGTCATTAATGCGCGCAAAACCGATTGATCTGTATCCGGTTTCAACCAGGTCCAGCGATCCTTTTCATCCAGCATCACCGGCATGCGGTTGTGAACATCCCGCACCAGGTCATTTGGCTCACAGGTCAATATCGTACAGGTGTGCAATTCGCCGCCCTCGGGTAATTCCTTATGCTCGTATAACCCGGCAAAGGTAAAGGGATTGTCATTCTTCAATTTGAACAAAAAAGGTGTTTTCGGCCCGCTCAATTCAGCCTTCCATTCATAAAACCCATCTGCCACAATCAGGCAGCGACGATACTTGAATGCTGCTCGGAAGGAAGGCTTTTCGTGAGCGGTTTCTGAGCGGGCATTGATCATGCGGTTCCCAATATTGAGATCATCCGCCCAGAAAGGTACCAGGCCCCAGCGGTATAGCTCAACTGCGCGAATGTCAGCGTTTTTAACGATTGGCACAGGTTGAGATGGAGCAATGTTATAGCGCGGTTGAACAATATGGACAAACGGACCTAATTCGAGCAGGGTTTGAATCTCACCCGGGTCGAGTGTTAATGTGAAGCGCCCGCACATAATACCTCCTTTTCAAATTAATCATGACAGGTGTGTGTCAATTTGATTTTAACATAATTGCATCGCAATTGCGAAACCATACGCTGTTTTTAAGTGGGGCTGCATTTTCTAGATCGGGCTCCGGTGCTTGTTCAGAGTTAACACGGGTTTTTTGGTTTCAACCTTGCATTAATAAAACATTTGTTCTATAATGAACACATGGATGTGTTCGACAAAATCAAGATGACCGGGCTCAATATGCCGTTCGAGACTGCAGAGGATATACAATGTTCCAGGCAGTCGCCAGATTGTGCTGTCGATTTGGATGTGCTCAGATCAATTTTCCCGGTGACCCAGGCACGCCTGCCCAACGGGCAGATAATCCCTTTGCTGAAAACCATGCAAACATCCGTCTGTGAAAAAGATTGCTATTACTGCTGTTTTCGCACTGGTAGAGACACACCCCGCACCAGCCTGTCACCGGATGAACTGGCATCAGCAGTGGACAGGCTCACCCGAGCGGGCCTGGCTAAAGGTCTATTTCTAAGTTCCGGCATGGCAGGCGGCGGCGTCCGCACCCAGGACAGGCTGATCGCTACAGCAGAAATCCTGCGCCAGAAATATCATTACCAGGAATATATCCATCTGAAGATCATGCCCGGTGCCGAGAAAGATCAGGTCCTCCGTGCTATGCAACTGGCTGACCGCGTCTCTATCAACCTGGAAGGGCCAAACGAAATCAGTCTCCGCAGGCTGGCTCCGCATAAATCGTTCTTTTCCGAGCTGCTGGGCCCACTAAAAATGATCGAGGATATTCGCCAAACCGAGTCACCGCACCTAGCCTGGAATCGACGCTGGCCCTCCAGTTGCACCCAGTTCGTGATCGGCGCTGTAGGTGAATCAGACGCCGACCTGCTGCACACCACTGTGAAACTGAAACAGCGCTTCCACATCACTCGCGCCTATTATTCAAAATTCTCTCCGGTGATCCACACCCCTTTTGAAAACCTCCCTCCGGCCAGCTCCTGGCGGCAACATCGCCTGTACCAGGCTTTTTTCCTGCTGCGGGATTATCATTTTAACTACGAAGAACTGGCTTTCGACTCTGGGGGTAACCTGAACTTGGAAAAAGATCCCAAATTAGTATGGGCAGAATGTCACCTGCATGAAACCCCGGTTGAGGTCAACACCGCTGACTATACGCAGCTCCTTAAGGTTCCTGGCATTGGCTCAATCAGCGCAAAAAAGATCCTCCTGGCGCGCACTTATGGTATCATACGGGATGTACACACCCTGCAAAAAATGGGCATCATAACCGCCCGAGCATCAAAATTTATTCTTATTAACGGGCATCGTCCCCCTTACCAACCGGTCTTATTGTAAATGTGATCATGAAACACTCTTTCACGAATTTTTTTCTGAACTGATTTCCGTCCACTTTTCATCTCCGCCTGCACTCATAAAAAAACCTCCCTGCCCGGATAAATTCACCTGGCGAAATGATGAATTCATCATCACTGCTTGCCTGGCGGAATGGACAAATTTCTCCCGCCGAGGTCGTATGGCAAATAACATGCAACCTGAACATGCCCAAACCGCCAGCCAGCGCGGCTCATGGGGTGTGGGAAGATATTACTTCGATGTCCGCACCGCCAGCAACCGCTATTTTCGTCTGTATTATGACCGTGCTCCAGGAGACGCAGCCGATCGGGCAGGTACCTGGATTTTAATGGCAGAACTCGCCCCACCTGAGGAGCAAGATGATTAAAAAACAAAATTGCTCTGCTTAATGACATTATTGATCATCATCAGCGCCAGGCTGCTCACCCAGCATATGTCGTTTTTCTCGCAGCTTGCCTACGGACAGCAAAAATACACCTATCACTTCACAGTCTTCATCAAGCTGGACCCTACTTTACTTCAACCAGTTATTCCATAACCACGCTAAACAATCTCCACATTGGTAAGGCGAATTTCACTGGTGAGGAAAGCCTGCAACAAGCTTTGCTTCTTCTCTTCGTTCACTCCATCAATTACCCACCGCAGGGTGAAAGAACCGTCTTGAAAAGTGTTATTCACCGTGCGGATGATGTTTCCCCCAAAACCCGATACCAGGTTCGCTAAATAAGCCAACACACCGGGTCTGTTAGTTTGGCTGGGACCAACAACGTTGATCGTCGTCCAGCCCAAAACTTCCTTAGAAATTCCAACTTCATCTAAGGCCTCTTCAATATCAACTTCCAGGATTGCGCCACCGCCCAAGGCTGAATAAATATCATCCAGGCTGGCTGCTGCCAGTGTACTCAACAGGTTCTCAAACTTATTTCGCTCCTGCACCTGAACATCCTCCAGGTCAACGATTCCCCGCTTCATCAACAGGGGTTTTAGCTTCCTGCGTCCTTCTGCAGCCATCTGTTTTAGCTCAGCCATGATCAGTACCGAACGGAGTATGCGTGCAGTCTTCAAATTACAAAACTTAAGCCATTCTTCTGAAGGCACAATACGGGCACCCTGGGTGATCACTTCCACCACATCGCCGGGGAACACCTGGGCATCAAGCGCACGCAGTTCATTGTTGACTTCCACGCGGTTGATCTTATCCATCAAGAAATCCTGGATCGACGCTACCGCATCCAGAACTGTTGAGTTATCCGGCAGAAAGCGAGTGCCGCCGGTGGGCGTAAAAATCTGGACGGGTTTATACTGTGTGATCGGTTTTTTATTCTGCAGAGCGTACACCACCCCCCATAAATTCTCACCCTCCATCACTTCAGTGGTAATCGCCACTTCAATCGACCCTCGCCCTGGAATCCATGCGGATACTTGCAGGGCGCGATACCCATCCTGGGGGTTGGCAATATAATCATCAAAGCTACCTTGTTCCAGGTTGCGATTAAATAAACGGTTGACGCGAGCCAGTAGCTGGTAACAAGCCGGAACATTATCATTCTCAACCAGCATACGGAAGCTGACCACATCATTCACGTCAGAAAAATCGTTCAGCGAGGTTCGTCTACCTCGCGCCATTCGGCGTAGTTTTTGCCACGCCTGCCAATAGCCATTAACAATGATCCTGATCTTCCCGGAAACACTCTCTGCTTCCATCAGGTCCCGTAGATCAGCCAGCATCCCATTGATAAAGTCCAATTCCAGGCGGGGGTCCCGGTCGATCTCGCCCCTGACAAAGTTGTACACTTCTGGTTCTGCAAAGGGGAAGGCCATATCTTCAAGCCAGCGCCGCCAGCGATAGCAATTTAAAATACCCGCCAGTTTGCCATAAGCCCGGATAGCTTCGGTCGCTTTCTGTCGCTGTTTTTGCGGTGACATAAATTCAAGCGTTTTAATGTTATGGCTTTTATCCGCCAGCTTGATAAGAAAAACCCCCGGATCGCGAAAGCGTGCGATTTTCCGCAGGGTTTCCAATTCTCGTGACTGTCCGTCTGGGGGGTTACTCATCTTGGTAACGCCATCAACCAAAAAAGCCACATGTTTGCCCAGGGGACCCGGAAAATAATCTTGAATCTGGGTCAGGCTCTCATCCTGATCCTCCACAGCATCATGCAGCAGCGCCGCAATCGTCCAGGCTTCATTTTGCAACAGGCGGTCAATAAATTCTGCCACCCAGGCACAATGGGTTTCAAAATAAGGTTCCCCGCTCAGCCGCAGTTGACCGCGATGCAAATTCTTGCCCAGCTCGTAAGCCCGGGCAATTTCAGGCGTGCGCGGCTGAAAATTCCCCGAAAAGTGGAATTCGTCCAGAATTTGCGGACGAGTCTCGCGTACGTATTCTACTTCAACCATAACATCGTCTCGTCGATCAAATCAGGGTCACAGCCTGGTCAGTGTCGCAGTAAAACAGATCCTGCAGATGTCTGAACCCGGTCTTTATTTCGGCGTTTGTCCAACCAGGCTCTCAATTTGAGCCCTAAGCCAGAAAACTGAGCTGTAAAGATCAATTATATCTCTTTCTCAGTTTTTTTGCCAATTTCGCTTTCCTCATAATCACGCAAACAAACACCTTTTAGTTTCCGGTCGGTCAATTACCCTGATGGATATTCTTTCATTTTCCTCCTTGCAATAGAACATACATTCTATTATAATTAGAGCATGTCATCGATTAAATCGCCCTGGCGCCGGCTCAACCCCACTAACCTGTCACGCGTCCTGCTTTTAGAACTCGACCCTCTCAACGCGCGCTATTTAAAGCAAATCGCCGCCAGGACCGGGGTCTCGCGCCGGCAAGCCGCGCAGGATCTGCTCAAGAACGCCCTGGTCGATCGCCAGGTCTCCGAGGCGCACCTGTCCCATTGGCGCGCACTGACCCCCCGTCAGCAGCAGGTGGCCGCGCTGACCTGTCTCAACTTCACCAACCGGCAGATCGCCGCCCGACTGTCGATCTCGCCCCAGACGGTCAAGGCTCACCTGCGCAACCTGCTGCAGCGCTTCGAGTTGCACAGCAAGGCCGAGCTGCACCAGGCGCTGGAAGATTGGGACTTCAGCAAGTGGATTTAAGTGGTTAACCCACCCGGTTAACCCGTCTTTCACCCCCATTTAACCCCGCAGTATCATAGCAAGCCCCGCCCATCCGGCGTAAGATGGGCCCATGGATCGACACATTACGACGTTTCCAGCGCCCCAAACCGGCAAAATCTCCCTGGTGGTCGCCCCGCGGGCCGTCGTGGGAAGCTTGATGACCATACTGGCGACCCTGGCGCTGCGCGGGCAGGTGACCGTCATCGACAGTGGCAATTGCTTCGATGCTTACACCCTGGCCCGTGCCCTGCGGGCACACACCCACCAGATTGATGCCGCACTCAAACGGGTGTTGCTCTCGCGAGCCTTCACCTGCTACCAAGTGCTCGCCATGCTGGCAGAGCTACCCATGGACGACACGCCCGTCATCGTCCTGGACCTGCTGTCCACCTTCCTGGATGAAAGCGTGAATCTCAACAAGCGTCTGCGCCTGCTGGATAGCAGCCTGAACCTGCTCCGGCGCATTAGCCAGGACGCACCGGTCGCCATCTGGGCGCGGACGCGCACAAGCGCAGTTGCCAGCGAAGACCAGCGCTTGCTGCTCCCCCTGCTCGAGATCGCCCACGATATCTGGGAACTGCAGGCCCCGGAAACACCCATCCACCAATTACCCTTATTCTAATAGCTATACCGATCACACAAGGAGAACCCTATGGGACGCACACTCCCCTCAGCTACCCAACTCATGCACCAGGAAGAAGCCGCTCTGGCCCGCTTCCGCCGCGCCCTGCGCCGGGGCGATCAACTCGTCTTCGATGACCTGTTCACCGCCGCGCAAAAGCACATCTCAGCTACAGCCTATGCCGCTCACGCACTGCCCTTTGAAACCTTCCTGATGGCCATGCTCCTCGAGGAACACAAAGAAGTCATGCGCCTGCGCGAAATCGTCGCAACGCTTGAGTCCATGCATGCCTGAGTTTACCGGCTGGCTGCTCGACCTGTTCGAGGACCCGCGTGAAGGCCTGGTGCTGTATTTTATCGATGAGCAGGGGCCGCGCTGGCGCCTCTGGCATTCCTTCCCGGTCACCTTTTATGCGCTGGGTGAAGGCGCCCAACTGCGCGCCCTCTGGCAGAACCTCGGCAGCCGTCCGCACGAGATCAGCCTCAGCCGAACGCAGCGCATGGACGTGTTTAAACGTAGACCGGTGAGAGCGCTGGGTGTCACCGTTAAAAATCCCTACGAGGCGCGCAAAATCTTTCAGCAAACCGCCAACCGTTTCCCCAACCTGGAATACGCCGACGCCGACCTACAGATTTCCCTGCGCTTTGCCTCCGATACAGGTGCCTTCCCATTGGCGCGCTGTCGCGTCGTCGCCGATGAGGCTCATCAACTGATCGAGATCAAAGTCCTGGAGGATGCCTGGACATTAAAGCCGCAACCCATTCCCCTGCGCGTGATGACCCTGACGCCGGACGTCGCCCCGCATCACGCTGTCCCGCGAAGCTTGCTGGTCGAGGTCGCAGGCGAAACCTACCGCTTTGATCTGGCCACCCCCCGCCCTCTGCTGGCCAACCTGCGGGCACTGATCCAACGCTATGACCCCGACCTGCTGCTGACGGATTACGGCGACACCTGGCTCTTGCCGCAATTGCTGCACAATTCTGATAAATACCATATTCCCCTGGGCTTGAACCGCGAACCCGGGCGGGGAACCCGCTGGCAGGATGAGCGCACCTATTTCTCCTACGGGCAGATCGTCTATCGCGGCCAGCAGATCCACCTGTTTGGGCGCTGCCACATCGACCGCCAGAATGCCGTTCTGTGGAAGGATTATGCCCTGGAAGGGACCATCGAAGTCAGCCGGGTGACCGCCCTGTCCCTGCAGACCGCTGCACGTGTTTCGCCCGGTACCGGCATCTCATCCATCGAGATGCTCACCGCCCTGCGGGAGGGCATCCTCGTGCCCTGGCAAAAGCAGCAGGCGGAGATGCTCAAACCGGCTGCCAACCTGTTTTCTGCGGATCAGGGTGGGCTGGTTTATCAACCCAAAATCGGCGTGCACAAAAACGTGGCCGAAATTGACTTCGTCTCCCTGTACCCGGCCATCATGGTGCACTTCAACATCTCGCCGGAGACAATCCTGCCCGACCCTGCAGGAGATAACCTGGTCCCCGCCCTGGGGCTGTCCATCGACGCCAGCCATGAGGGACTGATCCCCAAGGCGCTGCGACCGCTACTGGAAAAACGCATCGAGATAAAAAAACACCTGGCCAGCGCCCCCCCTTGGGACCCCTACCGAAAAAGCTTTAAAAACCGTTCATCAGCACTGAAGTGGCTGCTGGTGACCTGTTTTGGCTACCTAGGCTACAAAAATGCGCGCTTCGGACGTATTGAAGCCCACCAGGCCGTCACTGCCTACGGTCGCGAGGCGCTTCTGCGCGCCAAAGAGGCCGCAGAGGACCTGGGCTATGAGGTTATTCAGCTTTATGTGGATGGGTTATGGGTGCAGCACCCTGAAAAAACACAGCCCGAGGAGATCCAGCCCCTGCTGCTGGAAATCCAGGGACGCACCGGTTTGCCCATCTCCCTGGATGGAATCTATCGCTGGGTGGTGTTCGTTGGCTCGCGCCAGAACAAACAACGCCCGGTCGCCAACCGTTATTTTGGCGTCTTCCAGGATGGAACGCTCAAGGTGCGCGGCATTGACGCCCGCCGGC
>JAKPNN010000009.1 GCA_029548365.1 Chloroflexota bacterium
ACGAAGCCGTTATGAGCCGAAAGAACGAAATCATGAAGGCTTCCATGGGGATGGACTATGATGATTTCGTCCAATCACCGATTGCATTTGATTATGAAAGGATGATGGAAGCGACGGGTTACTCGCTTGAGGATGTTGCCCGCATCCAGCATGAAACTAAAGTTGGCAACACCCCCCTGTTTGAACTACGCAACCTCACCCGTGCTGTGCGGCGCATTTCTGAACCGGGCAAAGGTGCAAGAATTCTCATTAAGGATGAAGCAGCGAATGCATCAGGGAGTTTTAAAGCCAGGCGGGCTTCAATCAGCGCATATGAAGCAGCTAAAAAGGGCTTTATAGGGTTGATTTCAGCCACTAGCGGCAATTATGGTGCAGCTGTAGCATCGCAAGCTGCCCAGCGAGGCTTAAAAGCGATCATCTTGCAAGAGGTATTTGACAGCCGAGGAGTTGGGCAACCTGAGATCATTGAGAAGGGACGTAAATGTGAGGCATATGGTGCTGAAGTCCTTAAACTCTCTGTGGGACCTGAGCTGTTTTATTACCTGTTGCGTACCCTGGAAGAAACTGGCTTTTTCAATGCCAGTTTGTACACGCCCTTTGGGATTCGCGGCGTGGAGAGTTTAGGCGTTGAAATTTCCCGGCAGGTACGCGCTGAATATGGCAAAGCCCCAGATGCGGTAGTGATCACCCATGCTGGCGGCGGAAACCTGACTGGTACAGCCAGGGGCTTATTGGCAGAAGGCTGCACAGATACCCGGATTGTGGCTTGCTCGGTGGATTTGAGCGGGCTGCATATGGCGTCTGACCATGACTTTAACCGGAAATCCTTTACCACCGGGCATACCGGGTTTGGTATTCCTTTTTCAACCTGGCCCGATCGGGTTGATGTACCTCGCAACGCTGCACGTTCGCTGCGGTATATGGATGAATATCAGCTGGTGACCCAGGGCGAAGTGTTCTATGCGACTGAACTGCTTGCGAAAATGGAAGGTTTAGAACGAGGTCCAGCAGGAAATACCAGCCTGACGGCAGCCATTACCCTGGCACGGCAAATGGACGAGGACCAGATCGTTGTGGTGCAGGAAACAGAATACACCGGTGCCGGCAAGCACCAAAACAGCCAGCTTAGTTTTGCCCGTGAGAATGGGATTGAAGTGCGACGCGGTGACCCAAAGGATAACGTTCCTGGCAAATCTATTGTGATCCCAGAACGATTGGAGCAGGTACGGGGCAAGGTTCAGGATATGGACCGATTGCGACGTTCATATTTGAATAATGCCGCCAAACTCTACCCGCCTGAAAACTGGGGACTTGGAGATATTCAATTCTTGGCAGATGATCTAAAAGTGTCAGCTGCCTGGATAGAGAATGAAATGGCTAAATTGTAAATAAATGATCTGGTTTGATGTATGTTCTTAACATCAAACCGGGTCCATATTTGTTGGAAAGCGAAATATATTATGATGTGTTTGAAAATAAATGATAAGGAGAGACAAAAATGACCGATGAACGTATTGCCCGGTTCGAAGAACGCCGGGAAAAATACCAGGCCATGTCTGATGAGGAGCTAAGGGCTCGCTTTTGGGAGCTGTGTGACCAAATTGTTGAACCGATTGCAGACCTGGCGCGAACGCATACATCGCCATCGATTGAGCGTTCAATTCTACTGCGCATGGGTATCGATAGCCTGAGCGCTCATGGCGTTGTGGACCGCATTTTACAGGCAGGGCTGCTGGGGAAAGGGGCCGGGCATGTTTTGCTGCGCCTGGCTGATAAACTTGGTACGGACGTTAGCGGAGCTGCTGCTGCAATTCTTGAAGACAAAGATGTGTTAGGTGGACTGTTTGAGGAGGTTAAACCATGACAACCCAAAAACCCTTAGACCCTCAACAAAAGATGGATATCGAAGCCATCCTTGAAGGCCTTGAGGATTATCATCCAATTCGCAAGGGTTGGGTGTGGCGCAAGGTCATGGAAGATGGTGTTGATATGGGGCCCTTTCACTTCAGAAATATGTCGGAGCCCTTGAAAAACAGTATTGGATTGCCCGCTTCAAAATATTTTGACTATATTGATCCGCAACCAGAATGTGTTGTTACAACTGAAATTGCCTCAGGCCGATTTGAAGATGACCTGCGGAGGATGCGCATGGCTGCCTGGCATGGCGCTGACCACCTGATGGTGATCCGTACAACCGGACAAAGCC
>JAKPNN010000043.1 GCA_029548365.1 Chloroflexota bacterium
CCCCTACGGGTGAACGGCAAATCAATACTTCTGTGGATGATGCATCAATCCGGCGGTTATCCCTGTTTTGAACCACAAAGAACACGAAGGAAAAAACCTGATCCCTGATCCCTGATCCCTACTTCCGAATTCCTGATTCCCATTCACCACTCACCACCCATACATCGCATACCCCATGTTATAATTTAATCATCACCTGACACACGGGGCAGAACAATTATGAACGAAGCAATCGCTCGTATCAAAATCAACCGGATGCTGGAAAAGGCTGGCTGGCGCTTTTTCGACACGCCCGAGGGCAGCGCCAATATCATCCTCGAGGGCAAAACTTCGCTTAAAAAAGCTGACATCGATAACCTGGGTAGAAATTTTGAAAAACTCAAAGCCGGTTATGTGGACTTCCTCCTGCTGGATGAGGACGGCTTCCCCTTTATCGTCCTGGAAGCCAAGCGCGAAGAAAAATCCCCCTTAGACGGCAAAGAGCAGGCGCGTAAATATGCCCGTTCCCAAAATGTGCGCTTCATCATCCTTTCCAATGGGAACCTGCACTATTTTTGGGACCTGGAGCGCGGCAACCCCGAGGTGATTACCGAATTCCCCCGCCTGGAGTCCGTCAAACACCGCACCCGGTTCAAGCCCAACCCCAAAGCCCTGGCGCGTGAGCCCGTCACCGAGGATTATATCGCCCAATCTCAATTGCCCGGCTTTACAAACGACCCCCGCTGGCTGAACCCTGATCAACGCCCACAATTCATCACTGACCAGGGCTTGCGCATCCTGCGCAAGTACCAGCTGGCAGCCGTGCACGCCCTGCAAAGAAGCGCCGGCGAGGGTAACGACCGCTTCCTGTTTGAGATGGCAACCGGAACCGGTAAAACTCTGGTCGCCGCCGCGGTGATCAAGCTCTTTTTGCGCACCGGCAACGCCCGTCGCATCCTGTTCCTCGTCGACCGCCTTGAATTGGAAAATCAAGCCTACAAAAACTTTGACCAGTTGCTGAAAAAGGATTACCAGACCGTCATCTACAAAGAAAACCGGCAGGACTGGCGCAAAGCGGAGATCGTGGTCACTACCGTGCAATCGCTTGAATTTGACAATAAATACATGCGCCTGTTCTCGCCCACCGACTTCGACCTGATCATCTCCGATGAAGCCCACCGCTCGATCAACGGCAACAGCCGGGCGGTGTTTGAGTATTTTGTCGGTCTTAAACTCGGTTTAACCGCCACGCCCAAGGACTACATCAAGAATATTGACCCCGCCACCCTCAGCCAGCGTGACCCGCGCGCCTGGGAGCGCCGCCAGCTACTGGATACCTATAAAACCTTCGGCTGTGAACAGGGCGAGCCCACCTATCGCTACTCCCTGGTGGATGGCGTCCGCGATGGTTACCTGGTCAACCCTGTGGTGGTGGATGCCCGCACCGAGATCACCACCCAACTGCTCTCAAACCAGGGCTACGCCGTCACGGTGATCAACGAGGAAGGCGAAGAACAGGAACTGGTTTTCTTCCAGCGCCAATTTGAGCGCACCTTCTTTTCGGACCTGACCAACCTGGAGTTGTGCCAGACCTTTTTGGCGAATGCCCTGCGCGACCCCCTCAGCGGGGAGATCGGCAAGTCGATCATCTTTTGCGTCAGCCAGGAGCACGCCTCCAGGGTGACGCAGCTCCTGAACGAGCTGGCGCATAAATATTTCCCGGACAAATATAATTCTGACTTTGCCGTGCAGATCACCTCTAATATCCCCGGCGCGCAGGAATACAGCATCAGCTTTGCCAACAACAACCTCAACGGGCACACCCGCTTTTTGGATGGTTATAAATCCAGCAAAACCCGCGCCTGCGTTACCGTGGGCATGATGACCACCGGTTACGACTGTCAGGACATCCTCAACCTGGCGATGATGCGCCCGATCTTCTCGCCCACGGATTTTATCCAGATCAAGGGCAGGGGCACCCGCCGCTGGGATTTTACATACCCGTATAAAGATGGCCATCGGGTGGAAGAAATCGTCAAACACAAAGCGCACTTCAAACTCTTCGACTTTTTTGCCAACTGTGAATACTTTGAAGATAAATTCAACTATGACGAAGTCATCAAACTGCCCCGGGTAAGCGCCAGAGTTTCAGATAACGGAGAGGCGACGTATACCGAACCGGAAGGCGCTGAAGTTTTTGTCCCTGATCCTCTCAAGTCCCTGGAAGAGAAGGCCATCGGTTTGGACGGCATGAAGATCGACCGCAAACTCTTTGAGCGCTTCTCCCGGCCCATTTTGGATGACCCCGAGCTGGTGCAGGCCGTGGTGGACAGGCAGTGGGAGCATGCCGTGCACCTGCTGCGCGAGAATTATGCCGACAAGCCCGAAGATTATGTCACCATCGAAAAGCTGATCCGGTCGGAGGGGCTGGACCGCCGGCTGACCTGGAAGGAAGTGCTCATGCGCATCTTCGGCTTGATCGACCGCTTTAAGACACGCGATGAACTCCTGGATGAAGAATTCCAGAAGTTTGTCGCCATCCATAAGCCCGAGCCCGAAAATATTGTGCGGATTCGCAACTATATGCACGCTTACCTGACCGATGCCGAGGTGCGCAGGATCATCGACGCGGGTAATTACGCAGAACTGGCCAGCAACCCTAAACTTTCATTGAATGACCTGCTGGCGCTGGATCAATGGCTCAGGCTGGTGCCGGCTTACATCAAAGAATACATCTCCATCAACACCTATTTGCCCTGAGGGGCGCAAGGAATCCCATGCTCAACGCTGAAACCAAACGCCGTATCGACAACGCCCGCGACATCCTGGTTGGCAAGGTGCCCGACCCCAAAACCCAGGTGGAACAGATCACTTTTGCCATGATCTACAAGTTTATGGACGATATGGACCAGATCTCAGTGAAGTTGGGCGGCAAACCTTCCTTTTTCAATAATGGCTACGAGGGCTTTGCCTGGTCGAAACTGATGGATAAAAAGCTCTCTGGTATCCAACGGCTGGACCTGTACGTGCGGGCGCTGGAGGGCATGTCGAACAACCCCTTCATCCCCCAACTGTTTCGCGATGTGTTCAAGGGCGCCTTTTTGCCCTACCGCGACAGCGAAACCCTGAACCTGTTTCTGAAGGAGATGAACGGCTTCACCTACGACCACAGCGAAGATCTGGGCGACGCCTACGAGTACCTGCTTTCCATCTTCGCCACCCAGGGCAAAGCCGGGCAGTTTCGCACGCCGCGCCACATCATCGACTTCATCGTTGACTGTGTAAACCCCGGCCTGCACGACAGCGTGCTCGACCCGGCTTGCGGCACCGCCGGCTTTTTAATTTCGGCTTACAAGCATATCACCGAAAAACACCGCGATAACCCGCTGACCCCCGATCAGAAACAGCGCCTGACGGAAAACTTCGTCGGCTATGACATCTCGCCCGATATGGTGCGCCTGTCGCGCGTCAATATGTATTTGCACCAGTTCCCCAACCCCACCATCCACGAATACGACACCCTCACCACCGAGGACCGCTGGGATGAGACCTTTGACGTGATTTTAGCCAACCCGCCCTTCATGACGCCCAAGGGCGGCATCCGCCCGCACAAACGCTTTGCCGTGCGCGCCAA
>JAKPNN010000012.1 GCA_029548365.1 Chloroflexota bacterium
CCAAATTTTCGGCACATCTGGGCGATGCGGTTATCCTCCGGGTCAAGCGTAGTGGCAACAACCACCTGCCCGATGCTGCTTGCACGCCGTACCCGGGTCACCTGGCGAACGAGCATTGGCTTTCCGCAAACTTCCTTAAGAACTTTACCCGGCAGCCGGCTGGAACCCATGCGGGCCTGGATAATGGCTACAACTGAGGAATCTCTGGCAGGCATATGCTGTGAATTTACTCCAAATCCTCAATCCGCAGAGAAGCCACAATGGCATCGTAATTGTCCAACTGGGCAGACACTTCCTGCTGATCGGCATTGAACCCAATCAGGTAAATCACCCCCGAATCTTTAAACACGTACACCGCCTGGGTCAGTTCCAGCCCGGCTTGACTGGTGAGGGTGATCCAGCGCAGGGTGTCACGCCCGGCAATCGTCAGTCGGTTTTCCTGCAGGATTTCAACGTTGTTTCCTAACAACACGCCCACCAGGGTTGAAAGCAAGTCCAGGGGCATGATGGCGTAATCTTTATTCTTAATAACCACAAAACTGGTTGGAACAACGGCAGCGCTGCCCTCATCATAGCCCCACAGGAGAATATCAGCCCCGGCGTAACCCGACAGGTTGTCCAGGCTAACCGGCACCACACCAAGCCCTTCAACAAGGTCAGTCAGTTCAGTAACAGAACTGCCTACATAATACGATTCGGGCACCGCCAGGGTGATCAGGTCTTGATCAACCACCCGGCTCTCCTCCCGGAACCCTGGCAGGGGTCCGTGTACGGGTTGATCGTCTGCAGCCGGTCTCTGAAAGGGAAAGTTACAGGCCAGGCTTGCCAGGATCAGCATGACTAAAATAAAATGAAAAGGGTTTTTTTTCATAAGCAGTTTTACCAATAATGATCTTTTTTCTCCGTTAATAAACGCCACTGCATTCTATCGCATTTCGACCTGTTCTGCTACCGGTTGAAAAAGATCGCGTCTGCCGAAGAAAAAGGTTCACCCCTGTGATAATTGATAGGCACTCAGCAGTTTGGGAAAGTTAACTCTCCAATCTGCGCGTTCCTCCGCCAGCAGCCTGGCACGCCTGCCATAAGCAGCCAGGTCTGAATCATCAACCAGCTTCAGGATTTGAATAGCTAATGCATTGATATCGCCATCACTGAACAGATCACCCACCTCACCGGGCTTGACCCATTCGCAATTGCTGGGAATGTCGGAAACCAGGACCGGTCGTCCGCAAGCCAGCGCCTCCAGCAGGGATACTGAGGAGCCATCACAGTGCGAAGGGCTGATAAACAAATCGCCAGCCCCATAAAAAGCAGGCAATTCCTCATGGGTGACCCATCCAGGAAAGTATACAGCATCGCCCGCAGGGGCTAAAATGTTTCGAATTCGTTCTGACTGCGGTCCATCCCCTGCGAGCAACAGGCGCAGATCAGGGCGGCAGCGGTGGGCAATTAAAAAAGCTCGCGCCAGGTCGTCTACTCCATAGGGCACAGACCAGGTACGGTTGCAAAAAAGGACGAACTGCCCCTGCCAGCCCAGGTCATGTTTGAGCACCTGCCCGGCTCCTCCTGCCTGGTCTGACGAAAAATGATCCAAATCCACCCCCCAGGGTAAAAGAACCATCCACTCGCGCGGGAATCCGTAACCGGCTGCTCGGTCAGCGACCGTCTGACAGTCTGCGACCAGAACTGCGCTGCGATCCAGGACACACTGAGTGGCTCTGCGCATCCAGGGACTGCGCCGAGCATTCCGCAGCAGGTCAAACGCCCAGGACATGCTCACCAGCGGTTCAAATTCAGCCAGTGCTACTGCTAGGGCTGGGCCCTGTATCGGGCCAGTATGGACCAGGTCTGGTTGTAAATCCGTCAGGATGCCCTGCAGTTGATGAACGCCTGCCTGCCACCCTTTCCAATGTGACCAATCCGGCTGTCCATCCCTCCAGGTCAGTTCTGTAATCTTCATGGGTGTATCAGGTTCACAGGCGTGCATGCGCAAGCTGAACATCTCGAGAGGAGTCTCAGCAAGGGCGGATAAAAATCGCCGGTCATGGGGGCTATCCTGCGCTGTGAAATAAAGAACCCGCATCAGGCCTCGATTCTCCTGCAGTTCACAGTCAAAATACGTTTACGACTCGCCAAATTGGGTCCAGTACAGGGCCTGACCGCCTGGAATCCGCACCAGGGAAGTTAACCCAATTACAGCATTGATTTCGTAGGGCAAAATCGCGCCCGGTGTGGCAGGTCGAAGGACATCGATCATCTCCCGGGTGATCACCTCACCCGGTTCAATTTCTCGAGAGGCTCGCAAACAACGCCGCTGAATGATGACCGTCTCCTGTTCATTGGCAGCCACGAACTTATCACCGGAACCCATCGCTCTTTCCAGTTGACGGGTTGCCCTGACCATCTCTGCCCAGGACACAGGGTTCATGGCAAAGGGGTGATCCGGTCCAACACGATCATTATCATCGGTGAAGTGCTTTTCAATCACTCGTGCCCCCAGGGCAACCGCCCCCAGCACCGTCGCATACCCGTGAGTATGATCTGACAGACCTAAAACCACATCGGGGAACATCGTCCGATAGGTTTTGAGGACGTTCAAATGGATGTTGTCAAAGTTGCCGTCTTCGGCGGTGTAATTGGTGTTGCACTGCATCAAGACCAGCCGTGGGTTGATCTCCAAAATGGCGTGCACCGCCCGCTGGACATCCCCGATATTCGATGCGCCGGTTGCCAGCAGCACCGGCTTGTCTTTGTTGGCGATGCACTCGACGGCTTCAATCCAGTTGATATCGCCCGAACCGATCTTGTAAGCAGGCACATAGTCATCCAGCATATCTATGGCTTCAAAGTCATAGGGTGAGGAGAAATAATGGATCCCCACCTCATCACAAGTCGCTTTCAGCACCGGCGTCCACTCAAAGGGAATTGAAGCCTCCGCATACACTTCCGAAACCGACTTTTTCCACCCGGCCTGGTGAGAAACCTGGGCGTTCATGTGGGTGAAACCATAATCCGATACGATCTTCGGCGCCTGGAAGTTCTGGAATTTGGCGGCATCCGCACCAGCCTCCTTTGCCAGGCGAATTAGCAGCATGGCGCGCTCCAGGCTGCCATCATGGTTGGCGGCAATATCGGCGACAAAATAGGTGGGGTGCGCATCGCCAATCAGGCGATCAACAATTTTCAGGTCCATCGTAGCTCCTATCCCGTAATCGGTTATGTTGAACTCATCGAGATGCATACGCCCGCAGTGCGTCTGGATAGCCTTCCTGCCAGCGTTGAAATAAACGCTCTATCCCGGCGGACACCGAGGGCAGCGGATGACCAAGGGCAGCCTGGGCTTTATCAGGTTTCAAGGTCAGGTTTAACGCCCGCGGCGCACCGCGTGCCATCTCGAGCATGCGAATGGGTTCGATTAACTCAGCGTTAAATCCAAAACGTTCAGCGATACGAGCGCCAAACTCGTATTTGCTCAGGTGTTCTGGGCTGACCACATGATAGAGTCCTGATAGCCCTGCCGCCAACATCTCTAAAAGGGTTTCCGCCAGATCTTCCGTGTACAGTGGACAGAAGAGCGTGTCCGTAAAGCCTTTGACCCGCTGTCCATCATGCAAATTGTTGAAGAAAAATTCTGCCAGGCTGCGCTGACCGGACATGCTCCAGCCAAAGAACACCACCCGGGCAATAATCGCCTGAGGGTATGCTTCGCAGACCGCAGTTTCGCCTTCCAGTTTCGTCCGGGCATAAACACTCAGCGGATTGGTCAGCGCATCTTCGGCATAGCCGCCGCTGAGGCCATCAAAAACGGCATCCGTCGAGATGTGGATCAGCGGAATACCCCAACGCGCGGCAGCGCCAGCCAGTTCAGCGGGCAGGTCCCGGTTCATCTGGCGCGCAAGTTCAGGATTGCTCTCCGCCAGGTTCAAATCGGCAATGGCCGCACAATGGATGATAGCTTCTGGTCTGGATCTGTCAATCGCCAGCAGCGCCTCCCCGGACTCCAGCAGGTTCACTGAATGCGTATCAAAAGGCACGCCGCTCAGACCATGTTGATGCGTGAGTCCGACCACATGATGACCCCGGGCAGCCGCAACCAGGCTCAAATTCAAGCCCAGAAGCCCACTGGCGCCAGTCACCAACAAACGCATTTTATAAGCCTCCGTGGTTGGTTTCACTTTCGATGGCGCTTACCATTGCCTGAATTTCCTCCACGGAAAGCCATTCGGTGTTATTGTCCGAGGCATAATGGAAGCCTTCCGGCAGCGAAGATCCTTTTTTAGACCAATCATACCCAAACCATAAGGCAGCTTGTGGCTGAACCACGTACATATCCGCCAGCTCAACAGTTGTGCGGGCTTCGTCCTCTGAAATCAACACCTCGTGCAGTTTTTCGCCCGGTCGGATGCCGATGGTACGAATTTGCACCCCTGGGGCAAGCGCCTTTGCCAGGTCAATCATTTTCATACTGGGGATTTTAGGGACAAAGACCTCACCACCCTGCATGTTTTCAATGCAGTTGATCACAAACCGCACGCCCTGTTCAAGGGAGATCCAGAAACGGGTCATGCGATCATCCGTAAGGGTAATTTCGCCCTTTTCCCGCTGCTGGATGAAGAGCGGCACCACGCTGCCGCGTGAGCCGACAACGTTGCCATAACGCACACAACTGAAGCGTGTGGCTTTTCCACCAGCATAAGCATTGCTCTGGATTAATAATTTCTCGGCTGCCAGCTTGGTGGCGCCATACAGATTAATCGGATTGACAGCCTTATCTGTGCTGAGCGCCAGAACCTTCTTAACCCCTGCATCAAGGGCGGCATCCACGACGTTGCTGCTGCCCAGGATATTCGTTTTAACGGCTTCCATCGGGTTATATTCACAAGCCGGCACCTGTTTGAGCGCTGCCGCGTGTACCACCAGGTCAACGCCGTTGAAGGCACGTCGCATGCGTTCCCGGTCGCGCACATCGCCGATAAAATAACGCAAATTGGGGTGCACAAAGCCAGCAGTTCGCATCTCGTGCTGTTTGAGTTCATCCCGGCTGTAGACGATCAAACGGGCCGGGTGATATTCATTCATCATTACTTCAACAAATTTCCTGCCGAAGGACCCTGTCGCACCGGTCACCAGTATATGTTGTTTGGTCCAATCCATTTTGATCTCCTGGAAGTTTTGCTAAAAATTATACTTCAGATGGGTTTTTAGGCGCTGCCTCATCCGGTTTGTGAATGACAATGAGCGGGTATTGCCCAATGCGGCCCAACAGCCGGGGGAAGCGTTCCTCTAACCAGTAAATCATCCTCAACCAGAACTTGCCGCCCCAGTCTGGGTAAATCACAGATCGCAGGAAGGCCACACTGACACTCCGCCAAACCAGGATTTCAAATGGCATTCGATCTTTCAACAGATTGATCAAACCGTCTACATCAAATTTATCCACAAAGGTCCCAGCTTGAGGAGGTGAAACTTTTCTTTCGGTCTCTTTAGATTCTGCGCCTGGCATATCGCCGCGGTCGTTTATGCTTGCGTCTTTCTGATCTGCCCTTTTTTCTCGCCAGGTCCTTACACGCTTGACAAAAGCCATAAGTTTTTTCAGAGGCTTCATCAAGGGCGCATGCGTCCATCCATCCACCACCACCGCTTTCCGCCCAGGTTTAAGCACACGATACAGCGAGTCGAAAGCCTTTCCCTTTTCGTCCATTGGCACATGATGGATCGTGTGTAACGCAGAAATGCCATCAAAGGTATCCGATTTAAACGGTAAATGGACAATGTCTCCCACCACAAAAAAACCATGCTCGCCCAGGCGTAAACGCGCCTCTTTAAGACCAACAATCGAGATGTCCATGCAAACCCTCGCCCGGTAACCTTCGGAATAGAGCAGGTATTCCGGATACTGGACCGGACCGGAGCCCGCATCCAGGTAATAGGTTCCTTCCTGTGCCAGGTGACGTTTTACTCGCATGTGGCAGCGGTGCAGGTACTCCTGTGAAACCGGGCGTAAGTCCTCATACTGGGCATTCTGGTACAGGGTCTCACCGATGAACTGCCAGCCAACCCGGTCATAAAATTCTCGAACAGACTGTTTGATATTATCTTCGCTCATATTGGATGTAAAAACCGGCTTTCTAAATATTGAGTTCGGCTCGCGCAGTTGACGCAGTTACCAGGCCAGGGGCGTACCGGTCAGGGCATCAAAGGTTGGTCCGTATTTTTGATCACCTTCAGCGCTTAAAACATAAGCCATCGGTCGAGCGCGAAGATCATCTTCCAGGTCAAGGAGATGCCAGGGAAAAGGTTTCGGAAAGTCGAAAAAGAACAGGTAAGCATAGCGCCAGGCCAGTTCAACCTGATCCTGGGTCAATTGTGCAGATTGCAAATCAGCCAATTTCTCATCCAGCAGCCCGAAGTAAGCATCCCAGGAAGTCGGATCGTTGGTGAAACCCCGACCCCGGTAATGGGTTTGTCCGGCAATAATCACCGGTAGGCCACGCATGGCCATCTCCATCCCGACCGTGGTGGAATACACCAGCCCCAGGCGAGTGATCTCTAAAAGATCATAGGTGTTGATCTTCGCCTGCGCTTCAACCAGGTGAAAATGCGCCGGGAGTTCACCCATGATCGATTTAATGATAGTCGCAAGGGATGTTCCCTTGATCAGCAGTTCACCAGGGTGTATACGAATAATGAGCTGAACATCATCACGATCCATAAAATAACGCAAGGTGCGTTCAACCCACTCCGCCATGGATTTGCTGAACACCTGCCTTCCCAGGGTTAGACTATCGCCAAGAACATTTGCCGCCAGCAGTATAACCGGCCGGTCATCCAGGTTAAGCGCTGCCTTCACAGCCGCGCCGCCCTGGGTGGCGGTCTCCTGCCATTGACGCGTGAAGTTCTGCCAGATTTTTGAATCCACCCGTGCTGAATACAGGTCTTGCAGTTGATTTAATTGCGTCTCATCCAGTGGTTCCTGACCTCGCGCTGCCCAAAGCCCATCCGTATTATGCCGCATGATCTCGGAATCCTGGGCCAGCCAGATGCGCTCGCGTTGTTCGCTGAATTCAAAGGTCACTGTGTTCAGGTTCAGATGCCGGGCAACCTGGTAAACCACGCCCATCTCCTGGATGGTGCCGTTGGGGAGAATCACCACATCGGGTTGATGCGCCATCAACCATGCCCGCGCATTCAGCGCAGCATCCAGATTACGTTCGTATCGCAATTGAAAAAGCGCCCCTTTTTGGGTGATGTCTTCCATCTGTAACGCATATTGTGTATCAAAAATACTCACCTGTTCTACCGCTTGTTTTATCTCCAACGGCAGTTGCCGCGAAAACGGCTTAACATCCAGTAGAGACTGCACCTGCAGCAGCGAACCTGCTGCTCTGAGCACATCGCGCGCGTAGAGGTTTTGGCGACGCAGGTCAAATTTCTCTATCGGCTCCTCCCAACTGGCGTAGGGTAAAAAAGACAGGGTTACCTGATATCCACGACCGGCCAGCGCAACACCTAACAGGGCCGCGTATTCAATCCAGTAATGCAGCGAAGCAAAAATAAACACTTTTTTACCCAACTTTCGCTGCCGGCGAGTTTCCTCAGCCTGTTGTGTTGCTTGGGGGAGAACAGCCGTTAACAGGTCCAGGTTAAAATGCGCCTGCCACAGCTTATGGCGCTGAATCAGATGCCAGTAGAGTTCAACAGTAAAAGGCAACTGCGCCAGTATTCTCTTGAAATTGTGCCGACTCAGCATTTATCGTCCGACCTTCCCAATCGACCAGTCCAGTTTCGGCCGTACCGGTCCGAGGCGTGGTTCAGGCCATTGCATCCCAGGCGCACCGGTGGCATCCACGGTGAAGGTGAGCGCTTTATCATCCTGAAAATAACGTTGAATACGGTAAGAACTGGCATTGACCCCCAGCACATAGCGACCCTCATTCATCAAATCCGGTGGGATTTCACAGCGGCTGATATAGCGTCCCGAGGCGCGAGTGGTGTGCTCGTCAAACATGTGCTCAGCATCGGTATCAAAACTGGTGAAGACAAATTCACCGCGAGTGGTCATCATGTAGATCCCCACCCGCAAACCGCTAATATCCTCGCTTAGCTGATATTCAACTTCAATTGAGAAGCCTTCTGCCGCGATAACCGTGTCAACCACCTGTTTCTCCGGGTTTAATACCCGCAGCGCAACCGGGATGAATGGCCCTTTGTGATTGAAAATATCCTCATCAGACCAGGTGCGCTCGCCCTGTTTTGTGAGTCCCATATTCAGGTAATGATCCACCGCATCCGATGTAGGCGCTCGCATCACCATCTTGCCCTGGTCAAGAACAATCGTCTCCTGCGTCAACCGCAGGATAGCGGACATATTATGGCTCACAAACAATACCGTACGCCCTTCCTGGGCAACATCGCTCATCTTGCCCAGGCACTTGCGCTGGAATTCAGCATCACCCACCGCGAGGACCTCGTCAACAACCAGGATCTCCGGCTCAAGATGAGCTGCCACAGCAAAAGCCAGGCGCAAATACATCCCACTCGAAAAGCGTTTGACCGGTGTATCAATGAACCTGCCAACCTCCGAAAAAGCGACAATTTCATCGAATTTCCGATCGATTTCTTCGCGGCGCATGCCCAGGATGGCTCCATTAAGGTAAATGTTCTCACGACCGGAAAGTTCCGGATGGAAACCCGTCCCAACCTCCAGCAGAGAGCCAACCCGTCCATGGATTTCGCCGTATCCCATCGTCGGATCAGTGACTCTGGATAGTATCTTTAACAAAGTGCTTTTACCTGCACCGTTCCTGCCCACAATCCCCAACACCTGGCCGCGTTCCACCTCGAAGGAGATGTCCTTCAACGCCCAAATGTATGAAGGCCCCTCAGAGCGTGACTCGTCACCACGCTTGAACCAGCGACCAGCCCGCTGTACATTGCTCGTCACCAAATCTCGCAGCGTGTCGGGCCGCTCTTGCAGGAGCCCAATACGGTATTGTTTGGCGATATTTTCAACGCGAATGGCTATTTCTGACATAAACCTCTAGACGATATCGGCGAAGGTCTTTTCCATCCGCCGAAAATAGAATAATCCGCTCACCAGCAAGATGATCACCACCAATACCGAGATCCACATCGTCGCATCGGGCTGATCCCCTCCCAACAAAGCCCAGCGATAGCTCTGGATCACACCGACCATCGGGTTCAAGCCGTACAGAACTCGCCAGATCCCCTCCGGGATGATATCAATGGGGTAAACAATCGGGGATGCATACATCCACACCTGCACGATGAAGGGCACCATATGTTGGACATCACGATACTGCACGTTGATGGCTGAAAGCCACAATCCAACAGCCAGGGCTGTTAAAAGCGCAAACAGGATAATCACAGGCAACCACAACATATTCCACCCGGGCATGTAGCGATAATACGCCATCATCGCAATCAACACAATAAAAGAAACGCCAAAATCGACCAGGGCAGCCATCACAGCCGACAAGGGGATCGCCAATCGGGGGAAGTAGATCTTGGTGATCAAGTTCGCATTGCCAACCAGGCTGATACTGGACCGCTGTAATGCGTTGGCAAATAATTGCCAGGGAAGCAAAGCTGAGATCGCAAACAATGGGTAGGGAAGATCCTGGGAAGGTGTTTTCAACAAAATGCCGAAAACCACTGTGAAGATCAGCACGGTCAGCACTGGCTGAAGGACCGCCCAGGCAATCCCTAATACTGCCTGTTTATAGCGTACCTTGATATCCCGCCAGGTGAGGAAATAGACCAATTCACGGTAACGCCACAATTCCTTAAAGTCAATCGAAAGCCAACCCTTCGATGGTTTCAGATAGGTGACCGGGGTCTGATTCTTTTGCAGTTGAGTGTTTTCCATCAGTCTAATGAATTACTTTCGATGTTCACGATACCAGTCAATCGTCTGTTGCAAACCTTCTTCAAAATCTGTTTGTGCTTCAAACCCAAATTTTTCTCGAGCACGGCTGGTATCTAACGCTCGCCGTGGCTGCCCGTTGGGTTTGTTGGTATCCCACACCAAATCGCCCTCAAAACCGGTCATCCTGGTAATCTTCTCAACCAGGGCTTTGATGCTGATCTCAAACCCGGACCCAAGATTAACCGGCAGGGATTCATTATAACACTCCGCCGCCAGTGCAATCCCGCGTGCAGCATCTTTAACATAGATAAACTCTCGGGTCGGCGAGCCATCGCCCCAGACCACGATGTGATCTGAGCCGCTTTCCCGGGCTTCAATGCATTTGCGGATCAAAGCTGGGATCACATGTGAACTGCGCGGGTTAAAATTATCACCCGGTCCATACAGGTTGACCGGCAGTAAGAAAATGCTATTGAACCCGTATTGTTCGCGGTATGCCTGGGACTGAACCAGCAGCATTTTCTTCGCCAATCCATAAGGGGCATTGGTCTCCTCAGGGTAACCGTCCCATAAATCATCTTCCTTAAAGGGCACCGGGGTAAATTTTGGGTAAGCACACACCGTGCCAATGGCGACGAATTTTTCAACACCGTTTAAGTATGCCTGGTGCATCAATTGGACGCCCATCATCAGGTTGTCATAGAAGAACTCTGCAGGATGTTCCCGGTTGGCGCCGATGCCGCCCACATGCGCCGCCAGGTGAATGATCACATCTGGATTTGAATCCGCCAGCATACGATTGACAGCGGCCGGGTCAACGAGGTTATAATCCTCAATTTTGGGGATAAAAATATCCGTTGCACCGCGCGATCGTAACTCCGTGATCAAATGCGTCCCTAAGAAACCCGCCCCACCGGTTACACAAATTCGCTTTTCAGACCAATTCATAAAATTCTCCATACCTTCTATGCCAATTTCATTGTTCAAGCGCTCTTCATTCTATCCTGATATCCAGGCCGTCGACCACAAGTTTTGGGGCATCAGGATCATCCGTTATTTTAACATGATATTCCAGGCAGGTCAGCCAGCAGACGTCACGAACATCACCTTCTCCATTCAGACGCACTGTGGTGACACCGGCGTCAGTGATCGCCTTCAACACATCCTTGACCTGCTGGCGCACCTGCCGGTAGACGTCAAAGGACTGCTTGATATACGCATGGGTCAACGTCCTGTGCAAAGTGCAACCTTTTGGGGTGAGTGTATAACGTAATTTGCGGCGGTGCGTGCGTTCAACCTGAATAAAGTCATTTTTAACCAGCTGCTGCAGGCGCCTGTTGACCGTGCCAATCGCAATGCTCAAATCCTGTGCTAAGGCCGACTGCGAGATATCGGGGTCAGCGTTAACCCGCTCTAACAAAGCCAGGTCACAAATATCGTTGCGATTATTATCTAACTTGATCATATTTCAACTCATGAATTATAATCCCCCTGTCTCATCCGTCAAGATAGCCTTTTGATAGTGGTCTTTTAGACAGAAATTGACCTGAATTGCGATTGGGTGATTATTAAACACAACCATAAGCAGCGAGTTTAATCCTGTAAATATTAAATAAGTGAAAACTCGAGAGCAACCATTCTTAGGAGATTCGATTTACGAGTGGGTCGTAACTGAAAGCCATTTTTGTCAGTTTCTCATGCAATTGATAAAGGGCACCCGATTGACGGTTCCGTCAACTTCTTTACACCACTTTATCAGATATGATCAAGGTCAGGTAGTGAAAAACAGATGATGCGAACCATAATCCTATGGAATTCGACCACGATTCCGAAACAAACCGCCCACTTTTTTATGGATTCTGAAATCGAATAACAAGGCGGGTCGGTTCCACCGGAATGAGCAAAACTCGATTGCACGAACTTAATCAATCCTTATTCTTGTCAACAAAAGATGGTTTAATGCGTTTGGAATCACAAATCATTCCACCAACAATAATCAAAAGACTAAGAAATATGATTGTTCCGACCATAAACCAGAAATTAATGGTCGGAATGGCCTTGTAGTATCGTCCTATATACCATGAGGAAAAGAAGCCAAGGAAGATCACCTCAATTAACAAGCCGCGCTGCAGCCATCTATCCTTTGTTTCTTGTGCAAAATGGACTGCCCAGGCGCCCAAAGCCGCCATCAAAGGTAGGAAAATGGTCCGGTAGCGAGGATTATCCCACTGGTTACCGCCAGCACGGGCTGAGGCGATTAAAATCCATGCCCAAACCACAATCGCCATCAGGCGAATCAGCCGTCGTCTTTGTGATGGCTCCAACCGCCAACCGCGCGCCGAGGCGTACCCTAGGAGGGGCAACATTGCATACCATCCCATCGAACGAAATATTGCCAACCCCCGCCAGATCCAGGGTGCTGGCGCAGCAATCGCTGCAGGTAAAACCGGCTGGAACACCCCGTAAACCAGGATAAAGGGGAAAACCATCCATTCTGGCAATTTCTCAAGTTGAGCCTGGATCATTCCCGACCGTAAGACCGTCACATAAACGTCCCAACTGAGAAAATCTTTCACCCATTCGATGAGGTTCAAGGATACAGCCAGTACACCAACCCCCACAACAGCCCAAACCGCTCCTCTGACCCATTTCTTTTCCACATCGGGTGATTTAATCACCCACGCCCACAACAGCACAACCCCGATGATCGGAACCGCAACCCTGAAGGAAAGCAAGAACAAGCTAACAGCACTCAATGAAAAAACAATAACAGCTGTCTTCAGGTTCGATCGCTTTGCCCAATGCGTTCCTGACCACAACATCGCCGAAAACATCAGGATGATAAAAGGTTCCCGCATTTGCGATGCAGCTAACAAGATGCCCTCTGGGTACAGAACCATAATCCAGCCTGCCCAAATCGCGGCCCGGGGATTGATTTTACGCTTTAAACCCGAAATCAAAAACAGAACACTCAAGGCCATAGCGCCAGCTGCCAGGAGCACAATCAAAATCGGCCGGTGTTCATCCGGGCTGATATAACGGTAAACAAAACCACTTAATGCCAGCAGTCCGCCATATTGATCGACCTCGTATTCATCACTGAATGCCCCGAGTAAAGGCTGATCGGAACGAGCCAACGCCCATGCATGGCCATCACGGCGGTAAGCGTCTTCAAAGACATAGCCTGCCTGCTGGACATCTTCTTCATAGCCAAAGCGTGGTAAGCCCCAGGCCAGAAAAACACCGAATGCGACCCGTAAGAAAAAAGCTAAAAACATCATCCAGGCCAGCATCTTTCCAGCGCCGGCTTTCTTCCAGGTAAAAAACAGGGCAATAATGACCGCAAAAAGCACACCTGCGATTGACATTAATCCTAGCCAGAAATTACCCCGAGGCAAAATCGCCTGGATCAGAGCGCCCAAACCCAGGCTGGCGGAAAGAATGACTCCCAGTTGAACAATTATTTGATATTTTTCTTTTCGCTCAAACATCGGCTTCCTGCGCTTTTCTTCGTTTGGACAGCCACCATACCAACCACGAGCGATAAACCGCCCACAATACAAGATAAACCACTGCCGTCTGCAAGGGCACCAAAAAGCGTGGGTTATCACCATGATCTATCAAAGAAGAGGCCACGGACGACGCCCAGACAGACCCCGCCAGCAGCACATGAAAGGTTGTGATTCCCCAATCCTCACGCAGACGTTTTGAGACCAGCACGGCCAGGCTGGCCAGAACAAAAAATAAATTCCCCACAAAAAGCAGCACGCGACCGCCCAGGATTAAAACGGACAACACAGAAGCTAACACCACGCTGGAAATGCCATTCGCCTTCCAGTAAACTGGCGCGCGCCAGAACATCCACCAGCCCTTCAATGCTCGCGAAAGATACTCGCCGGGGTGGGACAGGATCAAATCAATCGAGATGCTCTGCAATGTGCGCGAAAGATCATGAAAATTCAGCCCGCTGGCAGCCTGCATGGCTGGGATCGCACCCCAGATGGTATTGCCCTGGGAGCCAGTTTCGGCTATTCGGGCGTCGCGGTAGTCCAAGTAGACCTCGCGTAATTCCGCATATTCATCGGGTACCGCTTCAAAATAATAGCCGGTGTGCTGTACCAGGTGGTACCCTGTCATGGTCGTCAGGCCAAATACATCATATTTGTTCTGCATCCAGCACATCCAGCCGCCAACCAGTAAAAAAGCCGGCAAAAGCACTGCCGCCAGCGCTTTCCACTGAATCTGTAGTTTTTTCTCATGAAGTGAAATGGCTAAACACAGCGCCAGCCAGATCGGCATGAAGATGAACAGCGGGCGGGTCAACGCCGACAGGGAAGCCATCAACCCAATCCCCAAACCCAGCCACCAGGAACGGTATTGGCGCGCATCAAACCAGACAAAGGCGCCTAAAAAAGCCATTGTCAGCCAAAAGGTGGAAAGAGTCTCAGTAATCAGGTTAGCCTCAAAGAACAGTTGTCCCGGGTTCAAGGTATGCGCCAGGGCCGCCAGCCCGCCAAATACGGGCTTTCCGCTGGAATGATAGCCGATATAAAACCAGGCCAGGGTAATTCCCATTCCCATGACGAGTTGAGAGGCATACACCGCCCGATCCGCACCCAGCAGCGCCATCCAAACCGGGTAACCCGGCGTGCGCGTGCCATCATAAACCTCAAACCCGCCCAACACTGCCTCGGCAGACCGGCGATAACTGGCCGTATCGTTGTAGGAAGCCGACGGGTAACTGGCGAACATCCACACCCTGAGACCAAAGGCGACAAGCAAAACAATTGCCAGCCAGGTGAAAAGATTTTTCTTTGACGGATTAATCACATTCACAATTTCACCACGAATCTGGATTAAAGCAATCCCTTCAAAGCCCGTTCAGCCCGGGCTTTCCAGGTGTAGGTCTCAATAGCAGCCCTGCCAGCATCGCCCAAAGCACGGCAAACACAGGGATCGCCCTGAAGCTTTGAGAGCGCCTCGCTCCAGGCTTGCAGGTCTTCAGGCGGGCAAAACACCGCCATTGTCTCATCCAGCACCTCGTGGATCACCGGCAGGTCACTGCTGATGATAGCCCGACCTGCGGCCATATACTCAAACATTTTCATCGGGCTGGCAATCCTGGCGGTATCTCCACCGCTGCTTCCAGCAATTTGCCGACCGTAGGGCATCAGGAGCACATCAGCCGCGGCCTGGTATTGTGGAAGGACCTGGTTATTCACAAATCCGGTCAGAGTAACGTTGGTGATTCCTGTGGATTGAACCCTGTGTTTCCAGTATTCAACAACGTCCGCTTCACCACCAACCCACAGAAAATGCACCTGTGGCATGGTCTGTGCCAACTTGAACAACAATTCCATCCCGCGCCCGGCATAAAAATGCCCGGCATACCCGGCTGTGAACTTCTCGGGTAAGCCCAGTGACTGGCGCGCTTGCGAGGGTCCAGGCAAACCCTGGTACCGCTCCAAATCAACACCCATAGGCGCGACCTGGAGATTCACTGCAGAAGGGCTGAAGCTAAAGTCATCCATCAACACCCGGCTGAGCGCGTGGGTAATTGGCAGCAATCGTCGACGCGTTTTTGATCCGCAAAAACGCCGGAATAACCACGGTCCAATCCTGCCTTTTACACGGTCATGCATCTCAAGAATTGTGGGAATGTTGAACCACAGCGCCAACACAGCCGTTTGCAGCATCCAGGTGTATACCACATCTGCCCCCATTTTCCGAGCCCTGTGCACGGCTTTGATGGCAAAATCATAACGTTTCCAAACCCGGTTTTCAGAGATCCAGAGAATATCCACGGGTTGCTGCAAGCCATAATGCACCTGAAGATCCTCCGCAGGTGCAGATCTTTCACCCGGCACGAGTAAGGTCACCTGATGGCCCAATGCAGCTAAAGCCTGGGTTGTCTTGACAACCTGGATGCTGTTAGCTGTATTGGATGGAATAGTAGAAGCGCTGATACTGACGATCTTCATCATTGTTCCGCCGTTAAGCCGTCTCTCAAAGCAAATTGGGTTTGCCCAGGCGAAAGCGATAAGACAGCTGACGAATGCAAATATACCACAGGAACGCGTTTTTAATCGCCTGCACTGGGGCAAAACAAAGCTCTTCAATGGTGAAATCAGTCGATCATAGCGAATTAATTGTAATTTTAATAGCTCAAACTCGGTTTAATAAAATGAAGTAAAATACTTAAAATAATGATTGCTAATAAAAAGAAGAAGTAATTTCTATCACGGCTCCCTTGAAAAGATGAAATACAGTGAGTTTAAACGCCTGCCTTTTTTATTTCAGATCCTGGTCTTGCTGGGGCTGATTCTGCCTCGTAAAGTAGGCTTATTAATCGCCAGCCTGATTGGAACGATTATCGGCAGCCTGAAGTTACTTAATCCGATCAAAGCTATTCGAGCCAATCAATGGGTGATCCACAACCAGCAGTTGACCAGGAAAGACCTGAATCGGTATCCGCGGGTGGTTTTTCGGTCAATTGCAAAATGTTTTTTCGATTATTTCCATTTTCTCTCCCGGCCAGAAAAATTGAGCGAAATCGTGCGCTTCAGTCCTGAAGCAGAGGCAACCATCAAACGCATCGCAAATCATGAACCTTGCATGATTGTCTGCCCCCATATCAGCAACTTCGACCTGATGGGCTATACACTGGCCATTCACAATGTAAAACTTCAGGTGCTATCCTACCCGAATCCTGTAACCACCTATCGCTGGCAAAATGAACTGCGTCAGCGGGAAGGGATCATCGTCACGCCAATGAGCCTGAGCGCCTTCCGGCAAGCCCGACAGCGCTTGCGAGATGGGGGTAGCGTGCTGACCGGTCTTGACCGCCCTCTTGAAAAGCCTTTTCAAGAAAAATATCAGCCCAGTTTCTTTGGATATAATACATCTCTCCCTGTTGCATATGTTCGCATGGCCCTGGAAGCCAGGGTGCCGATTTATGTGTTTGCTGCCGCTTACCAGCCAGATGGAAAATATTACCTGGAAGGCTCAGCGCCTATCTGGATGGAACCGCACGATGACCTTGAAACAGAAATGCTGTCCAATGTTCACAAAGTCCTTAATGTCGCAGAAGAACTGATCAAAAAGTACCCCCAGCAGTGGGCGATGTTCTATCCAGTTTGGCCGCAATTTCTAGGCGTTTAAGCAGAAAGGGAAACAATGTCAAACGTTGAAAAGCATAAAAGAGAAAATAAAATTTTGCTGGGGTTTCTCGAGCGCCCCGCCCTGCGCTGGCTGGCAGCGCATATGCCCTCCTGGGTAACCCCCGATATCCTCACCTGGATTGGGGTCGGCGCGTCTGTGATGATTTTCGTTAGTTACGTCCTCACCAACATCAGCCCCAACTACCTGTGGTTAGCCAACCTGGGCTTCCTCCTCAACTGGTTTGGCGACAGCCTGGACGGCACCCTGGCGCGCTACCGGAAAATTGAGCGCCCGCGCTATGGCTTCCTGCTCGATCACTGGGTCGATGCCATCAGCATCCTGCTAATTTTCCTCGGGCTGGGCCTCTCACCCTATGTTGACCTGCAGGTTGCCAGCCTGGCTGTGATCAGCTATTTGCTGGTTTCAATCATGGTCTACCTGATCACCTATGTAACCGGCATTTTCACGATTACCAACGCGTATATCGGCCCAACTGAATTTCGCGTGCTGGCAATCATCCTCAATATCATCATCTTCCTCAGCGGCGAAGTCACCTTCAATCTGCCATGGTTGGGCGAGACGAGTTTATTCACCCTGGTGACCGGTGCCGTGGCTTTGATTTTGTTCCTGTACTTCATGATCAACACAGCCATCCAGGCACGAAAATTGAAGCTTTTAGATGAAAAGCGTCTTGAGCGCAGGCTGGCCAAAGAGCGCGAAAACCAGGATATCAACTGATCCCATTACGGGGTTCCATTCACCGGCCAGACTCAACCGAATGCAGATGTCTCTGCATCTACCGTTGTGCCAGGCTTGAAAGATAACATTTTGCTTTATGATCAAGATCCTCCATTTTGCGGATGCCCACATCGACATGGCCAACTTTGGAAGGCATGACCCTGAATCGGGGCTTCCCCTGCGGGTGATGGATTTTTTACAATCCCTGGATGAAATTATCCAATCAGCCATCACTGAAAAAGTTGACCTGGTCATTTTCGCAGGTGACACCTATAAAGACCGTTCGCCAGCACCAACCTTCCAGCGTAAATGGGGAAAGCGCATTATGCGGCTTTCACGGGCGGGTATTCTGACGCTTTTATTAACCGGGAATCATGATATTTCTCCGGCGACGGGCCGTGCTCACGCCATCCAGGAGTTTGATACCCTGGAAGTGCCTCACGTGCATGTGGTTCATCAACCCCGATTTCTCACACCGTCTGACCTGGAAGGCCTGCCCGTTCAGATCATCGCATTGCCCTGGATCTCCCGCTCGGGGATGATGTCCAGCCTGGATCCCGGCAGTGTAGAACCCGGTCAGATCTATGCTGCGTTTAATGCCTACCTGGCTGAATTAATTGATAACTGGCTGGATGCAGCAGATCCTGACCTGCCAACCATCCTGACTGCGCATGCCTCGGTTGAAGGCGCCCTGTATGGCGCTGAGCGCACGGTGATGCTGGGCAAGGACCTGGTACTGCCACATGCGCTGGTGAAAAACCCAAGGTTTGATTATGTCGCCCTCGGACATATCCATAAAGCACAAAATCTGAACAAAGACGCTCACCCGCCGGTGATCTATCCGGGCTCCATCGAACGGGTGGATTTTGGCGAAGTTGCCGACCGGAAATACTATGTCCTGGCGGAGGTCAGCAAACAGAACACCAGGGTCACCTGGCAGGAACTGAAAAACATCCGCCCCTTTATCGACATCCATGTTCGACCCGAATCGGACCAGGCTATCAACCAGACCCTTCAGAGTCACCTTCCACCGCCAGAAGAGCTGCAGGATGCGATTGTGCGCATGGTGATCGAATACCCGCGTGCATGGGAACCCCTGATTGACGACAATCAATTACGGGAGTTAACAGCAGGCGCTTTTGAATTTCACCTCGTAAAACGCCCCCGCTTTGAGACCCGGGTTCGCCTGCCAGAAGGGCGCACAGCCAGCCAGCTCAGCGCCCTCGAGCTGCTGAACTTTTACTGGAAGGCAAGCTCCAGCAACCTGGATCAGGAAAGAGTGCAGACCTTGAACAACCTTGCCAGCTCAATCATCGATGAAGTCAACACAGAGGAGTAAGCCCTGCACCTGGTTGACCTCACGGGTTGTTGTCTTTTTTGGGCTTAATTAAAACATGAACCGCGATTCCGGTTAATAAATTCCATATTTTTCAACACCCCCTCCCAATTTACATTTGGATAATTTTCTTTTTTTTGTTATAATGACTATGAAGACAGCGCATGTAGGATGCCCCCCTCATCCTTAGCGCTGTCTTCACGGTTTAACTTGAATCGGCAACCATCGGAGGAGAAAAAGGGGTTAGACACCTGTCATTTCAACATTGGGAAAGATCACGGTCACGGTGCTGCCTTCGCCCACCTGGCTGTTGATGAAGATCTGCCCGCCCATTTTTCCCATCAACGATTTCGCAATGGGCAGTCCCAGCCCAAACCCTGTGGCAGAAGGGTGATCAAATTGAAATCCATACCGCTCAAGATGGAATCCAGTCCGAGAATCTTCTGTCTATTATTGGTGGTACAGGTGGATATCAGGCACGCTTATGAAGGCTTAGAGATCGTCTCTATAATTTTTAACGATGGAAAACTTTAACTGGGATCCAAGGATAATGGGATCAATGGGTCAAACAAGGTAGATGGTGATGTTAGGGGTGGACGACAGAGACTCACAGCAAGTATGTAAATCCAAATTATGAGGTTTTCTTCCCACAGGATTCTGTAAATCGGATTGATCTCACTTTCATAAATCCACATCGTTTAATTTTAAAAGGCTGCCCAATCTGGAGCAGCCTTTCTCGCATTTGGTTTACCAGCGCCTTATCGACTAAGCGAGCCCATCTTTCTAGGCTTCTCTGAATTCGCCTTCGACGACGTCTTCGTCGTTTGGGTGGGTGCCATGCTCAGGCGATTGAGGTGCCGCAGCGCCAGCATCCGCGTGCTGGTAGGCTGCTTCTCCGATGGTCTGCAGGTCGGTCTGCAAGGCATCGATCAAGCCCTGGATGCGGGCTTTATCCTCGCCCTGGATGGCTTCGCGCAGGTCGTTGACTTTGCTTTCCACGTTGGCGCGCTGCTCGGCGGTGACCTTCTCGCCCATATCTTTGAGCAGTTTTTCTGCCTGGTAAGCCAGTTGATCGCCTTGATTGCGCACTTCGATC
>JAKPNN010000028.1 GCA_029548365.1 Chloroflexota bacterium
GCCGCTGTTTACACCGGAACACCCCTGCCCGCCCAAACCCTTGCCGCTGGGGGTGAATGCGTGGCACTTTCACCAGACGACGCAGCGCGGCGCCTCGATCGGCGCGCCTGCTATGCGCACCATGGATTACAACCGCTTCAATGGCACCCCAACCCAGTTTTATGCTTATATCGGGTTACCACAACCAAACGTTGAGGAGCTGGTCACCTGCCCGTTAGATGGAGAACCCTGCAGCGGCGGGAAAATTATCGAAAGGTTATAAATCTTACCATGACTAACCCTATTTCACACTTATTAAACCGCATATTGAGCCCTAACGTTAAGGGAAAGCAGGCTGATGTGCACGCCTCGTTTCAATCCGTAGATGAGCATGAGAATGTCTTTTTGATCGGGACACGCCGCTACGATGAATCGGACCGTGATCGCTATGCGTTCAATCGCCAGGAGGTTTTAGAGCAGTGCTTGGCTGCTTGGCGGGATAATCCGCTAGCGCGGCGGATTGTTGAGCTCACCAGCCAGTATGTGGTCGGTGCCGGGTTTGATATCGCCTGTGAAGATGAGCACACCAAAGCCTTTATCGATCGATTTTGGAATCATCGCCTAAACCGGATGAGCGCCCGTGTCACCGAGCTTTCGGATGAACTGGCGCGTACGGGGAACTTGTTTATCTTGCTGAGCACTGATGCAGCTGGTATGTCTTATATCCGTACAATCCCCGCCACGAACATCGAGCAGATCTTCCCGACCCCTAACGATATCGAACAACCACTGCTGTTTACTACCAAAGCCGATGCTGAGCTGGAATCGAATACCTACGCGGCCTACAGCCCCACGGCAGATTACCAGCTGCCGGATGGAACCTTTACCCAGGCAGTGATCCATTACGCGGTTAATCGCCCAGCTGGCGCCCAGTGGGGCGAACCTGATCTATCCCCGCTGCTGCCCTGGCTAAAACGTTACTCCGCTTGGTTGGAAGACCGGGTGCGCCTGAACCGTTTTCGGAATGCGTTTTTATACGTGGTGTCGGGCTCTTTTGTCTCAGAGGATGCCCGCAAAGCCCGTCAGCAGACGCTGGCAGCTAACCCTCCTTCGCCCGGTTCAATATTGGTGACCGATAGTTCGGAGACCTGGTCGGTGATCAGCCCCAAGCTGGAGGCACTGGATGCCCGTGAGGATGGCATGGCGCTGAAAAAGCTGATCGCCTCAGGGGCGGGGCTGCCGCTGCACTTTTTGGCTGAGCCCGAATCCTCAACCCGTACCACTGCAGACAGCGCCGGCGGGCCTACTTTTCGACGGTTTGAGCAGCGCCAGAAGTTTTTTACCTGGTTGCTGGAGGACTTGGTGCAGATTGTCGTCAGTCGGAGAGCACAAGTAGACTATGCCGTAAACCCCAAGGCGAAAATCAGCGTGGCAGGGGCGGACCTCTCCGCCCGTGACAACGTGAGCCATTCGATTGCCACGGTGAACATCTTGAATGCGCTGGAGCGCCTGTACGATATGGGGTTGATTTCACAGCGCGAGCTTCTGCGGGCGACGTATAAATTTATGGGCGAAAGTGCAAACATCGATGAGTTGCTGGCTGAGGGCACAGGTGTGGATAATCGCGAGCTGGTGAAGCCGCTGCGACCCGCCTCGCAAGATGCGGTCGAGCCATCCAGCGGAGACCCTAAGAAAGCAATTTTTGTGAATGGTGAAATGTGAATTGAGAAATATAAATTAGGAAATAGGAATTAGGAAATAGGAAAAAGGAATTAGGAGTGCGTTTGATATGAATAATTGGTATACGCTGTTTTTGTATGTGTCGTCGCGTCGCACTTTGATCATTAACACCTGATAAATTTGCTATGAAACCCCATAATCCTTTTTCGTCACCCTGGTTGCTTCGCGATGGCATGTGCCTAATCCCTGCTTCCTGCACCCTATTACCTAATACCTACCCCCCAGATGCCTAAACCTAAAGGAATGCTTATGAAAAATTCTTCTACCTTACCCCCTCTCCAACACCAAGCCCGATTTGCTGCATCGGGCAAGCCAACACCCTCAGGCGCGTTTGAGATCATCTGTATTACTGCAGGGACTGGCAATGGCTGGCAGTTTAGCGCTGATGTGCTGCAGGCATCGCTGCCGTTGTGGGCGGATTCGCACTGTTTTATCGACCACGCTTGGTTCTCACGCTCGGTGCGTGATTTAGCGGGGCAGATCAGCGAACCGCGCTGGGATTATACCGCCCAAGGCATCACTGCCACGCTGACCCCCTTCGGCCCGGGCGGTGACCTGCTGGCATCTTTTGGCGCTGAGGTGCTGAACGCTTCCAGCCCGCCTAATGTGGGCTTTTCAGCTGATATTTTGTTTACCGCCGAGGGCAAACAGGTCAAGCAAATCCTCAAAGTGCTCTCGCTTGACTTGGTCTACGACCCAGCCCGGGGCGGCGCCTTTAAACGGGCAATTAACCAATCCAACTATGAAAGGACTTACTTTATGACTGAAAAGATACCAAATAACCCGAACCCCGTGAAACCGGAGCCTTCCGGTATAGAAGGGCTTCCTGCGAAACCTCTCATCCAGCGTTTGCAGGAGGATCAAGCAGCGCAAAAACACCTGCTGGGGCAGCACGAACAGGCGCAAGAACTTGAGAAGATCATTGAAGAATCACATAAAGCCCGTCTGCAGATGTGCGCTTACCTGCTGGACACCTCGCTAGCAGGTTCGAAATTACCGCCACCAGCACAGGAACATATCCGCTTAGGCTTCAAAGGGCGCATCTTTGACCCTGATGAGCTCCAAGAGGAAATTTCTAAATTTCGCAATATGCTCTCCGAACTCAACCCCGGGATGGTGATCTCTGGTCCGGGTCGGATCAGCGCGATGTATAACGAAGCCGATAAACTCCAAGCCGCTGTTGATGACCTGCTGGGTGCCCCGCGTGAGGCAAAATTTGCAGCGATCTCCATCCCACGCTTGAGTGGGGTGCGCGAGCTGTATTTGACGCTAACTGGCGATACCGACATGCACGGCGGGTATCATCCCGACCGGGTGCACCTGGCGACGACGGCTGATTTCACCGGCTTGATTAAGAACGCGCTCAACAAGCTGGTGGCGGCGCAGTGGGAGGTGTTAGGGCGTGCTGGTTACGACTGGTGGAAGAATATCACCGTGCAGGAGCACTTTACCTCGCTGCATGACATCACCGGCACGCTGATTGGCACCGTAGGAGACTTGCCTATCGTCCTCGAGGGAGATGATTACAAAGAACTGCAAATCGGTGACAGCCCCGAGACGGCATCCTTCGTCAAGTACGGTGGGTATATCCCCCTGACTTTGGAACTGATCGATCGGGATGAGACCCGCAAACTAAAAGCTTATGCACGTGAATTAGGTTCGGCGGGGATTCGAAAGATATCCAAATTAGTTGCTGAAGTATTCACCGCTAATGCGGGGGAGGGTCCTACGCTTGCTGATAGTGGGGCGCTGTTCAACAATACTGCGGTCACTACCAAGGGCGGACATAAAAACCTACTCACCACGGCGCTCTCGGATGGTGGATGGGATACGGTCAGCTCTGCAATTTATAACCAACCGATGCTAATTAAAAACGAAACGGGGTTATATGGAACGGGCCCAAAAATGGCGATTAATCCCAAATTCTGCCTGGTGCC
>JAKPNN010000014.1 GCA_029548365.1 Chloroflexota bacterium
GGCGTTTTATCAGCAACAGCTCGCCAACCCATCAACAATGTTGACACATATCTATTAGGCGGCTTAGCCCAATTTTTTATAACGGTCATGTCACGTGGATGGCTGAATACCCTTACAGGGCATAGGGAGTGCAGCGCTAAGGTCCTCCCCTACGGGTGACCGGAAAATCAATACCTCTGCGGATGATAAATCAATCCGGCGGTTAACCCAGTTGTGAACCGCAAAGAACACAAAGAACACGAAGTTTGCCTTCGTTTAGTGAATAGTGAATGGTGAATGGGCGTAGAGTAGACCGGGGGTGGAAGACCGGAGAGAGATACATCCCCACATCCCCCGTCGTAGGGGCGGACTTCCATGTCCGCCTAGGGCAGGCACAGCTCGATACCCTTGCAGGGCACAGGGAGTGCTACGCGAAGACCTGCCCCTACAGGTGACCGGGGCGGGTACAGCTCAATACCCTTGCAGGGCACAGGGAGTGCTGCGTGAAGGGTTGCCCCTACGGATGACCAACAAATCAATACCTCTGTGGATGATCAATCAATCCGGCGGTTAACCGTGTTTTGAACCACAAAGGACGCAAAGAACACGAAGTTTGTCACTACGAGCTTACGGCGTGATCTCATGTATCCACCAGAGATTGCTCCTCTCCGCTGCGCTCCGATCGCAATGACAACGTGTTTGTTTGTCCTCGCGAGCATACGGCGCGATCTCATGTTTCCACCAAAGATTGCTTCTCTCCGCTGCGCTCCGATCGCAATGACAACGTGTTTGTTTGTCCTCGCGAGCATACGGCGCGATCTCATGTTTCCACCAGAGATTGCTTCTCTCCGCTGCGCTCCGATCGCAATGACAACGCGTTTGTTTGTCATTGCGAGCTTGCGAAGCGATCTCAGTTTTTGGCGATGCACCCGAAATACATAATCCCATCGTAGGGGCGGATTTCCATGTCCGCCCAGGGCAACCACGGCTCGATACCCTTGCAGGGCACAGGGAGTGCTGCGCGAAGGGTTGCCCCTACGGGTGACCGGCAAATCAATACCTCTGCGGATGATCGATCGATCCGGCGGTTAACCCTGTTTTGAACCACAAAGGACGCAAAGAACACGAAGTTTGTCACTACGAGCTTACGGCGCGATCTCATGTTTCCACCGGAGATTGCTTCTCTCCGCTGCGCTCTGATCGCAATGACAACGCGTTTGTTTGTCACTACGAGCTTACGGCGCGATCTCATGTTTCCACCAGAGATTGCTTCTCTCCGCTGCGCTCCGATCGCAATGACAACGCGTTTGTTTGTCATCGCGAGCTTGCGAAGCGACCTCATGTTTCCACCAGAGATTGATTCTCTCTGCTGCGCTCTGATCACAATGACAACGCGTTTGCTTGTCATCGCGAGCTTACGGCGCGATCTCATGTTTCCACCAGAGATTGCTTCTCTCCGCTGCGCTCCGATCGCAATGACAACGCGTTTGTTTGTCATCGCGAGCTTGCGAAGCGATCTCGGTTTTTGGCGATGCACCCGAAACAGATAATCCCATTGTAGGGGCGGATTTCCATGTCCGCCCAGGGCAACCACGGCTCAATACCCTTGCAGGGCACAGGGAGTGCTGCGCGAAGGGTTGTCCCTACGGGTGATCAAAAAACAATTGGATTTGTAATTTCTCCATTGTCATCCAGGAACGCATCCCCCTGTTTGGCGAGGTTACCAATGGTGAAGTGCACCACTACACTGCGGGGGATTGATTGCAATCTGCGCAAAATCTAAGATAATTAAGCTAACCCTGCGCCACAGACAGGGATGTTAGCCTTAAAACCGTCATGTTTTGGCAGGTTTTACGTTATACAGGTTAGAAGAGGACGCTTTATGGATGTTCAAAACCAGGCACCCCATATTTTTGATGAGGAAACTTTGATTGCTTTATACGATGACCACAGCGATTCAATTTATCGGTACGCCTTCCGCTCTTTAGGCGAAGCAAACCTGGCGGAAGATTGCGTTGCCGATGTGTTCATCCGCTTTTTGGAACGGGTGGCCACGGGTAAGGCGCTGACCGGCAATATCAGGGCTTACCTTTACCGGGTTGCGCACAACTGGGTTGTGGATCATTACCGCCGGGAAAAACCAGAAGCAGACCTGGAAGCCCAGCCCCTCCCGGCTCACAATGCAAACCCTGAAAATCGCCTCTTTGAAAAGGAAAACCAGGCTCGCCTGCGTCAGGCCCTGCTGGCATTGCCGGAAGACCAGCGGTTGGTGATTGAGCTGCGGGTGATGGAAAAATGGCCCTACGAAGCGGTAGCCGATGTTTTGGGTAAATCGGTTGAAGCCAGCCGGGCTTTGCAATATCGCGCCCTTAAAAAATTACGACAATCCTTTAGCCCACAATGGATGTGAACCATGCATAAAAAGAACGACTACCACCCGATGACCGATGCCGAGCTGGAAGGCTTGCTGGCTGAAATTGGCCAGGTGCCACAGCGCAATCCGGATAACGCCGCCCGGGCGAAAGCCCGGTATTTAATCGCTGCGGGAAGGTGCCTGCAAGCAATAACAACCGAACAAACAACAAAAACAAGACGAAAAAAGGAGTTCAAGGAAATGCAACCTTTCTTAAAAAGATTTTCACTGGCTTTTACACTGGCCGCTGTTTTACTGGTCTTTCTGCTGGGCGGGGTGGGAGTAACCGCAGCGGCGGCCTCGAGCGCGCTGCCTGGCGACCCATTGTACGGGGTTAAAACCGGGTGGGAGCGAACGCGACTTCAACTGACCAGGCAGGATTTCAAAAAGGTGGAGCTCAACCTGGCTTACGCCCAAAACCGACTGGATGAAATTGAAGCGTTAATCACGGCAGAACGTCTGGATGATTTAGAAGCCCCCGTGCAGGCCTATGAAACCTGTATCTTAGAAGCGCTGGCCGGGCTGGAAGGCATTCGCAGTAACAGCCTGGCAGCCGATTCCCAGCTGGGTCGTGCCATCAGGGCCTCCCTGGGAAAATACACCGCCGACTTGGAGACCCTCTCCAACCGTGTGCAGACCCAGCGAAGGGAGCGGCTCGAAGAAGCGACCCTGTTTTCAAAATCGGCCGGCGCCTACCATGGGAAGATTGAATTCGTCGGCACGGTTAACGCAATCGACCCGAACCTGTGGATCGTTTCCGGGCTTGAGGTGATCATCACCGCGTCAACTGAAGTTGAAATGGGGATTGATCTTGGTCAACAGGTGGAAGTGAAAGGTTGGGTGGACGCTCTGGGCAGCATTTACGCCCGGAAGATTGAACACGAAGCGGATGGGCGGGCTTTCAACCTGAACGGGAAGGGCGAATTTTTGGGCATCGTCAACGAAATTCAACCCGATTACTGGATCGTCAACGGCATTCGTTTCGAAGTCTCAGCCACAGCCAAGATTGAGCCCGGCATCGGGGTGGGCGATTTCGTTGAGGTGGAATTTGTGCGCAACAACAAAGATGAATATATCTTGCGGGAGGCAGAATTCGCGTTAGACGACAACGAATATTACGGCACCGTCGATGAAATCCACACCGAATACTGGGTGATTGACGGCCTGCGTTTCGAGCTTTTGCCGAAATCGAAGATTGAAAAGGGCATCAAGGTCGGCGACTTTGTCGAGGTGGAATTTGTGCGCAACGCGTCCGGCGAAAACTATTTACTGGAGGTTGAATTTGCCGACAGCGAAATCTACGGCGTGGTTGACGAAATCCACACCGATTACTGGATCGTCAACGGCATCCGTTTTGAACTGCTGCCAAATTCGAAGATTGAAAACGGCATCAAGGTCAGCGACTTTGTCGAGGTGGAATTTGTACGCAACCAGGCTGGTGAGTACATTCTGCTGGAGGTTGAACACAAAGATGCTTACAACAGCTCTGATGCTGGCTACGGCTATAACCGCCACGGCGGTGATGATGATGAAATGGTTGGCTTTGTGGACGAAATCCATTCCGATTACTGGATTATTAATGGCATCCGCTTTAACCTCCTGCCGAAATCTGAAATAGAGCGGGGGATTAAGGTTGGTGATTTTGTCGAGGTTGAATTCTTTAAAAACTGTGCCGGGGAATACTTCTTGCTGGAGGTTGAACACGAAGATGATTGACCTCTGCCGTACAAATGATGCTGATTAAACGCCCCTTGCCGAATTTAACTTGATCAGCGTCGTGGACATAAGCGGCTGACCCAGCGTGAAACTAAAAACCCACTTTTAAGGTGGGTTTTTTTGATGCCGGTCAATGGGGCTGTTTTCAGCCTATTGATCGCCGCATTCAAGCCGACCCATTGAGCCGGCTGACCATCTCCTGAAGGAAGGCGATATAAAAGCTGATCATCCTGGCGGTATTTTCGAAAGAACGGCGCTCGTTGACAGCGTGTACGCGCTGGGTATCGGTTGGATCTAAAATAATTGGTGAAAAGCGGAAGGCGTTTTCGGTCACCGAGGCGTAGTGGCGATCATCGGTACCGTCCACCACCAGGTAAGGCGCCGTCAGCGCCCCGGGGAGATGGTAGTGTGGGTGTGTGATGAAATGCCAGATCATGCCGAATCATTTTCATCGGATTATTGAAATGCACATTGACGATGCACCCGAAACAGATAATCCCATTGTAGGGGCAACCCTCCGTGTCCGCCCAGGGCAACCACGGAGGGTTGCCTCTACGGGTGACCAACAAATCAAACTCCCTGCGATTGATGCATCGGCCCAGGGTCACGGGTAAAAAATCCGTTGGTCACCGTGTGTTCACGCCAGTGAACCACGTGACAATGTCTGTCATCACAAGCTACGACTGCGAAGCGCCACCAAGCAATGCGAATTTGTCATCGCGAGCTTGCGAAGCGATCTAATGTTTCCACTAGAGATTGCTTATCTCTGCTGCGCTACGATCGCAATGACAACGCGTTTGTTTGTCATCGCGAGCTTGCGAAGCGATCTCGGTTTTTGGTGATGCTCCCGAAATAGATAATCCCATCGTAGGGGCGGACTTTCGCGTAGCACTCCCTGTGCCCTGCAAGGGTTGCCCCTACGGGTGACCGGCAAATCTATACCTCTGTGGATGATGCATCAATCCGGCGGTTAACCCTTTTTAGAACCACAAAGGACACGAAGTTTATCATTGCGAGCTTACGGCGCGATCTCATGTTTCCACCAGAGATTGCTTCTCTCCGCTGCGCTCTGATCGCAATGACAACGCGTTTGTTTGTCATCGCGAGCTTGCGAAGCGATCTCATGTTTCCACTAGAGATTGCTTCTCTCTGCTGCGCTCCGATCGCAATGACAACGCGTTTGTTTGTCATCGCGAGCTTACGGCGCGATCTCATGTTTCCACTAGAGATTGCTTCTCTCTGCTGCGCTCTGATCACAAAGACAACGCGTTTGTTTGTCATCGCGAGCTTGCGAAGCGACCTCATGTTTCCACCAGAGATTGCTTCTCTCCGCTGCGCTCCGATCGCAATGACAACGCGTTTGTTTGTCATCGCGAGCTTGCGAAGTGATCTCGGTTTTTGGTGATGCACCCGAAATACATAATCCCACTGTAGGGGCGGACCTTCGCGAAGCACTCCCTGTGCCCTGCAAGGATATCGAGCCGTGTCCGCCCAAGGCAGGTACTGAGTCCTGCCCCTACGGGTGATCAAAAAACAATTACAATTGTAATTTCTCCATAAACACGACCAGCCGGACCCTGTACAACCACAAAAACCCCGGCGACCAACCGGGGTTTTTTAGGTGCGACTAAAAAATAATTTAAGTTACAGCCAGCCGCGCAGCTCCATCGCCTTAACCACTTTATCAATCGCCACCATGTAGGCCGCATCGCGCATGTACACATCCTGTGCTTTGGACATATCATACACCGAGGAGTAAGCCTGGGTCATTTTGTCATCCAATTTTTCCAACACCTCGGTCTTGGTCCAGTAGAAGTTCATGTCATTCTGGACGCCCTCAAAGTACGAGGTGGTCACGCCGCCGGCATTGCACAGGAAGTCGGGGATCACAAAAATGCCGCGCGCTTTCAACACCTCATCCGCCTCAGGGGTCGTGGGGCCGTTGGCGCCTTCAGCCAGGATCTTCACCCGGCTGTGGATCTTCTTGACCGATTCACCATTCACCTGCCCTTCCAGCGCCGCCGGGATGAGAACGTCCACCTCTTTGGTGATCCATTCATCGCCATCTTCGATTGTATATCCGGCGCCTACCGCCTGGTCCTTGTTGATTGATCCATACTGATCGGTGATGCTCACTAAGAAATCAAGGTCGATGCCATCATCTTTGCAGACCGTGTAAGAGGCGCGATCATCACGATCCCAATAGCTGACACAGATCACCTTTCCGCCCAGTTGTTTGATAAAGCCCTCCGCCACAAATTGAGCCACGTTGCCAAAGCCCTGGATGGCTGCCGTGGTTTTGGTCGAATCGATCTTGAGGTGCTTCATGGTTTCACGCACGGTGTAAATCACGCCGTAGCCTGTGGCTTCTCGCCGACCGAGGGAACCGCCGCCGCCCACCGGCTTGCCGGTGATCACGCCCGGGGTGTACTGCCCGGTGATGGTCGAATATTCATCCATCATCCAGCCCATCATCTGCGGATTGGTGCCAACATCGGGCGCAGGCACGTCCTGCCGGGGGCCAATATTGCGCCAGATACTGCGCACATACGCCCGGCTCAGCCGCTCTTTTTCATCCATGGATAGGGTTGCCGGGTCGACGACGACGCCGCCCTTGCCGCCGCCCAGGGGGATATCGGCAACGGCGCATTTCCAGGTCATCCACATGGCCAGGGCGCGCACGGTATCCGCTGTTTCACCCGGATGAAAGCGGATTCCACCCTTCGCCGGTCCGCGGGCATCATTGTGCTGCACACGATAGCCCTGAAACACGCGAATACTGCCATCATCCATCTGTACCGGCAGGCGCAGATGGTATTCGCGCAGCGGAAACCGCAGTATCTCCCTGACCTGCTGGTCGAGGCCCAAAAGGTCTGCAACCCGGTCAAATTGCTTCTGAGCCATGGTAAAGGCATTGGTATGTTCTGACATAATTTCTCCTATCAATTGGTGTTTATTAAGTGTGTCTGATACTTCTTTGCAGGCAGTCAACGCATCTCCGTGCTGGTTATGATTAAAAATACGCGGGTATCTCGGATGAATACCCGCGCAAAATTTGGCTCAGTTGTCCCTGGGTTAAGAACATGCCTGCTCCATAGAGTTCTGATTCGAATTAACCATAACTGAGATTCGATTTTCCGTCAATATGCATGCTGTAAAGCCTTCCGGATGCCATTCGTCATGTATCCGTTATGCAGGCTTCCGCCGGGGTGATCGCAAAGTCAAACACGCTTGCCCGACCAATGATGATTAGATTGCGAACCCTCCTTCCCATCCTTCGTGCCAGTAGCAGCATGGACCCGCCCCCCTCCCTGAAGGAAGGGGGGGCCAAAATGTCAAAACCATGCTGGTTTACACATGGTGGGTGGAAAATGGAACCCCAGGCGCATAAAATGCGTCTATGTGACGAAAGTAAGCAGAAGATTGATACTCAAATTGTTTTTGGAGGTAAAAATGTCTAAAAAATTAAATTTATTGTTCGTCAGCATCCTGGTTTTGGGCGCACTGGCAGCCTGCTCGCCGAAAGCCCAGCTCACCAGCCCGGAACACACCCGCTCACTCTCGGTCAACGGGATTGGCCGGGTCACCATCGTTCCTAACATGGCAACGATCAACGTCGGCGTCCATTCCGAAGCGGAAGCCGTCACCGATGCCCTGGAGGCTAACAGCGCACAGGCCAACGCCATTTCACAGGTTTTGCAAAAGATGGGCGTTGAAGAAAAGGATATTCAAACCTCAAACTTCAATATCTATCCGAACGACCGCTGGAATCCCATGACCGGAGAGGTGGAAGGTCGCTACTTCGCGGTTGATAACACCGTCAATGTGACCGTGCGCGATTTATCCACCCTGGGTGAAGTGCTCAACGCAGTTGTAGAGGCAGGTGCAAATTCGATCTACGGGATTACCTTCAACGTTGACGATCGCTCAGCAGCGATTGCCGAGGCACGCGATTTAGCGATTGCTGATGCAAAGGTTAAAGCCGAAGCGATTGCTACCTCAGCCGGCGTCAGGTTGGGCGAGATCATCAGCATCAGCGTCTATGAATCCAGCATGCCCATCAGTGTCTATGATGGCATGGGTGGGATGATGGCAGCAGAAACGGACGTCCCCATCGCCGCCGGCACGCTGAGCGTTGTGATGGAATGCAACGTCAGCTACGCCATCAAGTAAGCCGGGTTGCCAAAAACCCCAAACAAGTAGAGACATGCCCAAGTGCATGTCTCTTGTGGTTTAAGCGTTTTTAAGTTTTCACAAAAACTGGCCCCATTTACATCTTCCTGAGTATACTATTAACCTTGTTAGGATTTGTCTAAGTCAACAAATTCTGGTTAAGGTTTTTTCAAATAAAGCATTAAATTGGAGGTTTACATGCAAATTGTAACCGATAGCGGCTACGACCTTTCACCGCAACAAAAAGAAGGTCTCCCAATTCATTCACTGCCGCTTAAGCTCACCTTGAACAGCGTATCGTATCGCAGCGGGATTGACATCCAGCCGGAAGAATTCTACGCGATGCTGGAAAAAACCGACGCTATGCCCACAACGTCAACCCCGTCCCCAGGTGAATTTCTTGAACTCTACCAAAAAATTGCTGAAACCGATACAGACATCCTCTCCGTTCACATTTCATCGGGTCTGAGCAGCACACTCAGCGTGGCGCAGGTTGCAGCGAGCCAGCTACCACACCTTAATATTCAACTGGTCGATACCCGGACGCTTTCTGGTGAAATGGGCTGGCAAGTCGAAGCTGCCGGGCGAGGCGCCCTTGAAGGATGGTCACTGGAGGCGGTATTACAGCGCCTGGCGCAGATCAGGGCCGCATCGGAGATTGTATTCACCCTGCCCAATCTCTCGTACCTGATCCACGGGGGACGGATCAGCCACCTTAAGGGTTTGCTGGCCAACCTTCTGGGGATTAAACCCCTGATCGGGGTTGATAAAACCGATGGCAAATATTATGATCGCGGCAAAGCTCGCACCTTCCAACGCGCCATCCAGGCCATTCCCGCTTACATCGCCAGTAAATTTCCAGAAGGCACTCACCTTCGCGCCCAGGTCGGCCATGCGAACAATCCCGACGCAGCTAACAAGCTGCGAGAAGCTACAGAAGCCCTCTTTGAATGTGATTGGCTGCCTGATTTCTCAATCTCGCCTGTTCTGGGCGCACATACCGGGCGAGGTTTGGTCGGTCTGGTCTTTGCGCCGTTAAGCAGCCTGCCCGCCTGAGAATCAGCATTTACTCGCGCCTAAATCAGGCTCTGAGGCTTCAATACAAATAAAAAGCAACCCCGAGGAGCTGAATTTTTGTACCTCGGGGTTGCCGCGTTAGAAAGCATGGCTTATGGCATGGGGTTATTATTCGCCCAATCATCACCAAGGATAAAAATAATATCAAAACCAACATCCACCTCGTCATTGTAGTGAATGTTGAGGGATGTTAACCCTGAAGTTTCTGCCAGGAATTTTAATGCATAGGGTTTGCTGTTATACAGGAATATTTTACTGAACACCGTATACTCAGCGTTGGTCTCCTCAACGATATTGAAGCCCTGCTCACGCAGCCACGCCGCAGTCTGAGCTGCCAGGCCGCCATACGAGGACCCGTTGCGCACAGAAACCCGTGCACCTTCCTCAGCGATGATCTCGCGCAGGTCGCCCTCTGCAACAGGGCCAAGGACATCCCCATCACCAAAAAGCTCATCGCGCAATAAACGGATTTTATCGGGCACCGGCCTGAGAATATCGAGCCCATCTTCTGATACGGCCATGGTGGTATATTCATTGCTGATCACCCGTGATTTGATGTCCCCGCGGTCTATATCAAGGACTGACCAGCCCAGTTTGATTACCTCGTTAACCGACATGTTGGTATGAACGCCGGCGGATATATCGTTATAAATCTGCGCCGCATTTGCCACCAGTTTGGGCATCATATCAAACTCAAGAATGCGGTCCCGTACAGCGATAATAAATGCCTGCTGCCGTTGTGCCCGGCCAAAGTCGCCGGCTTCACCAGCCCGCGAGCGCACATAAGCCAGGGCAAATTCGCCTGGCAAGGTATAGGTACCCGGTTCAATGGTGACGGTGTTGTCCGGGCCGCGGCGGTCCAACACCATGGGCTCGTCAAAGGTCAATTTTATACCGTCAATGTGGTCGATAAAATCCACAAAGGCTTGAAAATCAATCTGGGCATAATATTGAATTGGAACCCCTAAAAGTTCTTCAACGGTTTTCATTGCCAAACCCGGCCCACCGCCCGGCAAATTGTAAACCTCTCCCAGGTAATAGGCTGTGTTGATCTTGTGGTAATCAAATCCGGGGATGGGCACCCACAAATCCCGCGGGATTGATAGCATGCTGGCTGTATCATTCAGGGGGTCAAAGGTCAGCAAAATCATGGTATCGGTGAGCGGGGTGTCTCCCTCTTCCCAATCCCGGTAGTCCAACCCCATTAAAAGAAGATTAATTCGGCTGATTCCATCCCAGGGCTCCGGTGTGGGCAGGTTAGCGGAGGGTACAAACTCAGACGCCGGTTTATCTAAGGTTTCGCCTTCCTGATCCCCGTTCGCCAACAGTGTGTTTATGATTGGGTCGCCCGGAAGTGAAAACGTCTGGTTGGTAGCCACGATGTGCCTGGCGAAGCGAAAGCTGAAGTATGCTCCGACCAGCGCCAGCACCGCCAAAACGCCGAGAATAACCCGGGTCGTTCGGTCCTTTGGAAAAGTTCGGGCAATGTTTTTAAAGAAGGATTTCAATTGACCCTTTGTGTGTAAAAATAATTAAAGCAACTGGTACTGAATTGCAACAAGCAACCTGGGTTCAAACATTATCAATGCAATCCAGGGAAAAATAAGCTCCCCAAACCCCGCTATTTAATCGGTGGAGGGGGAATCGGCAGGTCAGCTTTGTCTGTCTCAATCCATTGATCGCCTTCGTCGATCAACATCACCGGGATATCCTCAACGATAGGATATTTTCGACCGCAATCCTGGCAAATCAGCCAGCATTCCTGAAAATATTCAAGCAATCCCTCACTGTTTTGAACACAACTTGGGCAGCGCAACATATCGAGCAATTCTTGATTAACCATCGAGCCTCCAGTAATTCATCATCAGGTGCGTTCCTGAGCGACAGATTTAATTTTAGTCTATCTCATCGGATCCGTCTACCACTTCAGATTCAGGCGTTCAATCTGATTTTTGCTCCGGGATGCCTTCCGTGCCGGGGCCATATTCGAAGATCGCCTGCCAGGGCGCGAAATGCGTGTAGAAAGCATCGGAAAAATAAACCTGGTCGTGTAGATAGACGGTGCGGGTAACAGTGACATTCGCGCCATCAGCAGCGTAATCAACCTGCTTGATCGTGCCTTTGGACAGGTCGGGATTCTCGCGATAAAGGGGATCCGGCGCTTTAACGATGTTCGTCGGCCCTGTGGTATGCCAGTCCACGGTGCGCCCGGTGCTGGTGGAATAGAATTTCCAGGTCAGCGAAGAGCTTCCCACATAAGTTTCCATCAAAAGCCAGTGATCCGTATCATTGGTGAACTTAAGGTCAACAATCGGCACGTAAACGGTGGCATCCAGACCCGCCAAATTGGGGTCTCGAGCGCCGTTGCTCAACAGCTCATAATACCCAACCCGGTAAGAATGGGCATGGCGCTCGTTGATGGGAAAGCCGGCAAAAAAGGCCGCCCTGAAGAGGGTGGTGCTCACCTGGCAAATCCCGCCGCCGATGCCCTGGATGGTCTGCCCCCCGTAGATAATGGGCGCTTCAGCATAGCCGTTATCCAGGCTGATATTGCCCAATGCCTCTGCCATAGAAAAGGTCTCCCAGGGCGCAATCAGCAAGCCATGAAAGCGGCTGGACCCGGCGCGGATATTTTGCACACGGGTGCTTCCCGAATCAAAGAAATAAGAGGTGTATGTCTGCACCTGCTCGATGATGCCCAGCTCTTCCCCGGTCATATCATCGGTCACAGGCGGCTTGAGGGTGATGAAGGTTAATGGGATCTCATGGACACCGTTTAGCAGTTCAGCATTGATTTTTTCAATCGTTGTTTCGATATCCAAATCTCGCCCGATGACTGCGGGTTCCAGCACCTCTAACTGCCGCGTATCGTCGTTGAAGATAAAGCGTGCATTAACCGGGTAGACAAACAAGCCGGGCGCCAGGCTGCTGAGGTAAATGCGGAACAACTCATGATTGACTCCCACTTGATACAAGGTTTCTTCCCCGTCATCAACACGTAAAATGGTCAGCATCCCCGCCAGGTCGCCGGGGGCAATCGACCAGGATTGGCTTTCATCTTCACCGTTAGCCGGCGCGGTCAGTACCAGGTGATCGCTGAGGATCTTGCGAGCCTGCTTGGCCTGGAGTTCTACATCCATGATCATCGGTTGTGTTTCATGCACATTCAGGGCGATCAACGCATCTTCCATCTGCACAAGGTGGGTCGCAACTTCAGTCAGCGCTGCAGAAAGGTCAACCTCAAGCCCCACCTGGCCGCTGACCACAGACACATCGGTATTGTCTAAGCTCAGGGATGCTTCGACCACCGGACGATCGATTTCTTCAGCAATGGATTGCAGCGCCTGCAAAGCAACCCGCTCATCGTACAGCGCAACAGGTGCAATTTGCACTCCGGTAAACCAGGCGCTGGCTTTCTCGATCAGGTTTGCGCCAAACCAGTCCCCCCGGCCCACGTCAAACGCCTGTTCAGCGCTGGATGAGGGGTCAACGCTATAACCCAGCTCAGCGGGCGTGAAGCGCCAGTTCTGATCCTGGTAAGTGAACTGAAGTGTGCCGTGCTGGCTGAATTGGAGAGCATCGGCTAATTTTTCGTTGGTTTCTTCAAGGGTCATCCCGGACAGGTCGATATTTTGCACACGCACACCCGGGTAAACCCGATCCGCATAGGCAACCTCATACCCCACCAGAGCAGCGATGAGGGCCAGGCTAAAAATCACCCCGGCAATTGGCAATGCCCACAATATGCGCAGCAGCGGTTGTTGTGATGGATTTGCTCGGTCATTATTGTTGATCATAGTTTTCGATTGTACCGTATGGGTCTTAAAAATGTGTTAGAAGAAAGTTTTGCAAGGGGTAAGACGTTTGCTGATCGGAAAAAGTTCCTCAACCTGGCGCCTATGGTTATCAAGAGTACGTTCTCGTTTATAATAAAGCAAACCAGATTGAACAGGAAAGGCAGACCAAGTTATGACCCTTCATATGGTTTTATTGATCATCATTATTCTGGCTGCGCTGGTTCTATTTTCGATTGAATTCTTACCCGCAGATGTCATCGCTTTGGGGTTGATGATGACGTTGATTCTCACCGGCATCCTGCCGGCCAAAACTGCCTTCGCTGGTTTTGGCAGCGATACCTCCTTGATGATATTGGGGATATTGATTTTAACCGCAGCCCTGGTGCACACCGGCATCGTGCAGATTCTTTCACAGAAGATTATTCAGTCGGTCGGCGAGGATAAAAAACGGCTGTTCTGGATCATCTCCGGCGCTGCAGGGATTATTAGCTCATTTATCTCCAACACAGCCACAGCGGCTTTTTTCACCCCGATGACAATCGGATTATCAAGGCGCTTAAAAATCAACCCTTCTAAAATGTTAATGCCGATGGCTTTCGCTACCATTCTTGCCAGTTCGGTTACGCTGGTTGCTACATCGACCAATGTGGTCGTCAGCGGGCAATTAACCCAATATGGGCTACCTCCCCTGGGTATGTTCGAGATGACGGCTGTAGGCGTTCCTATTTTAATCGTTGGCCTGCTGTACATGTACTTCATCGGACAGCACCTCATCCCGATTCGGGAAACCAAAAGCCTGGATCCACAACAGGAGATCCTCTCATATCTATCAGAAATTAAAGTCACACCAGACTCCCCCTGGGCTGGTAGATCACTCCAGGAAATTGGTTTAGGCAAGGAATACGACCTGTATGCTCTACGAATATTAAAAGAATCGGGCATCCACGTAGAACCCCGTTCATATACCATCCTCCATCCGGGTGATCGCGTTTTGGTTGAAGGCAACAAAACCGACCTGATGACCTTACGCGAGAAGAACCTGGTCGCTTTTACCGGTGAATTTGACCCACAATCGGATATCTCGAAGAACCTCTCGCTGGCGGAAGTGATCCTGCTTCCCGGGTCGCCATTGATCGGTCGCACCCTGCGAGGGCTTAATTTCAGGGATCGCTTTGGGCTGCAGGTGCTGGGTATCAACCGCAAAGGCGAGACCATCCGCCGCCGTATCAGCCTGACCCGGTTGCAAGTTGGCGATCAACTGCTGCTTCAGGGTAACCCGGAAACAATCCAGGGATTGGGAAAGAATACCAGTTTCAGGGTGATCACCGGCGAATTAGAAGCCATGCCCGAAACCAGAAAAGCGCCCCTGGCCCTGGCAATTTTTGGAGGCGTGATTCTACTGGTCTCGGTCAATTTGCTGACACTGCCTGTGGGCGTTATGCTGGGCGCCTTAACTGCCTTTATTACGCGCTGCATCACCCCTGAGGAAGCTTACCGCCAGGTGAACTGGAGCGCATGGCTGCTGATTGCCTGTATGCTGTCATTGGGTCGCGCCATGGAGGTGACCGGTCTGGCTACACTGCTGGCCAATCAGATTGCGGCGCTGATCGGGGCATCTCATCCGCTACTGCTGCTATCGACGTTCTTTTTTCTGTCAATGCTATTAACCCAGCCCATGTCGAACCAGGCCGCTGCGGTGATTGTCACGCCAATTGCCATGCAGGCTGCTACACATTTGAACCTCAATCCCCGCGCCTTTGCCATCATGATCGCGATTGGCGCCAGCAATTCCTTCATCACCCCCCTGGAGCCCGCGTGTTTGATGGTCTATGGGCCGGGCAATTATCGATTTTTTGATTTTCTCAAAGTGGGCGCCATGCTCACCGTTTTGATCTTCGGGATTGCAATTTTAATGGTGCCCTCGTTGTGGCCATTGTGACCGGGCAGATCAACTGCGCTTAAAAGCTGAGATTTTTAATTAAGGCTCTTGTGAGCGTGATAGCTCGCTCGCAAGCCCTTAATTCTCGGAAAGGTTCTGTCATGCTCCTTCAGCACAGCCAGCACCGCGCTGAAATACTCCAAAACTGACCATAATTTGCTATCACAGATCGGTTCTGCCACGCGGTCAGCCGGATTGCCCAGCAGCTCCTGCCACGTAAATAAAAAAAGCCCCGTACACCGGTGGTGCGGGGCTATTTTATGATGGATAACGACACACTAACGGGCTGCTGCCGGGCCGATATATCTGGCTTTCCCAAAACCAAGGATCATCATAAAGATAACATTTAAGAACACCAGCCCCAGTCCGAACCCGGTGCCCTTACCAAAGGAGCGAGCCAGATCAAAGCTGATTATGAAAATCACGACCAGATTCACAATTGGGATCAACAGCAAGATCAGCCACCAACCGGGCCTCCCGACGATTTCCAGCAGCACGAACAGGTTGTAAATGGGGATTAAAATCGCCCAGCCAGGCTTGCCTGCCTTGGTATAGACTTTCCACATCGCTACCAGGATCAGAATACCCAGCACGAAGCCAACTAATCCGCCCAGCAACCCGCCAATCATTCCAACAACCGATGAGATTTGATCTTCCTGAGCCAGAATATTCAACAAATAAGGCAAAAACGGTAACATATTTCTTTTCCTTTCAATTGACTTTCTTTAATCAAAGTAATTCAGACAAATCTTATTATATTTATAAACTATTAAAATGTCAACTTTTTTGGAAATGTGTCGTGTGCGCTTCGCCTGACAGGACATTTTGTCCGGGTGATTATCTCAGCGGGTTTTTCGAGGTTTCTCGGGTAAAACAGCCAGGATCGCACCGAAGGTCAACACCGCTGCGCCAATCCACAGCCAGGACACCAGCGGGTTGTAATAGATGCTGAAGGCACCCTGATCCTGCGAGTCTGGTTGCCAATCGATCAGGATGGCATATAGGTCTTCCGCCAGGTTGCTTTTCAATCCAGGGTGGGTGATTGCTAGTCCCATATTCGTAAAAATTTCCCGCCGCGGGTAAAGCGCACCCCTTGGCTTTCCATCCCGACTGATGGTCAACACAGCTTCTGTGATCAAGCGCCCCGCATCCTCAGAATGTTCCAGCGATTCAAACTTGAAAATGAATCCGCTCAGTTCGACCTGCTCACCGATGGCCAGGTTTGTCTGGACTTCCTGTTGTAAGCCCTCAATCCCAATAATGCCAATGGTCATCAGGATAATGCCCAGGTGCACCAGCACGCCGCCGTAGCGACGCAAATTGCGTCTGACAGGCGCCCACAGAGCCGAGATGATATGACCCCCGTGCTTGCGCTGCGCCGCGATCGCCTGCTGCAAATAGTCTGCCAGCATGACCAGGATGCTAAAACCCACCAACCACAGTGAAGCCAGCACCACAATGTTTCGAACCTCCCCCAGCAGCCAGGTCAATAGCGGCACGAGGGCTGAAAGCAACAGCACGATCCATACACGTTTTTTCAATCGCAACAGGTTCGTACCGCTCCACACCGCTAATGGACAAACCCCTGCCAGGAGAACCAACACAATAAATAGCGGACCGGTAATGCGCTTATACCAGGCAGGCCCAACCGTGATCTGCGTATTTGTGAGCAGCTCTGAAAGCAAAGGGTAAATCACGCCCAGCAAACAGATCACCAGGATGCTTAACAAGACCATGTTGGTAAATAAAACCAGGGTCTCTTTGTTAAAGCCAAATTCGGGTTCATACTCCGCTCGCAGATCCCTCCAACGATAGACCAGCAGCCCCAGAGAGACCAAAACCAGTACCGCAGTATAAATTAACATCGGCAGCCAAATTGAACTGCCGGCGAAAGTATGCACAGAAGAAAGCACCCCGGAGCGGGTAATAAAGGTGCCGAAGATCACCAGCACGAAGGTCAAAACCACCAGCGCATAATTCCACCGTTTGAAGCTGTCTCGCCGCTCCTGTAGAATCTGAGTATGCAGCAAAGCCGTCGCGCTCAGCCAGGGGAGCAAAGCTGCGACTTCAACCGGATCCCAGCCCCAATACCCGCCCCAACCCAGTACGTCGTAAGCCCAGCGCATTCCAAGCACAAGTCCCAGGGAAAGAAAGACCCAGGTGATCAATATCCACGGACGGGCGATTTCAAGCCAGCGCCGATCACGCCGGCCGACTGCCAGAGAGCCAACCGCCAGGGCAAAGGGGATGATAAATCCAATAAAACCTAAATAAAGCACGGGTGGGTGCCAGATCATCCCCGGGTGGCGCAGCAAGGGATTCAACCCCTGTCCGTCTGCAGGGGTCAGCAACCATGCGCCCGAGGGCGACAGTAATGACAGTATGCGACTGCCATCGGGCATTTGCCACAAGCGTTCGAAGGGCGACTCAAAGAACACATTGATCATCAAAAAGAAGCCCAATGTAAAGAACACCACTACCAGCGCCCAGGCTAAAATGTCGTTCTCCTGGCGCCATTTCCGGAGCCCAAAGAAGAGCGAAAACCCTGCCAACAACCACGACCAGAACAGCAACGAGCCGCTTTGCCCGCCCCACAGGGCCGTTAATCGCATGTAGAGCGGCATATCACGGCTGGTCACACTGTAGACATAGCCCAGCTCAAAACGCAAGCCGGCCAACAACAGGAGCAAAACAACCAGGCTGATAGTGACCAGGAGGAAAATCAGCAGCAGAGCGCTTCGTGCGGATTTAATCCAGGCTGGCTCTTTAAGGATCACCCCAAACAATGCTGCCATCAATCCAAATACAGCTAATAAGAAAGCCAGGGCCAGTGCCAGGTATCCAAATACAGAGAGCATAATTTAATGCTCCACCGGGTCTGGCAACGCTTCTTCGTACTTGCTGGGGCATTTCAACAGGAGCTCTTCGGCGATGAAAACTCCCTCAGGGTTGAGGGTGCCGGTCAGGATCGCCTGCGCCTCATCCCTGAGCATATCCGGCGGTGAGCCCCGGTGATAGACGTCCAGGCGGGGGTTATTCGGGTCATTAACCGCCTGATGCAAAACCTCACTCAAGCCGCTGTCGCCCTTGACCAGGTCTTTATCAGCAGGGATGTGCGCAATCACAAACCTCAGTTCCCCCGTTTTGGCATCATAGGCAATGCTATCGCCAATCACGGCGCCCGATACGCGCAGGTTCTGTCCCTGCAGGTCATCCTCGGCCTCCAGCACTTCCTTTACCGTCATAAAAAATTCGCTGGTTGCTTTTGTGGCGCTGATCACCATTAAGATCACCGCAACGAGAAATAGCCCACCGCCGATGATAAACTTGATTCGATTATTTTTTAATCCAGCAGAACTGGGTTTCTTCATACGTTTGATCCTGTGTCATCGACAACCTGTAATTTCAGCCTTATCATTATATCGGATAGAGGCATGATTGGCATAAAAGCATCAAAGTCCAATCCTGGTTGTGCCTGCCACAGCTTGACCCTGAGCGACTTTTTCTGTGATCGCTGTCCTATGGTATAGTATAAATATTCAAAATGATGTTACGGAGAAGGCTAAATGTACATTGCGATTGAGGGCGTTATTGGTGTTGGCAAAACCACCCTGGCGCGGCTGATACAACCTTATTTTGATGCCCATTTACTTCTCGAGATCTTTGAAGAGAATCCCTTTCTAAGCGATTTTTACGACGATCGTGCCCGCTACGCCTTCCAAACACAGATTTTCTTTCTGCTCAGTCGTTATCACCAACAACATAAGGGCGTCCGCGAAGCTCTGGTCAGCAATCACTGGTTGCTGTCGGATTACACCTTTGAAAAGGACCGTCTGTTTGCAGAGGTCAACCTGCACGGCGATGAGTTAGACATGTACTACAATGTCCACGACGCCCTGGCAGAAAAAATCATCAAACCTGACCTCGTCGTTTATCTTCAGGCAGACACAGACGTGCTCATGCAGCGCATCGCTCAGCGAGATCGTCCCTATGAACGGCAGATGGAAATAGACTACATTCACACCCTCAATCTGACCTACGAGCAGCGCTTTGCCAACTATCCCTCCCAAAGTTGCCTGACCATCAACACCAATCACCTGGACTATGTCCGCAACCCGGACGACCTGGAGGCTGTCAACCAGCGCATCAGGCAGGCATTAAAGATGGCTCCATTCCAGGAAAGCTTGCCGATCGATTTGTAAACCCGGGGAGGTATCATGCGCATCACGAAAACTTTTCTTCATAAGGCAGCCCTTGATACGGTCAAACAGCGAACCCGCAGTGAACCGGACTTGCATGCGGCGTATTTGACAGGGTCTTTGTTAAGTGATGAGCCCCTGCTGGGCGGCACCACGGATATCGACCTTGTACTGGTACATAAATTCCTCGCTCCTGTGGCGCGCGAAACCCTGGCCCTGACGCCTGAAATCTCCTTGGATATTCTGCATAAAACCACGTCGGATTACGAACCACCCCGCCAGCTTCGCCAAAATGCCCTGATCGGCTATCCCCTGACGTTTTATCACATCATCCTGTATGACAGCGACCACTGGCTGGAATTTATCCAATCCACTGTGTCAGCTGAATTTCATCGTGCAGATCATGTCCTGGCCCGGGTAAACCCATTATTGCATTCGGCGCGCGAGGTATGGCGCGCGTTAAATGAACAGTCCCCTGAAAAATACCTGGATTGGCTTGACTTTTATTTAGACTCCCTGTCTCTGGGAACAAATGCTCTTGCAGGCTTGATCGGTCCGCCGTTAACCACGCGCCGCTTCATGATGACTCTGGACCAGCGCTTGCAAGACCTCGGTACACCTGATATCTACGCAGGCTTGTGTGGCTTGTTGGGGTGTTCGGAAGAGATTGAGATTAAATACAAAGCCTGGATCGACGCCTTTGAGGGCGACCTGGTTTACCTGTCAAACACCACAGACGCGCCACCTCACCTGCGGGCGTGCCGGCAGGATTATTATGTGAAGTGCATCAAGTCCCTGGCTCATGGCAGCAACCCGGCTTACATGGTCTGGCCTTTGCTGCGAACCTGGCTGGATATCCACCTTGCCCTTTCTCAAACCTCACCCGGATTTGACGTCTGGCAGGATTTCTTAAAGACGTTGAACTTCAACGAATCCGTCTGTCAGGCCAAAAACAGGGCACTGGATGCTTTCCTGGATCGCATTGAGATCTTAATCGAATCCTGGACAGACACCTACGGGTTTTAACCAATTAATTTAATTATTTTCCATCTGCTTCCATATTTTTAAAAACCCACGCCAATTTTCCCCCAAAACTGTGGATAACTCCCCGAAAACTGTGGATAACTCGTGTGATATGTGGATAACTCGACCAAATTTTCAATAATAAAGGAGCTCTTCTTTGAAGAAAGACTGGAGAAAAATCCTCAAATAAGGTCAACATTGCGACATGACTCAAATTTCCTCGACTTTTTCAAGTTAATTCCACAACTTGTTGTGGAGAGATTCGTTCTGTGCTTGTCCGCATTATTATCTCAATACAGGGCATAATTGGCGTTTTCCTGCAGCACAATCCGCCGATTGAATCAAAATCGAAGCCTTCAGTGCGCCTTATCCACATATCCACAGCCCCTACGACGACTACGAATTAAAGATTCTCTTAAGGTAAGATGTGAATAACAATCTTAATCCCCTGCACAGCTTATGGCGAAACAGATTCCTTAAATTGAGTATGATGTTTGATCCTGGACTATACTTTTGATCGAATATAAGAAAACCGCGAGGACATCGATTATCATGACGCGTTTGACACAAAACCTGCCGCATGGGATCAACATCGCTGAAGAAAGCCCCCGGGATATTGACGGCATATGTCATGTGAATCAAACCGCTTTTCAGAGTCATTATGAAGCAAACGTGGTTGAGTGCTTGAGATTGAATTGTGTTGAAATTTACTCTCTGGTCGCTAAATTCGGGGAACAGGTCGTCGGACATATTTTATTCTCACCGGTGCATATCGTCCAGGATCAAGGGCATGGGTTTGGGGCCCTTGGCGGTGCTGCCCGATTATCAGGGTCAGGGCATTGGAATGGGCTTAAGCCAGGCGGGCATGTTGCGTATGAAGCAGATAGGGTATCCCTTTGTGGTCGTTCTCGGTCATCCGGGGTATTACCCGCGTTTTGGATTCAACCCGGCCAGTACGTACGGCATTCGCTGTGCGTTTGAAAATGTCCCTGATGAGGCGTTTATGATCTGCGTGTTTAATTCCAAGGTGATGCAGGGGGTGAAGGGCGTCGCCCACTATCGACCGGAATTTGATGTAACATCCTGAATAATTGTTAACGGTTACTATAAATAACCGCTGGGCTGACCCCTTGACTTAATATACCGAACGGTATATTATGTTAAGCATGGATAATCGCCAGCGATTGTTAGATTGTGCCCTGAAGTTGTTCAACCTGCGCGGCTATGATGCGGTGGGGGTACGCGAGGTGGTCGAAGCTGCGGGCGTCACCAAGCCGACGTTGTACCATTATTTTGATAGCAAGCGTGGCTTGCTGGATGCATTGCTGCAGCGGGAGGCAGGAAGGCTTTTAGCAGAAATTGTGCCGTGTGCAGTTTACCAGGGAGACCTGGTTTTGACCCTTGAAAACATCCTCAGAGCCTATTTTTCCTTTGTACAGACCCATACGGAATGCTATCGAATGCAGTTGGGGATGTATTTTTCAGCCCCAGAGAGCGAGGGCAATCAGGCGATCCGCCCTTACGCTGCAATACAACACCAACTCCTTGAAGAAGTCTTCATCCAGGCGGCTGAAAATCACGGCAATTTGCGTGGACGGCATGCCCGCTATGCCGCAGCCTATTTAGGAGTGATCAATGCCGTGATCGGGCTGTATTTGAATGAGGAACTCCAACTGACGGACGAGCTTGTTTACCAGACGGTGCACCAGTTCATGCATGGTATCTTCAGCTAAACAAGCGATTATTTTTTTTTGCAGAGGGTATACCTACCGGTAAATATAGTGAACGAGGTTTTAATGATGTATGGACATGCTTGGTACCAGAATGCAATTTTTTATCATCTCTATCCGCTCGGGTTGGTAGGCGCCCCCGAGCAGCATCGCATTGACGCGGCCGTTGAGCCGCGATTGGATCAGCTCTATCCCTGGATTGGACACGCACAATCTCTCGGTGCCAATGCACTTTTTCTTGGGCCGGTGTTCGAAGCATCAACCCACGGATACGACACACGGGATTATTATCAGGTTGATCGTAGGCTGGGTGATAACCCCTCTTTTGCCAGGTTTTCAGAAGCCGTTCACCAGTGCGGGTTGCGGCTGGTTCTGGATGCTGTATTTCACCATGTCGGGCGAGAGTTTTGGGCTTTTCGGGACGTTTTAGAAAAGGGTGAAAACTCCGCTTACGTGGATTGGTTTGCCAACATTCGCTTTGGCGAGACCAGTCCCTATGGGGATCCCTTCAGTTATGATGCCTGGCAGGGACACTATGCCCTGGTAAAGCTGAACCTCGCCAACCCGCATGTGAGGGTGCATCTCTTTGACGCGGTGAGAATGTGGATGGACACGTTCAACATCGACGGACTCAGGCTGGACGCCGCGGATTGTATTGATAGCGACTTTTTACGCGCCTTGCGAGATGTTGTTAAAGCCCGAAAAGAAGATTTCTGGTTGATGGGTGAAGTGGTGCATGGCAACTACTGCGATTGGGTCAACCCGGTCACTCTGGATTCGGTCACCAATTACGCCAGTTATAAAGGTTTATTCTCCAGCTTGAAAGATCAAAATTACTTTGAAATCGCGCACACACTCGATAACCAGTTTGGCGCACAGGGACGCTATAAAGGTTTATATCTGTACAATTTTGTTGATAATCACGATGTGGGCCGCGTGACCAGTAAGCTGATGGATGACCGCCTGTTATATCCACTTTACCTGCTGCTGTATACCATGCCGGGCATCCCTTCAATTTATTACGGCAGTGAGTGGGGGCTGCAGGGTGAAAAAGGAAAACACACCGATGCGCCGTTGCGCCCAAAACTCGATCTTGACACCCTGAAAAACAATCCCCGGCTGCCAGACTTGCCCGGGGTATTGCGCACCCTGGGAGATATCCGCCGGGGCTCAGTGGCAATCAGCCACGGCGATTTCAGACTTGTGTTTGTCAACCATCAGCAATTCGCGTTTACCCGACGAAGTGATAATGAAATCGTCCTGGTCATCCTGAATAGCGATCAGCGGGACGTTCAACTCAGCCTTCGCATCCCTGGCAGCACTGGTGAATTTTACGACCTGTTGAATCCTGGGCAAGCCTTTACCGCTGCTGAGGGCAACCTGCAAGTATCGATTCCACCAACCTGGGGGAGGATATTGAAAGCTGCCAGTTAACTCAAGTGTGAAGCAGGGCAGGCAGGAACAGTCCTACACAACGACCCGCGAAGAAAATATTATATATAATAGATTATTTTGATTATTATCTAAATCGGCGAGAGTGCATGCTGTGTGGAAAACGCCCGCCTTTTTCAAGCACTTCTTCACCGGTTTGTTGGTCAAGATAACGGTGATAGGGTATCACGGAAATCGAAAAACCCATCTCCTGAGCCCAGAGAGCCAGATGGCGCAGTTCTTTCAAAGCCTTTTCAACGGCAAGGCCTTCCTCGACACCAAAGCGGTAAGTGAAAAACCCGGGGTTAACCTCGAGATAATCCAAAATTGCGCTCCAGGCAGCCATCAGCGGCTCCAAAGCGTTGCGGTCCTGGACGTCCTTAATCGCTTGGATGGGCAACCGCAGGTTGCGTACCAGGATGTCAAGGATGACGGGATAAAACAATAAACGCGCATACGCCGAGCCGTGTTTGATTTGCATACCTTCGGGCAGGATAACCGGAGTACCACTCCTGGCGGAGTGAATCTGGACTTCTAACGAAAAAACCTCATTCAACTTTGTGTGCTTAATCTGCGCTTCACTCTGCGGAACCAGCGACCTGATCTGGTCCAGCAACCGGATCGATGAATGCTCAAGAACCGCTTTGAGGGACGCCTCGCCCGGTTCCAGGGAGACAGGGGGGATCGGGTCGCCGACATTCATCACCAATTTGGGACGTTTGAGCTTGATCGCTTGTTGCAAGCCATCTACGATGCCGCCAAACCCAATCGGGATGATGGGTGCCTGGGCGCGGTAGCTGAGCCAGGAGGCACCCAACTGAGCTTGCATCTGACCGGCGTCCCAGATGCCCCCCTCTGGAAAGATCCCTAAAATGCCGCCCTGATCCAGGATGTTGACCGCAGTATTTAATGCCTGCCGATCCAGGTTTCCCCGGTTGACGGGAATCAAGTCATAGGCTTTCACGATGAAGGCATAATTTCTGTCAAAGGGAATATCGCCAGTTCCGAGAAATTCAACGATTCCCGGGGTATAGGCAGCCAGCATGACCACTTCCAGAATCGCGGCGTGATTTCCCGCCAGGAGCACCGGACCTTTTTTAGGCAATCTTTCTCTGCCATGGATTTCCACATTGGCAAACAGCGCTAAGAGCGCCTTTCCCAGGGTTGTCATCGTTTTCCTGATCAGCAACTTTCGGGGATAGCGAATGGTTTGGGCTGGTGGTTTGTTTTGCATGTTCTGATTCTATCGCGTATGGACCTTAATAAAAGGGCTGTGTCGCTTCAGACCGGGTTGAGTCAACCCTCCGCCTGAGCAACGGGGACCATAATATCCGATCAGCGAAACACAGTTAAGCCCCGCCTGATTCAGTTGCTCAACTGCGGGCAAGACCTCAAAACGGGCAGATCTCACAGTATAATAACTGCGTCAGAGAAGGATTTGATCAAGTCCTATTCGAAAAATTAGACAGAGAAGTGAAAGACAGCAATGGATTTTTCAAAACTCAGCTATCGTAGCTTTGTTGGTAAACTGGCCAGGTTGCCCTTGCGACTGATACCCAAGAGGGCTGTACTGCCCATCTTGCAGGGACAATTGCGGGGGAAAAAATGGGTGGTGGGCGCCGGTAACCATAGTTACTGGCTGGGCAGCTATGAAATGCACAAGCGGCAGGCTTTTGAGCGAGAGGTCAAACCAGGTATGGTGGTCTTTGATATCGGCGCCAATGTGGGGTTTTACAGCCTGCTGGCGGCGGTTTTGACGGGACAGGGGGGCAAGGTCTACGCCTTTGAACCGTCGGAGCGCAATGTGAAATTCATCCGCCAGCACGCAGCGCTGAACAAAATCGAAACGATTGTAGTTATTGAAGCAGCAGTGGCGGAGCAAAATGGCGTAGCCCTGTTTGACCCGGGCACCAGCATTGCCACCGGTCACCTTTCAGCGACGGGAACCGTGCCGGTGCAGCAGTACAGCCTGGATGAACTGTTCGCTGCAGGCGAAATTCAACCGCCAGATGCCATGAAAGTGGATGTGGAGGGGGCAGAATATGCCGTCCTTAAAGGAGCAAAAAGAATAATTCAAGATTTTCTGCCGATAATATTCTTAGATACCCACGGGCGCGACGTGCACGAATTTGCGCTGGGGTTTTTAACAAGTCATGGGTATCAATTCGAAATTCTCGACGGAAAGCCTTTGCCAGATGCCAAAGAATTGATTGCAAGACCTCCAGCAGGAAAATTTCAACGAGCTGAACATAAATAATTGGATTATAGACAAGCGACCGGGTGAAGCTGGGCTTTGTGGGCATCAGAACGTCACCCCGCCCGTCACGCGGACCAGTCCGGGTTGATCTGGTGCACCGTCAACCGTGATGCGCCCGGGCAGGAAATGATGGATTACCTGTGCATTGGTGAGCAGGTGAGACGTCACCCTGTTGGTACGGAAGACCGAGTTGCCAGGGCTCAGCAAGAGGGGCAGCAGGAGTTGATCGGCCAGGAAATGATCCACGCAACCGTCCTGCTCTAAAAACGCGAGTAATTGGTCGACAGCTTCATCGGCGACCTGCTCGGCGGGCTTGCCCGGCGCACCCAGGGCGCTGTAACACGCACTTCCGCCGTCGGCGAAATCCGCCTGCAGCAAGACGAACGTGCCTTTACCAGGCGAAGGCAGATGCTGTGTTGTTATTTTTGTATCCTGGCATACCGGGTACAGTCGGCGTAGCGCCTGGTGTTTTTGCCGTTTGGCAACTTCATCGCTGAGATTTGCAACGCCAGAAACGCCTCGAATGCGTGTCAACGCGCCGCGCGACACACAGGTAAAGGGGTGCAGCTCGCGAGCGGGCAAGATTTTACCCCGGGCTTCACCGCCGCCGCGCGGGTAGAAACCAGCACGACCCAGGACCAGTTCTGCGCGAAAACCAAGTTTGACCATTATTGGCATCCACTGGGCAGCCAGGTAATGGAAGGTGGGGCTCCACGGCACATGGGTTCCGCCGGTGAGGTTGAGGGAAGAAGTGCCGGCGGCAAAACTTAATGGCAGGAAAACGGTCTGCAGCAAGAGCGTCAACGCGCCTGCTGTGGAAATTTCAAAATGGTAACGTCCAGGGCGGACTTTTTCGGGGATCAGGGTTAATGTGCTGCTGTTGAGGTCCGCGCCGGTCACCTCAGCCACGGTCAGCCTGGCGATTGCCCTGACGGCAGCCAGGTGCTGCGGGCGTAACCCGGGCTGGCTGCGGTTCGCCCGAATCTGCTCGATGTGCACCGGCGTCCCGGTCAGGGCCGATAAACTCAGGCTGGTGCGCAGGACCTGCCCGCCGCCTTCTCCAATTGCGCCGTTAATTTCAATCATCTGCTGACTCATCGGTGTATTTTCCTGGTTGAATCTTACCATGGGATGTTTCACGTGAAACATTGGGCTGTAATGCATTCGACTCAAGGCAGAAGTGAGGGGGTGTTTCAGGGGCGTAACCGTTTCAATTTGAAGTATAGTGGTATTGTTTCACGTGAAACATGATTGGCTCCCTGTTGGGTCAGCCTGCACCTGCCCCGGCGGGAGAGCCCGGAGATGGCATGTCGTACAAGATCATCATCATTAATCGCTGGCCTTTGAAGTCGCCCGGGTTCACACAGGTGTTGCTGGATGAGCTTAAAACGGTGGATTTTGAGAGCCTGTGCCGGCAATATGGATTGGATCCCGCATTGATTGGCCCGACACTGGCGCAACTCTCTGTTGAGGAATCGATCGGCGCGCCTGTGCCTTTCTTTTTGCTGCGTTACCACGACAAAGGCCATCCGCCTATTGTCATCAGCGAGTGGGAAATCGCCGGTTTACCGCAGCAGCGTATTCAGGAAGATCAGACGCCCGCACATTGGCCCGATTGCGTGTTGGAATGTATCGCAACTTCGCGGGCGGTGTACAGCGTGACTCTGGAGGGCGAACAATTAACGGATCTGGGTCTCTTACTGGCTTATGAAGTTGCTCGTTGGATCGCACACCAGGGATCAGGGATTGTGCTGGGCCTTGATGCTGCCTGGTACCGCCTCAACGAACACCAGGCTTTCATACCGCTCCAGTAGAATAATGGGTCAACAGGGTCTTTTGTGCGATCGGGTGAAATGGGCGCCCGCGTGGGTGGTGACCCTACGGCCAGCCTCACTCATAAAAAAAGCGCCTATTTTACAGGCGCTTTTGCATGCATGTTTTGTCAGCAGTTAGTTGATGTGCATGGGCATAATGATGTGCTTGAAATGATCATCGCCTTGTGGCCGGATCAAACCTGGCGTGGTGGCAGCGTTCGTCTCTAACCAAACATTGTCCGTCTTGATGACCTCCAGCACTTCCCGCAAGTAGCGCACGTTAAAGGCCACCAGCAAGGGGGTGCCGTCCACAGATGCGTCCACAAGGATCTCGGAAGAACCGGTTTGTTCAGACTGGGCGGATAGCTCCAATGTGCCGGGGCTGGCTTCACCGGCTTCAGGGATGAGGTTCAGGCGGGCGACATTTGTGCCATCTCGGGCGATGATTTCAGCCTGTTTGCAGGCTTTAAGCAGCCCGCTGGTTGAGAGGAGGGTATGGGTTTTGAAACTTGGCGGGATAATGGCTCGATAATCCGGAAAAGATCCTTCGATCAGTTGCGAGACCAGCTCCAGTTCCTTCATATGGAAGATCACCTGTCCACGCTCTGCAGGGAAGGTCATGATCAGGGTTTCTTCTGACGCGCTGCTAACAATGCGCGATAGCTCAATCAGGGCTCGAGCTGGGATGATGGCTTCAATAGGGTGAGAAACCGGGTTGGGAATATCGTCCTCCCGGATTGAAATGCGGAATCCATCAGTCGCTGCCATGGTGATATGGTCCCCATCTAATTTCAGCAGCACGCCGGTTAACACCGGGCGTGCTTCTTCCACGGATGCCGCAAAGGCGACCTGGTGAACCATCTCCCTGAAGTTGGTGACATTCAGCGGGACAGCCTGTTCAAGATCAGGTTCTGGAATGGGCGGGAACTCTTCGGCATCAATGCCTTTGATATTAGTTTCCGAGGTGCCGCAGCGGACATTCAGGGTTTGTGTGCTGCGATCCAGGGTCATAATCACTTTTTCATTGGGCAAATTGCTGACCAGGTCTGTAAATGTACGTGAGGGTACGGTGATGGCGCCTTCGCCCTCGATCCGCGCTCCAATCCAGCTGGTGATCCCGAGTTCGAGGTTAGTCGCAGAAAGGCGCAGCCGCCCTTCATCCGTCTTGATAAGGATGTTCGCGAGGACGGGTAAGGTACTCCTGGGGGAAACCGCTCTCGAGACCATGTTAACACTGTGGGCAAGTTGGGTTTGATTGACGTGAACTTTCATCGGGGGCGCACCTCTCCTGTATCCTAATCGGTGTGGTTTGTATCCTTAGAAGTATACTTCGAAGACGGTTTTTTTTCCAGTAATTTGATGGCGTGTTTACCTGTGCCGGGCAGGCTTGTTGACACTCCCGAGGGCGTGAAGTAAGCTTATCTCTGTCCGGGTGGGACCGGCGCGGCGGAGCCCAGCGAACCCCGTCAGGTCCGAGAGGAAGCAGCGGTAAACCGGTTACTCCGGGTGCCGCCGGCAAACCTGCCCGGGCATTGAATTTAATGGCTATTGTACACCGGGTCAACCCATGATATAACCCCTATTATGAGCGAACACACACCTCCCGTATGTGATTATGAAGGCTCCGACTATCAGCAATCCTTTTGGGATCTTGGCGGTCGCGCCTATGAAGATGCCGTTGAAGCGCTTGCATTGCGCCGATTGTTGCCGGCTGAAGGGAATTTTATGCTTGAATTAGGCGCTGGTGCAGGACGAAACACCCGGCGCTATTACCACTATCAACGCGTGGCGCTGGTGGATTATTCGCGCACGCAACTCTTACAGGCACAGGCGCACCTGGGCGCATCGGATCGTTACCTTTATGTTGCCGCGGATGTGTATCGCCTGCCATTTGTTGACGGGCGGTTTGATGGGGCCACAATGATTCGCACCTTACACCACATGGCAGAGCCTGCCCTGGCGCTTTCCCAGGTCTACCGGGTGATGGCGCCGGGTGGGGTTTTTATCCTTGAATTTGCCAATAAGCGCAACCTCAAAGCCATCCTGCGCTACATGTTAGGCAGGCAGGCGTGGAGCCCCTTTACGCTGGACCCGATCGAATTTGCCGCACTGAATTTTGATTTTCACCCCAAAGCAATCTGGCGCGATTTGCAGGCTGCCGATTTTGCCGTTGAAAAAATCCTGACGGTTTCCCATTTTCGGGTCAACGCGCTCAAACGAATAATTCCCCTGCGGATCCTGGTGGGACTGGACGGGCTTTTGCAGCCAACGGGACGTCTGCTGCAGGTGACTCCCAGCGTTTTTGTGCGTGCGCATTCAGATGCAGCAAGCCAGGGCGCTGTAGGGGGAGTGATTTTCGAATGTCCTTTGTGCCACGCCGCAATCCCGAGCATAGGGCGCGATCTGATTTGTGGCGAATGTGGCGCCTTATGGCCTTACCAGGATGGCATCTACGATTTTCGCATCAAAGCCGATTAACAACAACCAGCCAGCCCCCTGTACCGCCTAGTCGGTCTTATCGAGATTGCAGGCGCAGCAATGATGGCTTTGCCTGTGGTCAGAATTTTTACCGGTTGTTCTCCCAAATCGCGATGACTTTGTCAGCATAGGCATAACCCATATCCATGGGACCGTAGCGGAACAGGGCTTCTCGCAAGGAACCGGTTTTCGTGTACAGGTTTGCCAGCATTTGTGAGCCATAAGCCAGGTTGAATTCAGGGTCCTGTAATTCGGTAATGGTCGGGCGACTGGCGAAACAGGGCCCGTTAATGCACATGAACTCGGCAGCCAGCCCGTCGCGCGGCATGACCTGCATTAACCCCACAGCACCGCTGCTGGAATAGGCCAGGTGGTCGCCGCCACTTTCCTGCAGCATGACCGCCGCAATCAACCCGGCAGGCAGCCCGGTAAGGTCGGCATTGACTTCGATAAGCTGGCACCATTGCAGGAGGCGGGCAGGGTAGCTGCCTGGCAAAGAACAGGGGATCTCATCAGCTTGTGGTGTCGACGAGAGATGGTCTTCATGAAGCAGCGCACTTTCGTTACCTGCAGGCTGAGTCACGGCTGAGGCAGTCAGAGTCGGCGCCAGAAGGGCCTGGGGCGGCATCGGTGCTGTCGCTACAGTTCCGATCCAGATCACGATCATACAGCCGACAATCACGGCTGGGAAGACGATAATACGGCGCATCATTAACCTGCTTTCTACGATAACAGAACATGAGTTCGATCAATGCCTCATAGAATAGCACATATGTTCTATTTGTCAAGGGTAAAGTATGGGATTGTGGAAAATCTTAACCGGCTCCATAAATAAAACTCAAAAGGTTTTTTGAGCATTAATGGTTTGATCGGAATAGCGAAGGTGCTGGTCCGGGCTGGCTTTAATCCCGCTTTGGTCCGTACCAGTGGCAAAAGATGGTTGAATCACTAACACGGATTGCCACTGGTGTGGACCGAATAGAAGCTCCCGCCATCACCCCCGGGGGCGGAAGACGGTTTTTACGATTTATGGATCAGAGGGCTTCAAGGTCAAATGGCACACCAACAGCCTGCCCTGCTGAGATGAGAGATTCCACGATCTCACTTAATAGCGGTACGCCGTGCTCTCGATAATTTTCCTCATTTTCAAATTCTTTTTCCCCGTGAATATAAATGCGATCCTGTCCAGGAATTTTGGGTGTCGCTTTTAACATGCGAATATAGTCATCCATGTCGGCTTTGAATTCGTCTACCGGTCGGAAGTTTTCAATTTTTATCGCTGCAAAGAAGTGACCAACATCCGCAGTGCTGTTTTTCCCCGGATGACCGACATGATTGCCATAAGCAGCCCCGGATAAAGCCCCGGAGAGCAGATCCACCAGCAGGGACAGTCCGTAGCCTTTGTACCCGCGCAATTCGGCCGGACCGCCCAGGGGCAATAATGCCCCGCCCTGCAGAACTTCTCCAGGGGCTTGAGTCAGTTCGCCCTGTGCGTTGATGCCCCAGCCAGCCGGTATGGGCTGCCCCGATTTTTGGTGCACAGTAATGCGCCCAATGCTGACGATGCTGGTAGCCATGTCCAGGACATAGGGTTTTTCTGTGCCTGCGGGGATGGCTACTGCAATCGGGTTGGTGCCCAGAACAGCAGTTCGCCCAAAGGTGGGTGCGACCAGTGGCTGGGAATTGGTCAGGCTGATGCCAATCATATCTTCTGGCAGAGCCATCATGGCGTAATAACCAGCAATGCCGTAGTGGTTGCTGTTGCGCACGGTTGTGATTGACAGTCCAGCCTGCTCCGCCAGTTCAATGCAGCGTGACATGGCTCGATATGCCACCACCTGGCCGAGCCCATTACCGCCGTCTAAAGCGAGGGTTGCCGGGCTCTCCTGAATTACCTGAATCGTGGAGGCCGGGTCGATCGCGCCTTTCATCAGGCGGTCGCCATAGTAACTGTGCAACCTGATGACGCCGTGCGAGTTGATCCCGCGCAGGTCAGCAGAGACGAGCACATCCGCGGCAATGTGAGCATCGATTTCCGGCACATTCAGTGCGATAAAAAACCGGGCAACATAATCTTTCAGGGCTTCGACGGGGTAAATTAAGGTTTCAGGCATGTTTTTCTCCTCAGGGTCAAAATCACCGATGATTATAATACACGTTGCCCCGCATGAGGTTATCGATCTTGCAGACGGTTGGCTTCAACAGAAAATCTTACTCTAAAGAGCCGGTTATTTCGATTTAAGCACATTCTTTTAGCCTGGCCTTCAAATCAAACCTGGGTTTGATTCATAGGGATGTTGGAAGGTACACTGCAGGGTTACAGGCTTTATTCTGCGTGCTATAATTAGCAAGAAGGAGAAGAAAATGAATAATCCCAAGATCATAGCCCATCGGGGAGCAAGCGGGCATGCACCTGAAAACACGATGGCGGCCTTTCGGTTAGCGATGGAACATCATGCGGATGGCATTGAACTCGACGTGATGCTTTCCAGGGATGGTCATATCGTTGTTATCCATGATGCCACGGTTGACCGCACCACGAATGGTACTGGCAAAGTCAGCACGCTGACCCTTGAAGAACTGCAAAAACTGGACGCTGGAAATGGCGAACACATCCCGACCCTGCAGGAGGTTCTGGATGCGTTCGGCGATCAATGGTTGATCAATATCGAATTAAAGAACTACGCCACCCCCTTTGACAGACTGCCGGTTGTGGTCGCCCAGATGGTCAAACGTATGGGATTAACGGATTCGGTGATCATCTCATCCTTCATTCCTTTCAACTTCCCCCGCTTCCGCCGGCATTGTCCGAATGTGAAACTGGGATTACTGACCCTGCCCGGGCATGCAAAATTGAAGCTTTGGCGATTATTTCGATATGACGCCCTTCATCCTTATTTTGAAGACGTTGATGCTGACCTGGTGGCAGCAGAAAAGGCGCACCAGCGACAGATCAATACCTACACCGTTGATGAACCCGCCGATATTCGCCGGCTGGCTGCCTTGGGTGTTGACAGCATTATCACCAACCTGCCGCAAGAAGCTCGCACCGCCCTGGAGACTGCTGCGTGACAAGATTCTGGCGCTCATTTCGCTGTTTGATGGTTTTATTTTTTCTCCTGGCAACGCCGGGTGTAATGCCCGCGCAGGCACGGGAAACCTCAAAAGCGGAAGCATTACTTCAAACCATGAGCGCCGAAGAAAAAGTCAGCCAGCTTTTCCTGGTCACCTTTGAAGGCAATCGGGTTGACGAGGATTCTAAGATATTTCAGTTGCTTTCGAAGTATCAAATAGGCGGCGTTGTATTGCGCGCTGACAAAAACAATTTTTCAGAAGAAGAGACGACCGCCTCACTACAAGAATTAACGCAGAGTTTACAGGAAATTGTGTGGGAAGCCTCCTCGCAGGTGGTCGATATCGAAGATACGGGGCACACACAGGGCTTCACTTTTGTTCCCTTATTGATCGGGGTTCAACAATTGGGTAATGGATACCCGGGCGATCAGATTTTATTTGGCGTGGAGCAACTGCCCTCACACCTGGCAATTGGCGCCAGTTGGGACCTGAGCCTGGCAAACCAGGTTGGTGAAATTCTGGGCAACCAGTTGAGTTCGTTGGGGATCAATTTATATTTGGGTCCGAATTTAGATGTGCTTGAAACGGTTAATAACGAGGCAGCCAGCTCGCTGGGGGTCAATGCCTTTGGCGGGAACCCCTTTTGGGTGGGAGAAATGGGAAAAGCCTTCGTCAGCGGTTTGCATACGGGCAGTAATAACCGCATGCTGGTTGTGGCTCAGAATTTTCCGGGAACGGGGAATTCTGATCGGACTCCGGACCAGGAAGTCTCGACGGTTCGAAAATCACTGGACCAGTTGACACAGGTGGAATTGGTGCCGTATTTCTCCGTTACAACGCCACCAGTCGGGTCTGCTGGGCGCGTGGATGGCTTGATGATTTCGCACAACCGCTATCAGGGCTTTCAGGGGAATATCCGGGCGAGCACCCGGCCGATCAGTTTTGATTCAAATGCGATTCAACAGGTCTTTTCCCTGTCTGAATTTGCCTCCTGGCGTGAGGAAGGCGGGCTGCTCATCAGCGATAACCTCGGTAGCGGTGCCATCAGGCGTTTCTTTGATCCAAACGATACAAATTTTGATGCTCGGCAGGCGGCGCGCAATGCTTTCCTGGCGGGTAATGACATCCTTTACATGGATAATTTTATTTCCACAGGTGACCCCGACCCGTATACAACCCTTGTTTCGACGATTGATTCTTTTGTTCAGAAATACCGCGAAGACTCAGCCTTTGCCAGAAGGGTGGATATCTCAGTGTTACGTATTTTAGAATCAAAAAGCAAAATTAACCCTAACTTTGTCTTTCCGCGCGTGTCGAATGGTGTTGTTGAAGCATACAGCACAGCCCAGGAAACCACATTTGATGTCGCACAGGCAGCTGTGACCTTGCTCAGTCCCAGCGCACAAGAACTGGACACGCTTCTCCCTGATCCACCGTTGTGGTACGAACGCGTGATGATTTTTACCGATGTTCGCACGATTTCCAGTTGCGATGGTTGTCCTTCAACGACAGCGATTGGCACCCATGCACTGGCCAACGCCCTGGTTAATCTTTATGGACCTCAGGCAGGCGGACAAATCCTTCAAAACCGAATCAGCTCGTATTCTTTCACGCAGCTGACCGAGTTTTTGGATAACCTTGAAACGGATATGGCAGAGCTGATCGGATCAAATCTTCAGTCTGCGAACTGGTTGGTTTTCAACACTCTCAACATTTCGGAGAATATTCCGTCCTCGGCTGCGTTGCGGCGGATTCTGGCTGAGCGCCCCGAGTTATTATCAGAGAAAAAAGTAATCATTTTTGCCCTGGATTCACCGATCTATCTGGATGCCACTGAAATTTCTAAGGTCACGGCTTATTATGGTCTGTTTAGCAAAGCGCCTGCTTTTTTGGATGTGGCTGCACGGGTCTTGATGCAGGAGTACGTCCCGCCAGGAGCACTGCCCGTATCATTGAGTACAGTCGGTTATGATCTGGGTATCGTCACTGCGCCCAATCCAAACCAGGTGATCCGCCTGGAGCTGGTCATGCCCGTGGAAGCAGAGCAAGCGCCTGCCGCTAGCGTTGAGGCGGAACAGGATGTCGGTGAACCAGGGGTAGAAGCGGATATTATCTTTGATATAACCCTGACGCCCGCGCCGACGCCGCTGCCGAGCTTTAAGGTGGGCGATTTGATCACCATTCGCACCTCGCCAATTCTGGACCACAATCAGAACATTGTGCCTGATGGCACCCTGGTACGCTTCGACTTTCGCATCTCAGGCGAGCCTGATATCACCCAGCAGTTCGAAGCCACTACCCAGGGTGGTGTGGCGTTTTTTAATTACCGGATTGAATCTGCAGGGGGCATGGATGTTATCGCTTCAAGTGGTATGGCGACCCGGTCAGAGACATTAAAAATCAACATTTCTCCCGAGGGAATCATGTCATTTTATGCGTTTACGCCGACGCCATTGGTTTCTCCAACGCCGGAACCCACGCCAACGGCAACGATCACGGCTACCCTGCAGCCCACTCCCACCAGCACCCCCGAACCCCTACCCGCCAGCTATCCATCCCTGGGCGATTGGGCTTTTGGTGTTCTGGTGATGGGAATTGGTGGCGCCCTGGCATTTATGATCGGCTTGTTGTGGTGGGGTTCATCACGTTGGGGCTTGCGCTCTGCTTTATGCGCGCTGATCGGCGGCCTGGGTGCTTACACCTATCTCAACCTGGGTATCAGTGGCGTTAAAGATTGGATCCAGCAATCCGGGACCCTGTATGTGATTGAGATTGTGGTTGTGGGGTTATTAATCGGGTGGATCGCGGCTTTGATCTGGTGGATGAGGACTGAGGGGCGCTACCCAAAGCGAAATCGCCGCTAAACCTTGGCATGACGAGCTTCTTCTATTGTTGCAGGAGGGGAGACTTTGACGTTAAAAATTCCGGATCAGGGTGAGCAAGAAACTGATCACCATTAAACCTCCCGCCAGGTAAAGCAGGACCATTTCCGGTTTTTGTACCAGTTTGGGTTGCAGGCGATCACGACGATAGGGTTTGGATGCGGGGGCATCCTCCAAAAACAAGGCTTTGACAAATGCATCAATATCATTTGGGCGATCTTCCGGGTGCAATTGCAGTGCCCAATGAATAGCACGTTCGGTGCGTACACTGATATTGGAGTTGATCGTCCTGGAGCGGGGCAGGGCGTCCGGGTTCAGAAAGCGGTCGCGGACGTTAAGGGGAGGTTCGTTGGTCAGCAAGTGGTAAAGCGTTCCGCCAAAGGCAAAAATATCGCTGCGAGCGTCGGTGTGTCCTGAATCACCGCCGTATTGTTCCAGAGGTGTATACAGGGCAGTGCCCTGTCCCTGGAGGATGGTGATGGTTACCTCGCCGGGCGCCAGCATCTTCACCAGGCCAAAATCAACCAGTTTGAGCAGCCCGTTGGGAGTGAGTTTGAGGTTGCTGGGTTTGATATCGCGGTGCACAATCGGCGGGTCCTGGGTGTGCAGGTATTTGAGCGCATCAGCGATTTGGCTGGCCCAGTCGAGAACATCTTCTTCGGGTAAAAAGGCTTGTTTTTGTCGGGCTTCAATCATTAACTGGCGCAGGTCTTTGCCCGGGACATAATCCATCACCAGGTAATCGCGATCGCTTATCGAAAAGAAATCCGACACCTTTGGCAGGTTGGGGTGATCCAGGCGCGCCAAAACCGTTGCTTCGCGCTGAAATTGATCGCGCGCTTCATTGAGCATCGCCTCGGGAAAAGCCAGGTCGTACTCAACCTCTTTAACGGCACACAGGCGGCCTTCCAGGCGTTGATCTTCAGCCAGGTAGATGCACCCCATTCCGCCCTGGCCGATGATCTGTTTAATCTGATAGCGGTTATGTAATACCGTACCAGCCTTGATTGGGACTGGCATCGTCTTAAACCTCAACTGAACACTTCCCGACCCAACGCGTGTGGGTCTTCTCTCCTCATAGTATTACCGGCTTAACTTTCGGCGTTTAGCCGGCTCTCGCCCATCCAGCGGGGCAACAACGGGATGCTGGATAAGCGCATTCAATGGGTATTTTACCCGGAATGAGTTTGAATTGGTAGTACCCATATTGATTAAGCCCTGGTTAGAAGCGATGTTTGGGCAGGTGATCCGATCACCCTCCTATCCCAAGCGGCAATGGGATCATCATTCAGGGTAAAATTGTGATATGCAATCCTATGTTGAGGTGTTGATCAACCTCCCCAAGATCTCTGGCACATACCATTATCACTTACCCCCTGGTTTGGTGGGTTTGGTTAAGCCCGGGTCACTGGTGATCGTGCCCTTTGGGGCACAACGGGTTCAAGGGATTATTGTAAAGCATGTTGACGTCCCCGAAGTGGCTGAAACCCGCCCGGTCGAAGACCTGGTGGAAGGTCTGCCGCCGTTAACACCCACACAGCTTGCACTGGCACACTGGCTGGCGGATGAGACCCTGGCGCCCCTCGGGGCTTGTATTGAGCTGATGCTGCCGCCAGGTTTAAGTCAGCGCACGGATACCCTGGTGCGCTTGATTGCAGCAGAAGAAATCGACCTCGCAGCCTTTTCACCGCTTGAAAAGCGGCTGTTTCGTTTACTGCAAAAACGCGGCGACTTGCGCGGTCGGCAGATTGATGCTTCCATCCCGCAGATTGAATGGCGTGGCGTAGCCCGCGGTTTGGTTCGAAAAGGGGTACTATCGATGCGCGCCATCCTGCCCGAACCGCGCATCCGTCCCAAAACTGTACGTAAGATTCTGTTGACCAGGGACCCCGCTGACCTCGACCAGGCGGGGCAGTCCTTCAGTCGAGTTGCACCGGTGCACGCCCGTCGTGAAGCCGTGCTGCGTTTTCTTGCGTCTGAAGCCAAACTGGTGGAATCCAAACAGATCTTTGCCCAAACCGGGGCGAACAACTCGGACCTTAAAGCCCTGGAGCGCATGGGTTGGATCGAATTCGTTGAAGACCAGGTCTGGCGCGATCCGTTGGAAGATCTGCCCTTTATTCCTGCTATGCTGCCTGAACTGACCCATGACCAGGATGCGGCCTGGGAAATCATTCGCTCTGGGCTGGATCAAGCCCAACAGGGGCGAACGCCGCCGCCTTTTTTGTTGCACGGCGTAACAGGCTCGGGGAAAACCGAACTCTACCTGCGGGCTGTCCGTGAAACCCTGGCAGCGGGCTTTGGTGCCATCATCCTCGTCCCTGAAATTTCCCTTACGCCCCAGACCGTACAGCGTTTTTCAGCGCGCTTTCCGGGCAAAGTCGGGGTGATTCATTCTCAGCTTTCTGACGGCGAACGCTATGACACCTGGCTGCGTGTGCATATGGGAGAATTGCCGGTAATTATTGGACCGCGCAGTGCATTGTTTGTTCCCATGCCGAATATTGGGTTAATTGTGGTTGATGAGTGCCACCAGGATTCCTACGACCAGCAGGATCGATCCCCCTATTATCGCGGGGTTCCTGCGGCGGTAGCCTGTGCGCGGCTGTCTGGTGCGCCGATCATCCTGGGATCAGCAACGCCTCAGATCACCCAGTTTTACCAGGCGGTTCACGGTAACTGGCAATATATCGAATTGCCAAAACGGATCCTAGCGCACCGTGAATCCATCGAGCGCTATGTCCGCCGTCTTGGAATTGATCTCACATTAACGGCAGGAGAAGGCCAAACCGCGGATTTGGGTCTGCCGCGAGTGACCATTGTGGACATGCGCACAGAGCTCAAGGACGGAAACCGCACCATTTTTAGCCGCGATATGCAGCACGCCATTCAGGATGTGCTTTCATCACATCAGCAGGCGATCTTATTTCTCAATCGGCGCGGCTCCGCCACCTATGTGTTCTGCCGCGAATGCGGCTACGTGGTTAGCTGCCCCAGGGATGACAAGCCGTTGACTTACCATCGTTCGAGAGATGGACTGCTGTGCCATACCTGTGGATATCAGCGCCAGGTACCCAAACGCTGCCCGGTCTGCGGCAGCCGACAGATTCGGCAACTGGGTACAGGGACTGAAAAGCTTGAACAGCAGGTGAAAGAATTCTTCCCAGGCGCCCGCACCCTGCGCTGGGATGCTGAAACCACCCAGACCAAAGGCGCCCATGAGCGTATTCTGTCACAGTTTACCCATCAAAAGGCAGATATTCTCATCGGCACACAGATGCTGGCAAAGGGACTGGATTTGCCCCTGGTAACGCTGGTGGGGGTCATTTTAGCTGAGGTGGGGCTGAACTTGCCCGATTACCTTTCCACTGAACGCACCTTTCAGCTTCTGACCCAGGTCGCCGGGCGCGCCGGGCGCAGCCCTTTGGGTGGGCGGGTGATTATCCAGACCTATCAGCCAGAGCATTACGCCATCCAAACCGCGGCAAAACATGATTACGCCGCGTTCTATCAGCAGGAAATTGACTACAGGCGCCAGTTACGTTACCCACCGTTTACACGCCTGGTCAGATTGGAATACCGCCACCAGGACCCCCATATTGCAGAGGAAGCCGCCCTTTCGCTGGCGGGGAAACTGCAGGGATGGATTGCCGAAGACGGCCAGCCTGTTTCGCTGATCGGACCGGTGCCCTGTTTCTTCACGCGGCTGCATGGGCGCTACCGCTGGCAGATCATCCTGCGCGGCCCTGATCCTAAGGAGCTCTTGCGAAACCGGCAGCCTGCGGATTGGATGATTGAGGTCGACCCGCCCAGCTTGTTGTAAAGTCGCAATCGGTAATAAATCAGGTTACAGCATTGACGACCTCACGTTATAATAGAATTGATTTTATGAGTCGTTGGCAGGAGCAAGGTTGTGCAGCATCTGAGGTATGCATTTCGTTTCATTAATGCTTGTTTCGCACTGACGCTGAAACATCGTCGGCTGCGAAGCCCATTTTTCCACCTGTGGATGGGTGGGATTGCGCTGATCATCCTGTGGTTGGTCGCGTTGTTGATCGTGGTTGCGTTTATCGGCACCCGACCGCTTGGATTGGTGTTGATTGGCCTGTTGATCAGCTTGCTTTTATTTTGTTTACTGGCCTGGGGAGAGATCACCGCATTAGAGACCTGCCTGATCTTTGACGATTTGACCTGGATGGACCAGGATTTGCCGGGCCCGTCGCAAGGGAAACAGGACTATGCTCGCTGGTACGAGGTCCTCTTGTGGGTCTTGCTCCAGCCGGGCTTTTGGATTATTCGCCTGTTTAACCAGGCTTTCCGCCCTGAACACGTAGAAAAATCGGACTGGCTGTCAGCAGCATACCTGATGCTGCCGGTAATTACCCTGGAATCCTTCAGCTTGAGGGAAGGGATTGACCGCATTAAACAACTGGTCGCGAATCGCTTAATCCGTTTTCACCCTGACCTGGTCGCCGTTCGCCCGCTGTCGACGGTGGTGCAGGGGCTGTTAATCCTGCTGGGCGCAGGAGTTGGCTTATGGGTTGGGTTAAAGATCGCTGATTTTAAAACAGCCAGGCTTCTCAGCCGATTAATTGTGGTTGCAGTAGGAACTTTGATCGCCGGGGTTCTAACGTTATTGGGGACGAGCTTTAGCAGTTTTAATCGAGCTTGTTATTACACCACGCTCTATCAATGGATTTTGAGTGTGGAAAATGCTCGTATGATGGGCGACCCCGCTCACAGCGCACCGCCAGAGATCTTAAGCCAGGTGATGAAAATGAAAAGTCCAGACCCGAAAGAAAAATAATCATGCCGCAAAGAAAGGAACTGTATACCTGGAATGATGTTGATCAATTGATTGATCACCTGGTGCCTCAATTTTCGATCACCTTTCACGCGATGATCCTCATCTCTCGAGGAGGGATTATCCCGGGCGGCTTGCTGGCAGAGGCGATGGATGTTCAAAAAATTTATATCGCATCGGTGGATTTCCCCCTTGAACTTGAGGATTTACGCCCCTCACGCTTACTGGCCTGGCCAAAATTCCTGATGTTTCCGGAAGAAGAACTGCTGGTTGGCGAACGCATCCTGATTGTGGATGATGTGTGGGGGTCCGGTCGTACGATCACCTCGGTAAAAAACCGGGTGTCTGCTGCTGGCGGTTTTCCTTACACCTGTGTATTGCATTTCAACCCTTACCGCAACCTGTTTGGCACCAATCGGCCTGATTTCTTTGCTGCCACCACGGATGCCTTTATTGTTTATCCCTGGGAAATTGATCGCGATCTGAACAACAGCATGCTGCGTGACCTTTAGCTGGAAGAACGGTCTTTTTGCCAGAAATCGAAATAAAAGCAGTTTAATGATCCATAATGTTGAAGCGTTCATTGAAAAATTCATATACAAAATCACCGGGTTGCTTTGTTCTTATGTGGAGGTTGTCTGATGGATCGAAAAATTCGCTGGTATGACTATATCACCATCAATATCTATTATTTTGCATTGACAGCACGCTCGCAGACGCTGGCGTTGATCGTCCCGCTAATTTTGGTCAAGTTTGTCGATGAATCCGTTAAAGGCGCCGCCTTGGGCAATATTCGCCTGTGGGGGCTGATGACCGCGGTGCTGATCCAGGCGCTGATCGGCATGATCTCCGACCACAGCACGTCTCGCTTCGGGCGGCGGCGGCCGTTTATCTTGATTGGCGCAATTACCGAAGTGCTGGTGTTTGCCCTCATCGGTGTGATTGCCGCCACCATGGAGGGGATGACGGGTTACTGGGTCCTGTTCGCTGCTTATATCCTGTCGATGCTGTCTGCCAATACCGGGCACGGCGCTTTGCAGGGCTTGATCCCAGATATCGTCCCACAGGAAAAGCACGGCATCTTCTCCGGTGTAAAGGCGGTGTTTGAGCTGCCGGCGCCGATGATTTTTGTTTCCTTTGTGATCACCAAACAGGTCGGTAATGAAAATTACTGGCCTGCGATCATCACCCTCAGCGCTGTGGTGCTGGTATGCGCCGCGCTGACCATGTTTGCGCCGGAAAAACCGGTCAAACAACCGGTTTCAAAAATGAATTGGGAGCCTGTTGTGCGCCTGGCAGCCATGACGGGCGCCTTTACGCTTGTCATCCTCGGCTCGGGCGCATTGGTGAACGGGGTTAACAGGCTGGCAGCGGGATTGGCAGAGGCATCAGCGTTGATCGCAACCGCAACAATTGCTGTGCTGGGCATGGTTCTTGCGGTCGTGCTCGGCGTGTGGGGCAGCGTGCGCATCAGCCTGGGCAAGCAGAACTCACAGGTGGATAAATCCTTCACCTGGTGGGTGATTAACCGCCTGGCGTTCCTGGTCGGCACCACGAACCTTTCGGTGTTCGCGGTTTTTTACCTTCAGGAACGCTTTGCCTCCCTTCAGGGCGCTTCGATTGAGGGCATGTTTGGGCAGTTGATGCTGTTTGTCGGGCTGGCCATTTTTATCTCCAGCATTCCGGCGGGCTGGCTGAGCGATAAGATCGGCAAGAAACCGGTGTGCGCGATTTCCGGCGCGCTGGCTTTGCTGGGCACAATTGTGATCATCGTTTCACCCTCCAGTACCATGCTGTACATCGGCGGCGGGTTGATCGGCCTGGCGACAGGACTGTTTTATTCCGCCAGTTGGGCGCTGGGGACGGGATTGGTCCCCAAACAAGAAGCCGGGCGTTACCTCGGTATTCACAACCTGGCTGGGGCGGGCGCGGGCGCCATTGGCGCGTACATCGGCGGCCCCATCGGTGATGGGATTGGCTTCACCGCCCTGATGGGCATCTTCGGGCTGCTGTTCCTGATTTCAACCCTGGCGTTGTTTGGGATTAAGGAAACGGTGAATGGTGATTAGTGATCCCACTCGCTGCGCTCGGGGACGATGATGGTGAATTGGGAATCAGGAAGTAGGAAAAAATTGTCACTGTGAGCTTGCGAAGCAGTCTCCTATTTTGTAAATGGCGAGCAGTAAGCAGGAATCAGGAAAAAATTGTCACTGCGAGCTTGCGAAGCAGTCTCCTATTTTGTGAATGGTGAGTGGTGAAAAGCGAATTAGGCAAAATAGCCGATAGTTAACAGCGTTTCAGCTTTTAGCTATCAGCTACCAGCCACCAGCTACCAGCCCCTTTCAGCTTTGAGCTACCCCACTACCCATCTCCTGGTATAATTCACCCCAGTTCTTATGATCAGGAGTTGTGCATGATTCGCATTCGACTGTAAATTCTTAACGTTTTGGGAAGCCAATCAGCGGACCGTTAACCGCGGGCTTCCCCCGGGGTTTTGTTTTTAAGAAAGCAGGCGAATGTGTTATCAGTTCAAAATTGTTCCAAGTCTTACGGCCTCAACGCCGTCCTCAAAAATATCAACTTCAGTCTCAAGCAGGGTGAACGCGCTGCGCTGGTCGGACCCAACGGGTGCGGGAAATCCACGCTGTTAAACATCATCGCCGGCGAACAGGCCCCTGACGCCGGCAGTGCCGCCCTGACCCCATCCGACCTGCGCATCGGTTATCTGCGCCAGGGCATCGTCTTCGACCCCGCTGAAACCGTGGGCGGCTACCTCAGCCGTTTTGCTGCCAACCTGGAGGAAGCAATGCGCGCCCTGGAGGTGAGCTGCGATGGCCTGGCACAATCTCCACAGGACCCCCTGTGGATTGACCGCTATGAAGCCGCGCTGAAGGACCTGACTCGCGCCCAGGAGATGGAAGGCACCCGCAAATCCATCCTGACCGGCTTTGATTTGCTTGACCTGCCCCAGGATACGCCCATCGAGACGCTCAGCGGCGGGCAGAAGGTGCGCCTGGCGCTGGCTGGCGTGCTGCTGGAGGCGCCGCACCTGTTGCTGCTGGATGAGCCCACCAACCATTTAGACCTGGAGATGCGCGCCTGGTTACAGGATTGGGTGCTGGATTACCGGGGAGCGATCGTGCTGGTCTCCCATGATCGGGCGTTTTTAGATGCAGTGATCCACAAAATTATCGCTTTTTCACCCTCCGGGATCGGCGTGCGGGAATATCCCGGCAATTACAGCCAGTATCAGGAGGTCCGGCAGTCTGAATTTGATACAGCCATGGCAGAATACATCGATCAGCAGGAGGAGATCAAGCGCCTGAAAAAAGCGGCTCAAATCGTACGAAGCCAGGCAAAATTCCACAAAGGCGGAAAAGCTGATCCCAAAAACACGGATGGCTTTACGGCGGGCTTTTTTGCCGATCGCAGCAAAGAAACGGTTGGACGCGCCAAGCAGCTAGAGAAACGCATTGCTTATCTGGAAGGTGAGGGCGCGCTGGACAAACCAGCCCACAAATGGGAGATGCGGATGAGCTTTGCCGACCTGCCGGATAGCGGTCAGATCGCCCTGCACATGGAACGCCTGGGGATTGGCTACGGGGAAAAATTGTTACTGCCGCCCATCACCCAGACGGTCACCCTGGGCAGCCGCATTGCCCTGGTGGGATCGAACGGCGCCGGCAAGACGACGCTGTTCAAGACGCTGCTAGGCAAAGTGCCGCCCCTGACGGGCGAATTCTACTTTGGCAGCGGTGTTCGTCCAGGGTACCTTTCGCAGGAGCAGGAACTGCTGCAGCCTCGGCTGAGCGTGCTGGAGACCCTGCAGAAAAACAGCGAGCTCTCCAACCATACCGCGGCGCGCAGCTTTTTGCATCGCTTCTTGTTCAGCGGCGATGAGGTGTTTCAGACTGTAATGTCGCTGTCTTACGGGCAGCGTTCCCGCCTGATGCTGGCTTTGCTGGTGGCGCAGCAATGCAACTTCCTGCTGCTGGATGAGCCTCTCAACCACCTCGATTTGCCCTCGCAGGAGGCGTTTGAAACTGCCCTGAGCAGTTTTGAAGGCACGATTTTGGCCAGCGCCCACGACCGCTATTTTATCGACCGTTTTGCCCAGGTCGTGTGGCATTTCACGCCTGGGGGACTGGCGGCAGAGATAACTTAGCCTGCGGGTCAGGGCAGGCGGGCAAGGGTGCTGCCCCTGCAGGATAGGGACGGTCTGTCATTGCGAATCCTGTCATTGCGAGGAACGACTGCGTAGCGTGCCCAAGCGCAGCGAAGGGTAAGCAATCTCATCATGAAAATTCGAGACTGCTTCGCAAGCTCGCAGTGACATAATCGCGAGGTACGAAGTAATCTCGCAGCGCCAAGATTTTTCCTGCTCCCTGCTTCCCGCTACCAGCCCCTTTCACCTTTCAGCTTTGAGCTTTCAGCTTTCAGCTATGAGCTACCAGCTACAAACTATCAACCACCAACTACCCGCCAACATGCCGCTTGCGGCACAAAATTCAGCTCTATTTGCCGCTTTTGACGTATTGAAACCCCGCAACCTTTATGTTATACTCTAATTAAAATCAGAACGCATGTTCTATTTTAGCGCGCATCCACCCCGAAAGGAGCTTTATTAATGTCGGCAGCAACAAACACCTCTGCCAAAGCATCCCAGCCGGGCATCAGAAAGCCTGGTGGTCAGCCAGGTAACACTAATGCGGTCAAGCACGGCTTTTACACCAAAAACTTCTCCCTGGCTGAACGCCGCGGCCTGCAAGCAACCGAGGGGATTGTTCTCGGGGATGAAATTGGCTTGCTGCGTGTCCTCATCCGCCGTTTTGCAGAGCAAATCCAGGCCAATCAGGATGTGGGCCTCAATGAATCCGCCCAATACTTAGCTGTGATTGGCGAAGCCATGCTCCGTTTAGGCAGTCTGCTGCGTACCGACCATATGCTGGGCGGGGATCAATCCAGCATCCTTTTCACGCGACTTACCCGCGCCATGAACGAATATTTAGAAGAGTGCAGGCCTGATGAAAGCTGACGTATTTATTTATTCGTTTCGGTTCGTTTTATTTTGGAACGAATACCCGGAGGCAGCCTGTTTTCCCGCCACCCGCTACCAGCTATCATCCCCTTTCAGCTTTGAGCTTTCACCTTTCACCTACGAAGTCCCCGAGCGCAGCGAGTGGGATGAGCTACAAGCTACCAGCCAGCAGCTACAAGCTACTACCCTGCACGGGTGTGGATCGTTGTGTGGATAAGCCCAATAAATGGTGGAAAACCTGTGGATAACCCGCTGAATTGTGTTCAAAAGCTGGGGATAAATACTGAGAGCCAGGTCCGCCAAGCCTGGCTCTCATCTGAAGGAGAAAAAATGCTATCGAAACTGTTATGGTCTCAGTATAGCGAATTTGAAGCGCCTGTGCTTGACGCACACACCCCAATCCCCCTACGATTACCCAACGGGCGGGTTAAAACGATGCACTCGACCCGGAAACGGGAATTATTAATCGGCGTGATATCCTCGTCAGACACAATTGCCGGGGCGCGGCATGCCGCCCCTTGTTGCCGAGCAGATTAGCGCCGTTTTTAACATTTATGATATGATTTACAAAAACCCACATCCATGAGGAGTATGATCCATGACTGAACAGGATTTCACCTTTGAAGAACAGGTTAAAGGGTTGATCGAACAGATCAGCGCCTATATTGAACATTATCACGGGGGTTCAGTTGAATTAGATCGCATCGAAGGCAGGACGGTGTACGTGCGCCTCGGCGGCGCCTGTGAAGATTGCCCCCTGTCTCCAGCCACGCTGCAGGGCTGGGTGGCGGGCACATTGCGCCAGTTTTTCCCCGACATCGTGGTAGAAGAAACGGCAAGCTGCTGAGCGCTCACTGAAGAAAAAAAACAGGGCCTGTAAAAAAGGGGATTATCGCGCAGGCTCCCCGGTGCGCCGATGATTGCGCCAATGGACCTTCCCCGCACAAGCTGGTTTTGTCACCTGGAGGGTTTTCCAGGCTGAGCGCCTGAAGCCCCGGAGTGAATTTCCTTTTGTACCGTGCGGTAGAGCGTATCACTGCGGAGCTCATCCAGGGTGTAGCAGGTGGCCTGGAGATGATCTGCCAGGGCATGCGCCAATCCCTGGTCGAAAGCCTCGTGCTCCATGTTGATCACCACAGAGCGCAGGTCTTCGTTAGCGATTTGTTCAGCCAGCAGATGGGCTTCTTTTTCCGGCGAGCCGTTGCCCAGTGCCACATTGCCTGCGCCGTCGGTCAGGATGATCAACAGGGGGAAGATGTCGGGATGAAGGATTTTTTCGCGTTTCAACACCTCGTAAGCCATCATCAGCCCGGCGCTGAGGGGCGTTTTCCCGCCCACGGGGATATCCGCCAGGGCTTGTTGAGCCAGCAAAACAGAATTGGTTGGCGGCAGCACCAGGGTGGCGCGATCCTTCTGAAACACGATCAACCCCACCCGGTCACGGCGCTGGTAGGCGTCGGTCAGCAGCGAGAGGATGGCGCCCTTGGTGGCAGCCATACGCTCCGCCACAGCCATAGACCAGGAGGCATCCACCAGGAATAAAATCAGGTTCGCCGTCCTTCGAACCCGCACCTTGCGCTGATAGTCCTCCCGCCGAACGGAAAAAGCCACCTCATTATTTTTGCTGTCCTCACGCGCTTTTTGAAACGGGGCAGCGGCTCGCAGAGTGGCGTCAAAAGCCAGGTCATCGGCCTTGCCGTTGGCAGGCCGGGCCTGGATATAGCGTCCGCGCTTGCGGTCGGTTTGAGTCTGAGAGCGGCGCCCGCTCTGCTTGCGCATCATTTCGTCCAGGGGGGTGTCCAGGCGGCGCGGCGCAAAGGTCTCGCCGGGTTTAACCGATTTCCCACCTTCCCACCAGTGGGCGGTGTTGTCGCTGAAGATATCCTGCCGGGCTGGTTCTACGGGCTCGGATCCAGCGGGTTCTTCGCTAATTTCGAGATGGGGGGAGAGAGGCTTTTTTTTTGACTGGTTTGGGATTCATCATCCGGGTCTTGCTGATCCACAGAGGCGCCCTCAGAAGCAGAGCCCACCAATTCTTCGATATGCTCCTGTAATTGGGTGACGCCCATCTCTGAATGCCTGAAGGGTCCGGCTTTAACGCGGTGCGGAAGCGCCAGCTCGGCCGCCAGGGCAATATCGTGGGGGTTGATGGCGTCCCGGCCTTCAAATGCGGCATGGGCGCGCGATGCTTTAAGGATCACCAGGTCTGCCCGGTGTCCGTCAACCTGCATCTTGGCTGTCAGGTCAGCGATGACCAGCAAGTCGCGGCTGGTGTAACCCACCTTGTCCAGCATTTGTCTGGCCCTGGCGATTTGCTCTGAAAGTTCCTGTTCCCTGGGGAGCCATTTCTGGCGGAAGGCTTCCGGGTCAGCCTCAAACGCCAGGTTGCGCTCCATGATCTGCACGCGCTGCCGGGGATCGAGGATGCCGCGAATTTCAACGGAGAGGGCAAACCGGTCCAGCAATTGCGGGCGCAAATCGCCTTCTTCGGGGTTCATCGTGCCCACCAGGATAAAGCGCGCCGGGTGAGCAAAGGAGATGCCTTCGCGTTCGACGATGTTCATCCCCATCGCCGCTGAATCCAGCAAAACGTCCACCACATGGTCGTCCAGCAGGTTGACCTCGTCAATGTACAGCAAGCCGCGATTGGCAGCCGCTAAAACGCCGGGCTCAAAGTGGCGCTCACCCTTTTGGATGGCTTTTTCGATATCCAGGGTACCCACCACCCGGTCTTCTGTGGCTGAGATCGGCAGGTTGATGAAGGGTGTTTGCCGGGTCTCAACGGGCAGGCCGTTTTCATCGGCTTCGAAACGCTCCCGGCATTCTGTGCACCAGCTGATCGGTTTTTGGGGGTCACATCCAAACCGGCAGTTCTGCACCACCTGAACCGGGGGCAATAAGGCAGCCAAAGCTCGCGCTGCAGTTGATTTTCCGGTGCCGCGCTCGCCGCGGATCAAAACACCGCCAATTCGGGTGTCGATAGCATTTAATATCAATGCCCGGCTCATGCGCTGCTGGCCGACGACTGCTGTAAATGGATAAATCGTTCGCATTTCTGTGCACTTCTGTTCGTAGTAAATTTGCTCATACAGTTTACCACTTCTAAGGTTAAATCACCACAATTCACTGCAGATCATGGGTAAAGGTGGTGGAAATTTATGGCAAATCTGCGCCTGAAGCCGGTTTTGCGCTACAATAAGGGTATGCACTGGCAAATACACGGTCACAATTGGGTGGTAGAACTGCTCAGAAAGCATGTCTCTGGCGGAAAATTGCGGCATGCTTACCTGTTCACCGGGCCTGAGGGCGTGGGACGGCAAACGCTGGCCATCCGTTTTGCCCAGGCCATTAATTGTGAAAACCCACCGGAACCGGGTGATTATTGCGGTGACTGCCGTTCCTGCCGCCAGCTTGCCACGCTGACACACCCTGATTTAAGCCTGCTCCAACCCGAAGAGGGGCATAAGGATATCCTGATTGACCAGGTGCGCACCCTGCAGCGAGCACTGGCGCTATCGCCATATTCTTCCGCTTACCGGATTGCCCTGCTGCCCGACTTTCAGCGCGCCACAACACAGGCAGCCAATGCGCTTCTAAAAACTCTTGAAGAACCCCCCGGAAGGGTGATTTTACTGCTGACCGCGCTTACGCCGGAGGGCCTTTTGCCCACGATCGTCTCCCGCTGCGAGGTTATCCGCTTGAGACCGGCATCGATTGATGAAACTCGAGCCTATTTACAAACCCGTCACAGCCTGGATGGCGATCAGGCGCGCGTGCTGGCGCATATTTCAGGTGGGAGGATGGGTGCAGCCATCCGATTGGCTGAAGACCGATCAACGCTGGTCAATCGCAGGGTACAACTGGAAACCTTGTTGCAATTGCTGGACGCGCCGCGTTATGAACGTTTTAAGCGCATCGGGTCTTTCCTTAAGGCGCTGGACAAGCCCCGTCACAAAATCGGGGAGGTTTTATCGATCTGGCTTTCATTTTGGCGCGATGTCTTTTTGCGAGCCTCCAGCGAATCACTGCCCCCGGTCAACCTGGACCTGTTGACCCAAATTGACCAGGTGGCGTTGCAGGTGCCGGTGAAACAGGCCCGCGAGCTGATCCTTGCTCATGAGCATGCGCTTCAACACCTGGACGCCAACGTCAATCTTCAGCTATTGCTGGAAACCCTGATGCTTCAGTGGCCCAGGGTGACTGTTTCGCAGGAAACCGCCTTTTTGGACGATGGGGACGGTGATTAACCTGTTAATTGGGGTCTACCTGGAAAATTTCCAGGTCTGAAAACCGGACTGTCATGGCGCAACCGCTGACCGTCCTGGCATACACCCCCAGGTTGCCCTGGCGATGGCTGGCAACTCGCTGCTCAAATTGAAAGGCGTCGTTAATGTACAGGTGAAACGTCCCCCGGGAGACCCACAGCCCCAGCCGGTTGGAGGATAGCGCGCCAGGCTGGATTCCCGGACCCGTTCCCCAATTCTGTAAAACCGTTGTTACCCCCTCCTGGATCACCTCCAGGCGCACCTGCCCCGCGCAATCTACCAGCAGGCGGTAGAAATCGCCCTCCGATTGCTGCCAGAAAAGCAAGCCAATCTGGTCTTCGGGTTCACACAGCGAGGGTTGAACGGTGATTTCCAGGTAAAAATCCTCTGGCAGTGTGTGCTCACTGCTGCTGGTCAGGCTGGTTTCCGCCCTGGCGATCGCCAGGGTCAGGTTCTGTGTGCCGAAGGCGATATTGCCGGCAGGGCTTTGCTGGATTCCCCACAGCCTTTCATCCGAAAAATCATCGCTTACGAGAAGATCTGAAATCCCTGTGCGCGTGTCTTTAAAGATGGGCTGTATCGTGGGGCTGGAAAAGGCGGGCAGGGTGGGTGTGGCCGTGCTGGGAAACCAATCAATGGTCGGGGTGGGGGTTTCCGTTTGGGTTGGCGTTTCCGTCCAGGTGGGGGTGAGGGTGGGCTCAGGTGTGACCAGGTTACAACCGGACAGGCTGATGAAGCTGATCGCCAGCAGCAGCGCACCAGAGATTATAAAAATAGCCCGAAGAATTGGTTTTTTTGTTTGCATTTGAGACCACCATTATATAACTTAAACAGGTTTTGACCAAACCCTGGGAGCTCTGGCTTTAATTGTCACAGGTGTTATAATTTTTATCTGGAAAGATAACATTGATTAAAAAACCCTGGTTTTTACTGTTAATATTCTTGTTCGTGAGCCTGGGATCGGGGCTGCTCTTGGCGTCTCGGGGTGTGCAGGCGCGTGACCTGGCGCAAGCAGCTTACAATACCCCCACGCCCAATGCTCAAGGACAGATCTTCTATACCGTCCAGGAAGGAGATAATTGCACGCGCATTTTTTTACTGACCGGCGTCACAATTGACGACCTGGTGCTCTTGAATTCACTGACTGCGGCTTGTGAGATCTACCCGGGAATGCAGTTGTTGCTGGCCCAGGTTGACCCGGTCACTCCCACGCCTGTGGAAATTCAGCCCCTGCCTGTCCCCGGCTTGCCCACAAGTACGCCCTTTGAGGGCTTTGCCCAGATTTGTGTGGCTCTGTTTGAGGATCTGGATGGCAATCAAAGGCGCTCTACCAACGAGTTTTTCCTGGGTGGGGGGGTGGTCAGCGTCAACAATCGCATTGGCACCTTTTCCCAAACCCTGGAAACCGTCGGCGGCAACCCGGACCTGGTCAACCCGGTGTGTTTTGATGAGGTGCCGGAGGGGGAATATAACCTGAGTATGGGCATTCCAGACGGGTATAACCCGACCACCAGCATGAATTACTCGATCGAGGTGACCGCTGGCGATGTCATCGTGGTGGATTTCGGTGCGCAACCCAGTACCCAGATGGCTGAGTTAGAAGTCCCGGTGAGCCAGGAGCGCTCGCCCCTGTTGCTGGTAGTGGGGCTATTTTTACTGGCTGGCGGCGCGGGTTTAGCCTACTTCTTCCTGCGCGCAAAAATGAAAGCCTGATCAACCTGAGCGGCGCTGTTCTTTCCACACATCCCCCTGATTGTGATAGCCATTGGCCTCCCAAAAACCCAGGCGGTCTTCCTTCATAAATTCCAGCCCGCGCAGCCATTTGGCGCCCTTCCACAGGTAGACATCCTTCAAATCCCTCCGGCCGGGGATGGCGCCGATCACCCCCCGCAGCGGATAGCCATGTTCCGGCGTCAGGGGCTCTCCTGCAAAATGAGTCGCCAGTAAACAGTTTTCACCCAGGAAAACATCCAGCGGCAGATTGGTTGTATAACCGAAATCGGCATGTTGCATCACAAAGCGGGCATCAGGCGCAAGCCTGATTAACCCCTGCTCTACCAGGGCTTTCGGAGAGATGCCCTCCCACTCGGTAGCCAATTTGCTCCAGGTGGTCACGCAATGCAGGTCCAGGCGAATTTTCACCCGAGGAAGCTCTAAAATTTGATCCCAGGTCCACACGATGGGCGCTTCGACAGTGCCCCAGACGCGAAAGTCCCAGGTGGCGGCGTTAAAGGTTGGGATGCGCCCATAATGCAGGGTGGGAAACCCGTCGGTGAGTTTTTGCCCCGGTGGCAGGCGTTGTGCTTCGGATCCGTTGCTGGTCATGGTTTGGGTGGCAGGTCAGGGGTAGACGAACTGCTCACCGGGGGCGAGCACGCGGGCATCGGCATCGGTTTCGGCGTGGACGCGCTCTGCCCACGCGTGAGGGTCCTGGGCGATTAATCCCCAGGTGCTGTAGTGGATCGGGATTACGTACTCCGGTGTGAGCAGCTTTACCGCCCGGAGTGCGTCATCCGGACCCATGGTGTAATTATCCCCGATGGGAATCACAGCCAGGGTCACCCCTTCCTCGCCGATCAAGCGCATGTCACCGAATAAACCGGTATCCCCTGCCATATAGATCTTTTCACCGGCATGGGTGGTTAACAAGAACCCGGCTGGGTTGCCGCCATAGCTGCCGTCTGGCAGCGCCGATCCATGCAGCGCCAGGGTCAGTTTGAGATACCCGAAGGGATGCTGAAACCCGCCGCCGAGGTGCTGAGGATGGACTTTGATGCCCTGTTTCTCCAGCCAGTTGCAGATTTCAAAATTGGCAATCACCGTTGCGCCAGTACGTTTGGCAATTTCGATGGTATCGCCGAGATGGTCGCCATGACCGTGGGTCACCAGGATGTAGTCTGCGGCGACAGTTGCGGGGTCTATGCTGGTTGCCGGGTTGTCGCTGAGGTAAGGGTCGATCAGCAACTGGAAGCCATCGGTTTCCAGCGCCAGGGAGGCATGCCCGATGGTTGTTAATTTAAAAGCCATTGTTTACTCCTTTTTTTGTACAGGGCGCTTTTCGTTAATTATACAGGACATCTTCCAGCTTTAAAAACCCGATCCCAGCTTCATTGTTCAGCAAGGATTGCTGGTGGGTGCCATCCATTGAAATAATCGGCTAAAAAAAGCGAAAATTCCCGCGGGTTGAAAGAATCCTGTTGACGATTAAGACAGTAAAATATATCCTGTAACTTTGAAAGCGATTAGTCTAAGGAGATACGATTGAAACACAACCCCGGCAAATATGATGGACTGTCCACATTATTGACCCACTACACCGAATCGGATCATGCCGAGAACGCACATCTCTCGCCAATCTTTCAAAACTCGGTGTTTGTGTTTAATGATACCGAGTCTGGCGCTGCCATTGCGGCAGGTCAGGCGCCTGGATATTATTATTCGCGCCTGAACAACCCCAATCATCAGCAATTGGCCACAAAGCTGGCCGCGCTGGAAGCCTGGGACCTGATCCAGCAAAACCCGGATGCCGACCCCGAGACCCTAGCCGGCGGATTGGTGTTTGCCTCGGGGATGGCTGCGGCGACAGCAGCAGTTTTAGCTTGCGTACAGGCAGGGGATAGCCTGCTGACCCAGGTTTCCTTATACGACGGCACTTACCTGTTGTTTAAGAAAATCCTGCCCAAATACGGAGTTGAGGTGTTCTGGGTGACCAATAACACCCCTGCTGGCTGGGAAACTGCCTTTAAAACGCACCCGCAGGCAAAACTAGCTTATCTCGAAACGCCGGCTAACCCCAGCTTACGCCTGACGGAGATCAGCGTTGTCGCAGACCTGGCGCATCAGCAAGGTGCACGCGTGGCAGTGGACAACACCTTCGCCACGCCCTACTGCCAACGTCCCGTTACCCTGGGCGCTGACCTGGTGGTGCATTCCACCACCAAGTTCCTTTCGGGGCATGGTCAGTTAATTGGCGGTGCGGTACTGACGACCGACCTCGACCTGCTGCGGGGAGAGCTTCTTACGCATTACAAGTTGATGGGACCCACGCCGAGCCCCATGGATACCTGGCTGGCGAATATCGGCTTAAAGACTTTTGATCTGCGCATGGAACGACAATGCAGCAATGCCATGCTGGTGGCGGAAGCGCTGGAAAATCACCCCGCGGTTGAGCGGGTTTATTATCCCGGGCTCGCCAGTCACCCGGATTATTCCCTGGCGCAAAAACAGATGATGGAATACGGGGGTATGATCTCCTTCGAGTTAAAGGGCGGGCTGGAGGCTGGAACGCGCATGATGAACCGGGTTAAAATCGCCACACTGGCAGTCAGCCTGGGCAATGTTGATACCCTCATCCAGCACCCGGCCAGCATGACGCACCGCAACACCCCGCGCGAGGAGCGGTTAGCCGCCGGGATCAGCGATGGACTGGTTCGCCTTTCAGTGGGGATTGAGGATCCAGCCGACCTGGTCCGCGATCTGCTGGAGGCGATTGAGGGGTAGCGGCAGCAAATTATTCGATGGGGGCTGATTAAAAAGACAGCCTCTTGGGATGAGTCTGAGCTTCAGTCTGCATGACTTATAGGACAGCCCCAATCAAAACTGACTGCAGGTTTATAGGGTAACCTGGAGGCATTTTGTTCTAATACGCATAAATACTGCCCCCGATGAACTCGCGAATCACCGAGTTCTCGGGGACGATGGAATCATCTTCAATGGAATCCAACGCCTGCAGCAGGTGATGAATTCGGCTGGCGCGTTCGAACGCGTCCCGGCGTAAAGGATCATCGGCGTAGATTTCCGTCCAGCGGGCAAAGCCCTTGAACAGCTTGGTTTTATACATGGGGATCTCGTAGGGCATGGCGCTGTTGACGATGTAATCTGCGGTGGCTACGTAGGGGATGATATTGCGCAGCTCGCTGGAGCGGACATAATGCCAGTGCAGCAGGGTCTTGTCCGGGTCATACGATCGGTGAGAGGCATCCCGCAGCATGCGGCGCATCAGGCGAATATCCGTCCAGCGCACGTAATGGCCGTCCGTGTCTTTGAGCTGCAGCAGCGGTTCTAAATACAGGCGAAATTTCTTCTCCGCCGGGATGTCAGCGGTCATCGCCGGGAAGAGACCGTGCAAACTGTCGATCAGGATGACCTCATCCGGTGCCAGTTTCATGGGGGTCTGTTCCAATGAGCGGGTGCCGGTCTTGAAATTATAGAAGGGGATTTTTACTTCCTCACCTTCAAACAGTCGAGCCAGATGCTCATTGATCAACGCCAGGTCCAGCGCCTGCGGCGTTTCGAAGTCGTAGTCTCCGAATTCGTCTACGGGATGCATGGCCAGATTGTAAAAATAGTTATCCACATTGAGAGTCACCAAGCGCATGCCCAGTCGCGCCAGGCGTTCTTCTAATTTGATGGTGGTGGTGGTTTTCCCCGAGGAGGAAGGTCCGGCGATGATCACCATCCGCAATTCATGTTGGCGCTCGGCGATCAGATGGGCAGCATGTTCTATGTTCTCATGGTAAAAGGCTTCTGAGGCGCCCACAATTTCGGAAAGCTCTCCCCGGCGGATGCGCTCGTTGAGGCTCTCAACCGTATGCAGGTTGTGTTCGACTGCCCAATCCAGGGTGCGCCACAACTTATGCCAGGGGATATTGCTCGAGGGCTCAGCACTGCGCTCTGCGCGTTGTTCGCGCAGCTTGGCCCGCTCTGCCCGGTAGAGGATATAGGCTTTGGCGACCCTGGCGTGGCCCTCTTCGATTAGAACTTTTTCAACAATATCCTGGATCTGTTCAACAGTGGGAATTTCACCTTCAGGGGTTTGTTCTTCGAGGAGGTGGCACACCTTGTCGGCCAGCGCTTCGGAGGTATGCTTATCCCGCCCGCCGACGGCGACTGCAGCTCGATATATGGCATTGGTGATGCGTTGGGGCGTGAATTCAACAATCGAACCGTCTCTTTTGACAACCGAAGTAAATTTTGACATATCTGCTCCCTTGGAAAAGTGTTCCGTAAGTTTTCCGGGTGGGGGTGAACCCGGTCCTGTTATTTTCATTAATTATAACCACGTTCGAAAACAATGCGTCAATGCCCGGCGGTTCCACTCTGTTGTGGATGGATAGTTGACATCCCACGCTGAGCTGTGATATTCTGGAGTCAGAACAGCCATTCATCTCCCAGGGCTTTGAAAAAGGGAACTCTGCCTGAAGGCGCTTGGTGTGACTCACAAATTATTGGTTGGTGTTAAGTAAGGAAAAGGAGAGCATTATGAAATCCAATCGGATTGTCTCAATCTGTGTGCTGGTATTGATCCTGGCTGCCCTGGCGTGCCAGTTCCCGGGACGTGCAGAGCCGAAAGCCACGCTCAGCGCCCAGCCTCCCCTGGAGGAGACGGCTGAACCTTCTCCCACAGAACCGATTATTGAAACCGAAACGCACACCCCCACAACCGACCCAACCGCTACCCCTGCTGAGACGGAAGTGCCGCCCATAGCCGCGCCGGTCTTCACCAACCCGATCATTTATTCAATTGCGATGTTCACACCCACCCGCGGCTGGGCTGTGACCCGGGATCAGAACCACCTGTTGAGCACAGAAGATGGGGGGCGTTCATGGCTGGAGGTCACCCCCGCTGATTTGGATACCCTGCCAGCAGGAACCAGCAGCTTTGGCATCCGGCCTTTCTTCATGAACCAGGATATCGCCTGGCTGATGGCCAATAATGCTGGCAGCGCCAGCCTTTTTCACACCCGGGATGGCGGGCAGACCTGGATGACCCTGTCGCCGCCCTTTGAAAACGCCTACCTGACGTTTCTTGATCAGAATCTGGGTTATGCGCTGGTGAGCCTGGACGCTGGCGCCGGGTCTCATTACATGGCGATTTTCCGAACATTGAACAGCGGGGAGACCTGGACGATGGTTTTTACCCATGAGCCGGGCACGACCCAATCGCTCCCCCATGGCGGCACGAAGAATGGCATGTTCTTCCACGGCATCGATGAAGGTTGGATCTGGGGCGTTATTCCAGCAGATGATGAGTTTTACCTGTTTAAGACGGGTGATGGTGGGACTACCTGGGCTCAAGTAACGGATATCAGTCTTCCGTGGGCCTCTGGAGGCAATATACTGGATATCTGGGGGCTGTTTTTTGTAAATCCAAACACAGCTTTCATGCCGGTCAGAGCCTACTTACCCACTGGCGACATCCAGCTCTTAATTTACCGCAGCATCGATTATGGTCAGACGTGGACGTTCCAGAACGCCATGCAAAATGGCCAGACTGTGGACTTTATCAGCCCCGATGAGGGCTGGATTGCGGCAGATTCCACGTTGCATCACAGTGTTGATGGCGGAATTACCTGGACGGCAATGGCTGCCAGCGGAATCCCAGCAGGGGAAGTTCTCCTCAAGGTTGATTTTGTCGACAGCTTGCATGGTTGGGTGGTGACCACCCCGGATGAAATGACCTGGGAACCGTTGAAGTTGTATCGCACCACCGATGGAGGCGCCAGCTGGGAGTTATTACTACCCTGATCAACAGGGCGAATAGTGGCTCGCCTCAACAGGCTCAGTATCAATCAGCTTCTGGTGGATTGTTGCTCAAAGGGGGTTGGTTTGCGCAGCTCCGTACCGCAGTTGCTGCAATAGTTTTCCCCGACCCTGGTGCGCATACCGCATTCGTGGCAAAAGAAGGTCTGTCTTTCTGGATTGATTACCCGCTCTCCCCGGGCAATATGCGTAGAATTATCGACTTCTTTCTTCCTGAACCTTATATAAATAGAACCAACAATCAGCGCAATGGCCACACTTAACGTCAGCACCCATCCGATCACATAAACCGGCGAGGGGGTTCTGCCCTGTGCGGTTTCGTCAATTGGTTCGGCGGGCGAAACAGGGAGTGCAGGGTAAGCCAGCGTGCCGCTGCCCTTGTGATATTCAATGCTTAGCGAAAATAGTTCGCCTGCGGCTATTTTTCCAAAACTGGCCATAAATATGGGGCTTTCGTCAAATTCATTGCCCATTTTTCTTAAAGGTGGCTGGCTTATGATCGTGCTTGCATCCACGGGTTGACGGACATTAATCAGCAGGTGCGCCACTGTGTACATGGAGAGCCATCTGAATTCATAGGTCCTCTGGTTATGAAATCTGACCAGGTTTGGGTCCTGATACTCGATGTGAAGGCGGCGATGGATTGCGGTGAAGCGCAAATCTTTCCAACTTCCGAAAGGCGCTTCCCGGAAGCTTAATTCAATCGGTCGGTCTTCCGGCGAGAAATTGATTACCGTAAGCACTTCCGCATCTGCCGGGATTTCAAAGATGAGCTCCTGGGGAAGGGGAATCGATTCATCCAGGTTGATCTCGTAGATCACCAGAACCGTTGGTTGGATATACTCTGGCAGTAACGAGACGTTGACCGAATCTAACTGGAGGTCCGGTTGGACCAGGGCATAGCCAGCCTGGAACGACAACCCCGACAGAATTGTTATAATGATGAGGAGGCTAAACCTTTGCAGACGTTTCACAGATTGCCGATCTCAATGGTGCCGATACCTTTTTAAAATGATACCATGTAAACCTGTCCCCGGTGATTTCAGCGGGGCTTTGAAGATGTTTATATGTTTCTGAGATTCAAAGGGTAAATTACACATCAACCTCCTCGCCCGGGTGAGATTAACTCAATTTTGTGATGGTATAATGCAAACCCTGGCATTTATTACATGATTATAGAAAGTGAGACCATGGCAAAGACAACCATTTCATGCCCGCAGTGCAAGCAGCCCATTGTGGCAGAGATTACCCGAATTTTTGATGCTGCAGAGAATCCGCAGGCGAAGCAAATCCTGCTTTCCGGAGCGTACAACCTGGTGCAGTGTCCCCATTGCGGTTACCGTGGACAGGCGCCCACACCGCTTATTTACCATGATCCTGATAAGGAGCTGCTGTTAACCTTCTTCCCACCTGAGTTGAATGTCCCCGTCAACCAGCAACAACAGATGATCGGCCCCCTGATTAATCAGGTGATGGAAAATCAACCGCTGGAAAAACGCAAAGCTTATTTCCTCAATCCCGAGACGATGCTCACCCGCCAGCGTTTGGCTGAGCGCATATTGGAGGAGGATGGGGTCACACCTGAAATGCTCAAAGAGCAGCAGGACCGGTTAAACTTTCTACAGCGCCTGGCGGGCATCACCGTCGAGGCACGCCCCGAGGTTATCCAACAGGAAGAAGAGCTGGTTGATGAACAATTATTACTGATTTTGCAGCGCCTGATCCAGAGCGCTGCCGCAGCAGGAGAAGAAGAGAGCGCCCAGGTGCTGGTTGAACTTCAGCAGCAAATTTTGGAAAACACCGAATTCGGACAGGAGATTCTCCACCAGGCCCAGGAACAGCAAGCTGCCATGGAAGCCCTGGAACAGGCCAGCAAAGCGGGTTTGACGCGCGAGGCTTTGCTGGATTTGATCATCGACGCTGCCGAAAGTGAAATCCGGCTGGTCACCCTGGTCAGCATGGCCCGCAGTGGTCTGGACTACAGCTTTTTCCAATTGCTGACAGACCGGATGCAGCACGCTTCCGGGGAGCAGCAGGCCCAACTGATGGCATTGCGTGACAAACTGCTGGAAATGACCCACGAAATCGACCAGGCCATCAAGGAGCAGGAAGACCTTGCTGGTCAGCTTCTGGATAAAATCCTTGCTGAGGAAAACATAGAAGAAGCCACCCTGCAGGCACTGCCCAGCATCAATGAGATCTTCCTGGAGGTATTGCGTGCGCACATCCAGGCTGCACGCAAAGCGGATGACCAGGAGCTGCTTAAGAAACTCCAGCAGGTCGCCGGCGCCATTCAGAAGGTGAGCGCCCCGGGCGCCAATATTGAATTGATCGAAGCGCTGATCCAGGCGGAAGATGTTGATGCCATTCGTGCCATCCTTGAGGAAAATGACGAAGAAATCACAGATGAATTTTCGCAATTCCTGTACAGTCTGCTCAGCCAGACGCAGGCCCAGGAGGGACGCCAGGAGATGGTAGAGAAATTGCAGCAGGTTTATCGCCAGGTTCTGCGCTTTACGATGAAAAGGAATCTGGAAAAAGCGGACTGAGTGCGTTCAGGAACGAACCAGCGGCGGATTGTCGAGGCGCAATCCATGGCCGCGCACGGTGACAATATACTCCCAATCGGGGTCTATTTCCGCCATGCGGTCACGCAACCGGCGCACAAGTGCATCCAGGGCTTGTTCTGTGACCCCTTCAGCAGAGTGACCCCACACAGCTTCGACGAGCTCCGTACGGGGGACGACCTCTCCCGTTTGAGTATATAAAACCTGCAGTAAATTAAATTGCGCTGCCGATAAGGGTGGATCGAGCTCGATTTCCAATACCCACACGCGGCGGGCACCAGCATCAACCCTGAGACGCCGCTTCTGCATTTCGAGCGGCAGGCTTTCAAGGGGCAGAGTTGCATCTGAGCTGAGGTAGATGAAGTGCTGCGCCAGGGAAATTTGGATTTCATCGCCGTCTTCAAGCGATTGGGGTTCCTGAAGCAGGGCGCCGTTCAGGTAGGTGCCGTTTTTACTGTGAAGGTCTTCTATTACAACGCCATTCTGGGGGTCAGGTGAAATCCGGCTGTGATGGCGGGAGACCTGGCGCAGAGGGATCACAATATCGCAATCTTTTTCGCGGCCCAGGGTCAGGGGAGCTTTGATTTTCCAACGCCTTCCTTCCAGCGGGCCCGTCTGGGCGATCAATAAGGGGTACTCCTGATTATGTTCCATCTTCACCAACCAATGCTTATTGCCAATCTGCTTGACTGTGCCTTCAGGTCTTTCGTGATCGATAGGCCTGTGGAATATCATTATATTACACATGCTGCGTTGATGGTCGGGGTTGTGTCAGGCTGTGTAAGGAGTAAGATGATGACCGCGAACCTTTGCTTGAGAGAGCACAGTAAAAAATGGTGCAAACCCCGTCTGTTTGCTGAAAAACAGGCTCATTCAGCCGGCTTTCCGGTTTCACAGTCATTCCTGACGAAATCTGGCCGGCAGCACAGACCTGGCACAGGCATATGGGCTTTGAAGAATGCGGCATGATCAACGGTCTTAACCAGGGCGGAATCGGTGAGGTGTTTTTTAGAAAAACCCTGTGACCCTTTGGGGCAGTATTAACATTCCATAATAAAGGCTGCATACATATTCCTTTTAGGGCAAAGTTAGGTAGAATCACGATAGGCCTTGAAAAATAAACAGATTGCGCACGTTTGTTGTCGTTTGTATTTTGAAGTTGCGAAGGTCTACAACTTCCCCCTGGATCCGAATTTTCTATCATCATTTGACAATCCAGGTGTGTTGTTAATAAGATAAAAAATTACCAAGGAGGTTATCTGTGGCTGGTATTGAAAATTTTTCACCCAAAGCACGCCAGGTGCTCAGCATGGCTCAAAAACATGCCGAGCGTTTGCAAAAGCCGCAAATCAGCACGGAGCACCTGTTAATTGCATTAATTGAACAGGAAGGCAGTGTTGCAGGCAGGGTTTTACGCGAACTCGGGCTGGAAACAGACCGGGTTTCTGCGCTGGTTGAAAAAGAGCTTGGGATTGGCGATCACACCGGGTCGGTCTCTCTTTCAGCGGGACTGCAGCAGGTCATCCCCTATGCCATGGAAGAGGCCCGTAAAAAAGGGCAAAAATTTGTGGGTACTGAACATCTTTTGATTGGATTGACCCGCCTGAACGATTGCGAGGCGATGAATATCCTCAGGAAATTCGGCCTCTCCGACGAGCAGATTCGCCGCCAGACGGATCGGGTGCTGCGAGAATCACAATCCGAAGCGCCGCCCGGACTTGCCGGGCATTCGAGGGCGCGCCGGCAGAAGGCGGATAAAAAAGAGGACCCTGAAAAGACTCCCCTGGTCGATCAATTGGCTACCGACCTGACGTCGCTGGCTGAGCAAAATAAGCTCGACCCGGTCATCGGGAGGCAAAAGGAAATTGAGCGCGTCATCCAGATTCTGGCGCGGCGGACAAAAAACAACCCCGCTTTGATCGGTGAACCCGGCGTGGGAAAAACTGCCATCGTGGAAGGCCTGGCTCAGCGCATCATTGTTGGTGATGTGCCGGCACCTTTACTGGACAAGCGCTTGCTTCAACTGGATGTGGGTTCGCTTGTGGCAGGTACGATGTACCGCGGCCAGTTTGAGGAACGCCTTAAACGCGTGATTGATGAGCTCAAATCCTCCGATGCAATCCTGTTCATCGATGAAGTGCACATGCTCGTGGGGGCTGGCTCTGCCGGTTCTTCCGTGGATGCAGCCAACATCCTCAAACCCGCGCTTTCACGGGGCGAGTTGCAGGTGATCGGCGCGACCACCTTTAATGAGTATCGTAAAAATATCGAAAGCGATGCTGCCCTCGAACGTCGATTCCAACCCATTGTCGTTTCAGAGCCGACGGTGGAGGAGACGGTTGAAATCCTGCATGGCATCCGCCCTGCTTATGAAGAGCATCACCGCTTGCGGATTGATGACGAGGCGCTCGAACAGGCCGCCAGGCTGACCGCCCGATACGTGAGCGATCGTTTTTTGCCCGATAAAGCCATCGATTTAATCGATGAATCCGCTTCGCGGGTGCGCATGTACAAAAGTCCGGCGGCAGTCAATGCTAAAGAAATTATCACCGGCTTGCGCGAACTGCGCAAAGCGATTGAAGCCGCCAAGGAAGAAGAGGCTTACGACACGGTTGAAGAGCTGCAGAAACAGCTTGAGGGACTGGAAGCTCAACTGGAGGATTTGCGTACGGTTTGGGATCGCTCCACCAGCCCGCGGGTGACTACCGAAGATATCGCCGAGGTGATTTCGATGTGGACCGGTGTACCCTTGATGCAACTGGAGACCGAGGAATCGGCTCGCTTGCTGAACATGGAATCTGAACTGGCCGGTCACATCATCGGTCAGGGTGAAGCCATTGAAACCTTATCAAAGGCCATTCGCCGTGCTCGGGCTGGTTTGAAGGACCCTGCCCGCCCGGTGGGTTCTTTTGTCTTCATGGGTCCCACGGGCGTGGGTAAAACCGAGCTCACCAAAGCGCTGGCAAAATTCATGTTTGGCAGCGAGGATGCGCTCATCCAGCTGGACATGTCCGAGTTCATGGAGCGCCACAGTGTCAGCCGTTTGGTGGGAGCGCCCCCTGGATATGTGGGCTATGAGGACGCCGGACAGCTCACCGAAGCGATCCGTCGGCGACCTTACTCGATTGTCGTGTTTGACGAAATCGAGAAGGCGCATACCGAAGCGCACAATATGCTCCTGCAAATCATGGAAGAGGGGCACCTTTCAGACGCGCGCGGCCAAAAAGTAGACTTCCGCAACGCCATCATCATTATGACCACCAATATTGGGGCAGATGTGATCCGGCGCCAGTCGAATCTGGGTTTTGCGCTGAGTGTCGATGAAGAACAGCAAGAAGCGCAAGCCTATGATGATATGCACAAAAAGCTGATGGAAGCCCTCAAGCGCACCTTCCGCCCCGAGTTCATCAACCGGCTGGATAGCGTGATCGTCTTCCGGGTGCTCAATAAGGCGGATATCCGCGAGATCGTCCAGTTGGAGCTGGATAAGGTCAACCAGCGCCTGGAGGAGAACCACATTCACCTGCGTGCGACGGATGAAGCGCTGGAATTCTTAGCCGGGGAAGGTTATAACCCCGAGATGGGCGCCCGTCCACTCCGACGGGTGATCCAGCGTAAGATCGAAGATCGTCTCTCGGATGCCCTGCTGGCCAGGGAGTTTGAGGACGGTCAGAACATCCTGATTGACATCCAGGTGACCCAGCAGGATGGAGCCCCGGTGACGGACATTGTCCTGCTGCACGACCCCCAGGGCGAGCAGGAACCCGATTTAGCTGCGGTGGAAATCTGATCCATGGCTAAAACCAGGACGCGTTACGTCTGCCAGGAATGTGGACGGGCTTTTCCGAAAGCCTTTGGACGTTGCCCCCAGTGTGGGGCCTGGGATCGGATGGTTGAAGAAATCGTAGAAGAGACAAAGACCGCTGCAGGCCATGCCAGCGTACATAGCCTGGGCGGTCTTTCTACGCCCAGGCGTCTCAGCGAGATTGAAAGCGAAACAGAAGACCGCATCCATGTGCCATTGAACGAGTTCGCACGGGTATTGGGGGGCGGCGTGGTCCCGGGCTCAATTGTCCTGGTGGGCGGAGACCCCGGGATTGGAAAATCAACCCTGTTACTGCAGATGACCATGCAAATGGCATCTCAAAACCGGGTTTTGTACGTCTCGGGCGAAGAATCGGAACGGCAGATCAAAATGCGGGCAACCCGCCTTTTAAAGGATGGAGAAGGATGGGCAGGCAGTTTACCGGAAGAGCTTTACCTGGTGACAGAGACCAACCTGGACGCGATCCTGGAGCACGTCCAGGTCGTCAACCCGCGCTTGCTGGTGATCGACTCGATCCAGACGGTGTACCGCCCCGAGATGGGATCCAGCGCTGGATCGATTTCCCAGGTACGTGAAAGCGCCTCCCGCCTGCGAGAACTTGCCAAGACCTCCGGTATTTCAGTTTTTCTCATCGGGCACGTCACCAAAGAGGGCGTCATTGCCGGACCGCGCGTGCTGGAACATATTGTGGATACCGTCTTATACCTGGAGGGTGACCGCTTCCAGACCTACCGTTTGCTGCGGTCGGTGAAAAATCGCTTTGGCGCGACCTCGGAAGTGGGCGTGTTTGAAATGCAGGAGCGGGGGATGATCGAAGTTACCAATCCATCAGAAGCTTTCCTGGCGGAGCGCATGGTGAACGCCCCCGGCTCAGCGATTGCTGTGACCATGGAGGGCACCCGGCCCTTGCTGGTAGAAATCCAGGGACTCACCAGTCACACGCCTTTTGGCAATCCACGCCGGACGCCCAACGGGATTGATTTTAATCGCCTGCTGCTGATCACCGCGGTACTGACGCGGCGCCTTAACCTGGGACTGGCAGAACAGGATATCTTCGTCAACGTGGTTGGCGGTTTGCGCATTGACGAACCGGCAGCAGACCTGGCGGTGGCAGCGGCGATTGCTTCTTCGCTGCGCGATCAACCTATCCGGGCTGACCTGGTGCTGATCGGTGAGCTGGGCCTTTCAGGCGAGCTGCGCATGGTTGGCCAGATGCAAGCCCGGTTAAAAGAAGCGTCCAGCCTGGGCTTTAAAGGGGCGATTGTGCCTCGGCGCTTGCATCAAAAGGAGCCCTGGCCCGCAAGCATCGAAGTCCAGGAAGCACGTTCCCTGGCTGAGGCGCTGAAACTGGCTTTACTGCAGTAATTACCAGGCCATTTGCTTTTCAAAATCTACCGTTATAATGGAATACAGTGCCTTCCGGACAGCGCCAATGTCGGAATATGAACAACCATAGACACAGGATAACGTTATGAGCCATTCTCTGCTTAATTTCTCTCCAATCTCCCGCACACGCCGCAATCACGGCCTGGAACATGCCACTCTTCACGTCCTCAGCAGGCGGTTTCCCGACCTGAGCCTGGCGGGAATCTCTTCACCGCGCGGCTTCGCTATCCTGGGGGATGTTACCTCTGAGGATGTGGCGGAAGCAGCCATTGAGGCGTTAAAACGCTTGCGCACGGGCGAATCGGGCCTGGCTTTGCATCCCAATTGCGGCACCAATTTTGCCATCCCCGGCGCCTTTGCCGGGCTGGCGGGCTGGTTGGCCACCCTGGGATCTGATAAATCATTCAGGTCGAAGCTGGAACGCCTTCCGCTGGCGCTGGTGTTGGCAACAGTAGCCCTGTCGCTGACCTTTCCACTGGGGCCGATCGTTCAGAAACGCTTCACCACCTCCGGTGTCCCCCAGGGACTGGAGTTGGAGCGTGTTGAGACCTCCATCCGGGCTGGGATCAGGGTGCATCACGTTACCACCCGCGGTTGAGATCAATCATGACCGGGGAAAAGCCGATCGTCTACGTCCTGCGCGGGGATGACCACCAGGCGATCAAAACCCATCTTGAAAATTTTTATGCCAACCTGGGCGATGCCAGCCTGGCGGAGATGAACACCACCCGCCTGGATGGCAAAACCGCGGGTATCAGCGAATTGCTATCTGCGGCGATGGCGCTGCCATTCCTGGCTGAACGCCGGTTGGTGATCCTCGAGGATGCCCTGCATCCCTACTCAGGACGCGGCAAACAGGAGCTGCGGGAGAAATTCGTCGATCTTTTGGAGGGGCTGCCGTCTTCAACTGCGCTGGTGCTGATCGTAGCGGACCGCCAAAAATATTCACCCCGTACAGGTGCAACCTGGGAAACGCTCAACAACGCTCACTGGTTCATCAAATGGGTGCAAACGGTCGGCAGGCGGGCGATGATCATCGACTGCCCGCTGCCTTCCGAGGCAAACATGCCTGCCTGGATCAGCAAAAAAGCGCTTGAATTGGGCGGAGAGTTCACCCGGGAGGCAGCAGGCGTATTACGGGACTTCATCGGTAACAACACACAGGGCGCAGTGCAGGAAATTAATAAATTACTGGCTTATGTCAATTATGAACGCCCGGTGACGGGCAGCGACGTTGAGAATTTATCAATCCGCGATCGCCAGAGCGATATTTTTGCTATGGTTGATGCGCTCGGGAACCGGCAGGGAGAAAAAGCGGTGGAATTGCTGCATATCCTGCTGGAAGAGATGGATTTCATGCCTCTGTTCGGGATGGTCGTCCGGCAGTTCCGGTTGCTCATCCAGGCCCGGGAAATCCTGGATTTGGGGGGCGGAGAAAGAAATATCACAGAAACACTGGGCTTACATCCCTTTGTGGCTAAAAAAATCCACGTCCAGGCACAGCAGTTTGACCTGAGCTCCCTGGAAGACATCTATCACCACCTGCTGAAGATTGACCTGGATGAAAAAACCGGCGGTATGCCCGGCGCTATTGCCCTGGATGTGCTGATCGCCCGCCTGGCAGGTTGAGGGTGGGAATTGGGAATCAGATCTCACCCATGCCCACCTGCCCTCCTCCCCCTGGTTTTCACGAACCTTGATGCGGTTGATCTCTTTGCTGGTTTGGATTCAGATCAGCTCATGTCGAAAACCATCCTTAGCACATTTCTTACCCCATCCATTGATGGTTTCTGTGCCTTCGGCGTTATCCTTATTCGGTAAAGCATTAACACTGACGCCGCCTCATATTCTTTAACAACGTGTCATTTGAGGACTTCACAGTACCAGAATAAAAGAGCTGCCCCATTAAAAATGAGACAGCTCCTCACTCGCTGTGCTTACAGCGATAGATGATAATTTTCCCCTACTTCCTACTTCCTACTCCCTACTCCCTACTCACCACTTACTTTTACAGCCTTATATTTTGCTCCCATTTGCAGAGCATCTTTGTTTGTCTGCAAAAGCTTCTGATGCCGTGCAGGCAGGTGTTCTGCCAGGGCAGTTTCGATGGCTTCCAGTGGCAGGATATCCAAATTTCCCAGCAGCGCGCCCAGCATGACCATGTTGACCGCGCGCTTGCTGCCAGCCTCATCAGCAATCTCATTGGCTGGCAGGCTGACCACGGTAATATCCGTACGCTCGACCTCCCGGTTGACCATGGAGGTATTTACCACCAACACCCCGCCCGGTTTGACCAGTTTCTCATATTTATCCAGTGAAGGCAGGTTCATAGCCAGCACTGCAGACGGGTTTTTAACAAAGGGTGACCCAATCTCCTCGTCAGAGACGACCACCGTGCAGTTGGCGGTTCCACCGCGCATTTCCGGCCCATAGGAGGGAATCCAGGTAACAGCCTTGCCTTCATCCATCGCGGCATACGCCAGCAACAGACCGGCAAACAGCACGCCTTGCCCGCCAAACCCGGTAATAATAACTTCTTGTTGCATCCCTGTATCCTCCTTATACCTTCAGCTCGGCTACCGCCGGCGTGACCTTATAATCACCCAGCGGGAAGTAGGGTAGCATTCGTTCTTCAACCCAATCACGCGCTTCAGCCGGCGAAAGGCGCCAGTTGGTGGGGCAGGTTGAGAGCAGTTCCACCAGTGAGAAACCCAACTTGTGCTTTTGCGTTTCAAAAGCCGTGCGGATCGCCTTTTTCGCCCGGCGTACCTCGCGGACGTTGTGCAGGCTGCGGCGCACCACATATGCGGCGCCCTCCAGCGTGGCCAGCAGTTCAGCGGTTTGGATGGGGTGACCCTGGCGAGCAACGTCTCGCCCGGTGGGCGACGAAGTCGTCACCTGCCCGGGCAGCGTGGTGGGCGCCATCTGACCGCCAGTCATGCCGTAGTTGGTATTGTTGATGAAGACCACGGTCAGTAATTCGCCGCGGGAAGCTGCACCCACAATTTCGCCCATGCCGATCGACGCCAGGTCGCCATCGCCCTGGTAAGTGAATACGGTCCGCTCGGGCAACAACCGTTTGACGCCGGTAGCCATGGCCGGGGCACGTCCATGCGCTGCTTCAACAAAATCAAATTTAAAATAATTGTACGCAAAAACCGAACAACCCACAGAGGCGACGCCGATCGTATTCCCCACCTCACCCATCTCATCCAGCACTTCCGCCACCAGGCGGTGTGCTGTGCCATGAGTACAGCCGGGGCAATAATGGGTCACACGCGGATCAAATGCTTCGGGGCGTTGATAAACAATTTTGGCTGGAATATCCGTCATAACTGTCATCATTTTCTCCTTATTCAAGTACCTTGTCCATGCGAGCCAACCAGCGATCGCGTGGGTGTCCCTCAGTCGTCAATGGGCCGGCTGCCAGGCGCTCAATCTCGGTCAGCACCTCATCGGGGTAGGGCACCACACCGCCCATACGACCGAAAAATTCAACGGGCTTACGGCCGCGCACCACCAGTCGGACATCTTCCAGCATCTGACCAGCGTTCATTTCAACCACCAGGAAGCCTTTCACCTGTTCTGCCAATTCATCCAAAATCGTGTTGGGGAAGGGCGCCAGGGTGATCGGTCGCACCAGCCCAACTTTGACCCCTTTTTCGCGCGCCGCTCGCACCGCTGAAAGCGAAATCCTTCCGGCAGTGCCAAAGCCAACCACAACAAACTCTGCATCATCCAGGTAATAGCCCTTATAGCGCACTTCTTCAGCTTCAATTTCCTGCCAGCGGGTCATCAAGCGATAATTCAAGCGTTCCTGGTCGGGCGGGTCGAGGTTAATCGAGGTCAGGAAACGTCTTTCGCCCCCATCGGTGCCGCGTACAGCCCAATCGGGGATTTCTGTTTTAAGCGGCTGCATGGGCGGGATCTCGGCGGGTTCCATCATCTGGCCCAGGCTACCATCCAGCAAGATGCACACCAGTGAGCGGTATTTCTCCGCCAGGTCGAAGGCCAGGCCGGTCAGATCCACCGCTTCCTGCACGCTTGCCGGAGCGAGGACGATCACATGATAATCGCCGTGCCCGCCGCCGTGGACGATTTGGTTATAGTCACTCTGGGAAGGGGCGATATTGCCCAAACCCGGACCGCCGCGCACCACATCCACAAATACAGCAGGCACTTCGGTGCCGGCAATATAGGATAAGCCCTCCATCATCAGGCTGACGCCCGGACTGGATGAGGATGTCATCACGCGCTTACCGGTGCAGGCAGCCCCATAGACCATGTTGATGGCGCCCAGTTCACTCTCTGCCTGGACGAAGACGCGCTCCAGCTCGGGCATTCGCAAAGAAAGATGTTCCAGCAACTCCGTCTGCGGTGTGATCGGATAGCCAAAATAAGCTTCAAGGCCCGCTCGCAGCGCAGCTTCAGCTACTGCAGTATTCCCCTTAATCAATTCTTTTGCCATCTTATGCCTCCGGCCTCTGTCGTTCGTAACGGTAAACGGTGATTGCAGCATCGGGGCAGGAAACTGCGCAAATACCGCAACCTGTACAGGCATCCGGGTTAACCATATAAGCCGGGTGATACCCCTTGGAAGTCAGGCGGGTCATATCCAGCGCCAGCACATCAAAAGGGCAATCGGTTACGCACAACTCGCACGCCTTACAATACAATTCGTTAACTTCAATGTATCCCTTTGCGGGCATTAACAAGCCTCCTTTTTTTTTACTAGTCTGGTTTCGGTCCAGTTTTATAAGGTCAGGTTATTCTCAAAACCTTCGTCTTAAGTATACACTAATTCAGGGCGGGCATATTCTCCAGAGCACAATGCTCATCACAAATTCCAGGTGATGTTAATCATTAATTAAATATCATGGGCAAACTGATTCGGTAGAATAGCGCCCCTAAATCTTGGGCCAGGGTCGGATCCTGTCCCTGCAAATAATCGACCAGGACAGCCCCTCCGGCATAAAAGGTCACCCGGCTGAAGGGCGGCTTGCGACCGCCGCTATTCTCCGGTAAACCCAGCATGATTTGCAAACGGTTCTCAATCCAGCGGGCAAAGCCCTCCTTCCACTCCTGCCAGACCATGTACTCAAAATCGTGCCGACCCAGGCAGGAGTACAACACCTCGCGCGCAGCTAAGATATCTCCGGCCTCTGCCCTGGAAAGGGCTTCCAGAAATTCCTGGTAATAGCGGGTAAAAATCCCCGCCTGGTAGGGGAAAGGGTGCTGGATCTCCCACATAAAATCGCCTTTTTCCTGAGCTTGCAGGGCGATATCCAGCTTGTTTTTCAGGGTTAGCTCGCAGGTTTCAAACTGGTAGCCGTGCACAAATTCGTGCAGGATGGTTATGTAGCCTTCCAGCGTGTTGAACACCTCCGGGGTGACCACGCAGGCAATCCGCCCGCCATAAACTTCCAGGGGGAAAGCTGCCCGCACCCCCCTGGGGATCGGCATCGGAATGGGCTCTTTTTTTATAAACCGGTAGCCCGATGAATCTTCAACCCGGTCGTAGATGAGAAATTCATCCCCATCAACAATGGCAATGGGGTACAGGCGTGCCAATGCCGGGTTGAACCCTGCCACCTGTCGGTGGATGGTCAGCAGTTCATTGATGCTTTTCAGGTAAGTCTCGATGGGGTGTTCCTTTCCAAACGCGCCTGACAGCAGGGGTGAGCCCGCTGTAGTTCTAATTGTAATCGGATCCTTTTCTTTTGATCGTGCTAGGCTGAAATCCATGACCAGATCGGATCAAAGGGACGCTTGATGGTAAAATCTAAGCAAAACCTGCAACCTACAGGAGAGATACCATGCCCGAAGCTGTAATTATCGGTGCCCTGCGCACCCCCATCGGCAACCTGGGCGGTGCCCTGGCCTCCATCCGTCCGGATGACCTGGCTGCGCTGACCATCCAGGCCATTGTTGAACGCAACAACCTCGATCCCTCCCTGATCGAAGAGGTCTATCTGGGCTGCGCCAACCAGGCTGGCGAAGACAATCGCAATGTCGCCCGGATGGCTGCCCTGCTGGCTGGACTGCCCGTTAGCGTGCCCGCGGTAACGGTCAACCGCCTGTGTGCTTCAGGGCTGGCGGCGCTCAACATGGCCGCTCGCTCCATCCGCGCCGGGGATGGCGCGGTCTTCATCGTCGGAGGTGTGGAGAGCATGAGCCGCGCGCCCTATGCTTTGCCCAAACCGGAGCAATTGGTCGGCAACCTGACCGCTTATGATACGTCCCTGGGTTGGCGCTTCACCAATCCTCGGCTGGAATCAACCCACGGAGCCGAGCCGATGGGCGTTACCGCCGAAAACATCGCCGAGATGACCGGCATCACCCGCCAGGCGCAGGATGAATTTGCCCTGATCAGCCACCAGCGCGCGGTCGCAGCGATCGACACGGGCAAGTTTGCCGAAGAGAGCCTGCCGGTTCCCATCCCGCAGCGTAAGGGCGATCCGATTCTTTTCACCACGGATGAACGCCCCCGCCGCGACACCTCACTGGAATCCCTCAGCCGTCTCAAGCCGGCTTTCAAGAAAGATGGCACGGTGACTGCGGGAAACAGCTCCGGGTTGAACGACGGCGCGGCAGCCCTGCTGGTCATGCGAGAAAACACCGCCGCTAAACTGGGTTACACGCCGATGGCACGCGTGGTCAGCATGGCTTCTGTCGGCGTGGCGCCGCGCATTATGGGCACCGGACCAATCCCGGCCACGCAAAAAGCCCTTCAGCGGGCGGGGTTAACCATCGATGACATTCACCTGGCTGAGGTCAACGAAGCCTTTGCGGTGCAGGCTCTTGCTGTGTTGCAAGGGCTGGGTTTGTCACATGCGACCACCAACGTCAACGGTGGCGCAGTCGCCCTGGGGCACCCGCTGGGCTGCTCGGGTGCGCGCATCCTGGTCACATTGCTGCATGAAATGCGCCGCAGGGCAGAGGCTGCTCCCCGGCCTTTTTACGGGCTGGCGACGCTGTGTGTGGGCGTGGGGCAGGGAGAAGCCACCATCGTCGAATGGCTCGGCTGAACCCTGGCGAAGCGCTCAGCTTTCTTCAACATCCCCCAGTGCGCGGGCAATCAGTTCCTGGATGCGCCCCACCATGCTGACCGGGTCGGGGTGCAGTCCCTCCACCAGCAGGGCATTCTCAAAGATCTGCTCAGCCGCCAGGTCAAATTTAGGGTCTGCGGGTCGCAGCGCGGACAGCCTGGCGATGATGGGGTGTTTCGGGTTCAATTCCAGCACCTTTTTAGGCAGCTCAAAGTCCTTATCCATCATTTGATACACCCGCTGAACGGATTGGTCCGGCGCTCCCTCGGGGTCTACCAGTCGTGCTGGCGACGCCGACAGCCGCGTGGAGGCGCGCACCGTACTGACCCGCTCTGCCAACAGCGACTTGAAACGCACGATCAAATCTGCCAGGGCTGCCTGGTCAAGCATGGGCGCGGCGTCATCCTCCTCATGGGTCTCCTTTTCAACCTGGGGCGGTTCAGACGCGGCCACATTCACCAGCGGGTGCTCCTGGAAGGCTTTCAACTGCATGAGCATAAAGGGGTCCACCGGGTCAGTCAGCACCAGCACTTCAATCCCCGCCGAGCGGAAGGCGTCCATGTGCGGACTGTAGCGCACCGCACTGGCGTCTTCGCCCAGGAAATAGTAAATCTCCTTTTGCCCTGGCTTAGCCCGAGCCAGGACATCCTCCAATGAAGACCAGCCGCTGGGGTCTGTGTCAGTATGGAAGCGCAGCAGGGGAAACAGCTTCTCCGGTTCATCCTGTTCGATAGCCACGCCTTCTTTAATCAAGCTGCCGTAGGTTTCCCAAAACTTGTGGTACTGATCGGGGTCGGTTTTGCCCAGGTCGGCGAGGGTCTCCAGCACCTTGCCGGTCACCAGCCGCTTGAGGCGCGCCATCACGTTGCTGGACTGCACCATCTCCCGCGAGACGTTCAGGGGCAGGTCTTCAGAATCAACCACGCCCTGCACAAAACCAAGGTGGAGGGGCAGGAGATCGGTGCTGAAATCCTGGATGAGCACCTTGCGGGCATACAGCTTGAGCCCGGGCTCTTTGCGGGGCGAGAAGACCAGGTTACGCGGGTCGGCGGGGATGTACAGCAGGGCATACATCTGCACCGGTGCGTCAACGACCATGTGCGCGTGCACCAACGGGTCGCTGAAATCGAGGGTGTGTTGCTTGTAGAACTCGCTGTAGGCGCCGTCTTCCACCGCGCGCGGCGATTGACGCCACAATGCCGTCTGGCGGTTGACGGGCGCGTCTTCGTCATTGATATAGATCGGATACTGGATGAAATCCGAGTGGCGTTTGATCACCTGACGCAGGCGGGTTTCATCGAGGAACTCCCTGGCGTCCTCTTTGAGGGTGATGCGCACCTCGGTGCCGCGTTTGTCACGGTCACCGGGGGCGAGGGTGTAGGTGTCCTCGCCAACAGCCTGCCAGGCAGCGGATTGGGCGTCCTGTCGATAAGAGCGCGAAACCACCTGGATCGAATCGGCGACCATGAAAGCTGCGTAAAAACCCACACCAAACTGCCCGATGATCTCGGTCAGGCTCGCCTGGCTGGTTTGTGCAGCTTCCACAAAGGCTCTGGCGCCGGAATGGGCGATCGTGCCCAGGTTTTCAATCAGCTCATCGTGCGTCATCCCGATGCCGGTATCCTCTACGATTAAAATCCCGGCGTCCTTATCGGCGCGGATGCGGATCTCGGGCGGGAGATCCGGGTCGTGCACATCGCGATCAGTGAGCATGATGAAGTCGAGCCGCGCCAGGGCATCGGAGGCATTCGAGATCAATTCGCGCAGGAAGATCTCCCGTTCGGTGTACAGAGAATGGATGAGAATATTTAATAATTGCTGAGTTTCGGCTTTGAAGGGAATTGGCTGATTTTCAGTGGGTTTGGATACTTCTGACATGGCAAAAACGCCCTTTCACTTTATTTGTTCTTTGACAGTAAATATAATCGGAGTGAATAAGAAATATATAAGAGCATGACGGGAATTAGGGATTTGGCGCCCTGAGATTGCGAAAGTCTGAAAGACAGAAGCAACAACATAGGAACAGGATACTGACGCTGAAGGTCTGTTGAATATAATGCAATTTCCTATTTACCATTCCCCACTCACAATCTACAATTTGCCCCCGGAGACCAACGAGTTCGGGAGTTCTTTTTAGGAAGACATGTGATCACCACGTCTCCGCTGCGCGGCTCCTTGTGATGACAATAAAGTTTTCACTATGCACAAATTCGGGGCGCACCCGATAAAAGAGTTTTTATTCTTATGTCGAAGTGCGTTGCGGATCTTATTGGTTCTTGTTAATTGCCTATTGTGCACAAGGGAAGAAAGTCACCTCAGAAAAGACTCTCGTTCGGTCTTTGCCATCATTGGAAATGATTTGAAATTCGAACCATGACTCACCCATCAATGGTGGATAAAAGAAGTTGTTTGTTCCTTCCCATGAATTCGCGTTAAAGGTGAAAGACCGTGCATTGCCACCGATACGGTTCATATTCACAGATTCCCAATTCGTAACATTACCAGTTTTTTTCTCTGATAAACGCCAATAAAGATCTGCGCCGCGATCCACATTGCTTAATTCAACGGTTATCGTTAAGGTGGTCGGACCGTTGGATGAAACGCAATAGAATTCCTTTCGATCAACAGTGATCGATTGGAAGTAGGCTTCCGGTGTGTCGGTGTAGAAAATAGTTGGATGTATCGTGGGCGGTTGGCTTGTTGCGTTTGGTGGAATTGTATAGGTAGGATAGAGGGTATAGGTGGGTTGAATGTCTATTACCGCTGGCGAGGTTAAAGTCGGGTAGAGGGTATCGATTGGCTGATCAATAGCAGCCAGGGTCGCTGTGAATAATGGTCCAGCGTTTAGGCTGATTTGCGTTTGCTCCAGGCTTACGCTGGTTTGCTGAATAACGAGAGCTGTTTTTGTCTTGTTCAACGACAAATCAATGTCAGATGAAAAACTACAAGAAATTAAAACAAGCAACATAACGGTAAGTGCAATTAAAAAACAATGTCTGCTGTTCATCTGCAACTCCACACTGATAAACATCATTATTATTGGGTATGTCTTAATATTACCACAAATTCTCTTAAATTTATTTATTAATGGTGCCTATTGACAAAAATTAAAAGTCATGTTAATGTAGGCTTAAGCCTTTGAGGTTATAATTTTCTAAACTCATACTATCCCAACCAAACACTTCTTTTTTCGCATTGACCTTATCGAGAGGTGAAGAAGTTAATAATAGAGAAGACAGAGGGCCCAAGCCTGACTTAATTCCCACCGTTTTTTTACACAAACAAAGTTAAGTTCCAGGGATATCAGCAAATTTTTGATGTTTGAATTTTTAAAGAAAAGAGTTGTGGCGATGATATATGAAAAAATGGAAGATTTTAAATTTGCTTCTCAACAATATCTGATTCTGAAGCAAAAATATCAGCAGGGCCAGATTGATATAACCCAATACCAGAGTGGTATTGATAATCTACAAGGCAAAGACATTTTTGGCTGTGAGTGGGCTATTGACGAGGAACGGGGCCAATGGGGCATCCTTGAGAATGGCATTTGGAAGGAAAAAGATCCGGAAAGCGTTTTCAATCGCCCCAACACACCTGTGAAGCCGAAAGCCACACAGCAAAAGAAAAAACGAGGGTTGGTTGCTGCTATCATTCTCATCGTTTTTGTTTCTTGTATATGCGTCTGTGCCATCGGCGTTGGTACCTATTCTTATTTCAGCGGTGATTTAGCCTGGTTGTTGACGCAGATGGGAATTGATTCTCAAGCAACCGAACCATTCTTTGCTGATAGCGTAACTCCAACAGAAAATAACCTGGAGGATTTGGGCGATTTTTCTTTTAATGTTCAGCACACGAAAACCTTTACCATCGGGGAAATGCAGGTGCTGGATTCCTATCAGGGAAGCGCACTTTTCCCTGAGGAGAGCTTAGAGGAGGGTCTGCAGGGCCAGGTGGTGGTCAGCGAACCTGATTCCGTATTGAAAGATGCCCTGGAAGAATATTTTGAATTAAAGAGCTCATTTTACCAATTTACAGCAACGGGTGAAAACGACGGGACGGGGAGCGCTCAGTTTTCTCTGCCATCTTCTGAGGAAAACCTGTACTTTTTGGAAATATTCGATGAAAAATATATCAGCTTATCTCCCTTACCCGGTACCAACGGTGCAGTAGCCTTGAGTGTTCCGGTCAGGGCGATAAGTCAGGATGAGGGCAATGACTCCATCTCCTTCAGAGGATCCTATGCTTTCGCAGTGGTCTCCCCCCGGGTGGATACATCTCAAAAACCAGGGACTATCCTGGCAAGATACCAAACACAGGCCGATCCGCGTAATTGCGGTGTAACCCAGAAAACCCAATACGAGAGCTTTATGGAAAAGCCGACCCGTCTGACCATTTCAATATGTCGAATGAGCCTCAATGGTAAGGTTAAAGCGCTTTATTACCCTCCTGAAACACCCAAGGTGAGTACCGCACAAGTGGACCAGGTGGTTGATCTCGTCACTCAGATTTTGGCTGTGTATCAAAATGAAGGTTTTAACCGGGCAAAACTTGAGGATTACTGGTTTGGTGTGCCGATTGTTATCAAAAAAGGAGGTGGAAATCCGGTTTATTCGGTTGGGAACGGGACAATATATATTCCTGAAGACAGCCTGGGACATGAAAATCTTGAATATGAGCTAGCCCATGAACTAGCACATTGGATCCAGGATGATAAATATAACATGAGTAGTAGTTACTGGAAGAATTTTTTTGGGATTTCCTCAAGTCAAACCTGGTGGTTGGAAAATAGCGCAGAGAACATGGTTATGTTATATAAGCCGAATTATATCGAACGGAATATAACAACTTATGGCCCGTCTAACATTTCGGACAGTAAAACACCATTTCAATTTGCGCCATTGACCTGGAATGACCAGTTGTATGTACATGCGCAGTTGCTTAAGGTTTTCACCTGTGAAAGACCAGCCGTTTGCCCGATCAATCAGGCGAAGTTTACAGAAGCCATCAACAAGGGCACTTATCCTTTTGATTCTTCGGCTGTAGATCTGATATCCAAGAATATCAATGAATATGCGCGCTATTTATTAGGAAATTCACCCCAGCAAGCCAACAGCACGATTTTAATTATGCCTGCGGTTAAAACTGGGAAAGGATTTGGTGACTTTGCAGCCCCAAAATTAGAGAAGAACATATCGAGTTTTGAGAAAATCGGCTATGCACCTCAGATGAAAATGGTTGGTGGTGTCGGTGAAGAAGAGCTCCATATTCAAGCGCCGATCGACAAAGGCGGAGTTTATCCGTTGACTGTGGGTTTACCTACGAACCTGGAGGCGATTGGCAACCCGGTTGTAATTGAAGTGGAACCAGGCACCCCATTCTATTACCGCCTGGGGAGTGCGGATATACAGTATGCTGATGGTAAAAGTAAAGTGTCACTTGGGCCAGTGCATAGCGCTTTGGGCGTTGATAAGGTGCGCATTGTGGCGGTCGCTGGAGACGGCGCTAAGGTATTCAAGGCTCAGTTAAAATCGATTAATTTGGAAGGTGATTGGTTGTTCATGGCTGACAGAATCCTTGTAAACAACCTGGTGTGTGATGATCCTGATGGTGCAATTAAGGCGTCGGATGAGCAATTCGCCAAACTTACCGCTTTATACACAAGCTGGCCAGCAGCCGCATCTGGAAAATATGTCAGGGATGCAGGCGGGACCAGTTATACCTGGGAAGGTAACCCTAACAACCTCCAAACCCTGCAAGGGGATACAGATTCAGTTATTCTAATTCAAGGGGTTACCCGGGTTTCACCAAAAGGAATTAGAATTGAGTCCTCTTTCTCCTTACATAACAAGGGGACAAGTAGACCTCAGGATGGCAGCTTGATGGCGCTGACCTCTGCCGGGGCGCTGGGGTTGGCATTGTTCAATCGTAAAAAGAAAATGCTTGCGATTCCGTTGTTAGGGCTGTTCGTCATCTGTTTTATCAGTGCGTGCGGTGCATGGGGTGTTTTTGAAACGGATATGAATACCATCACAACATTGGACAAAATAGAATTAGCAGCTGGAAAAACCATAGCTGAGTTGGTTACAGGGGCAGATCTCACATCAGCCAATGCGCAACTCACGCCTTTATTTGTGTGCGAAGGTGAGAGTGTTTCAACCATCGATTTTTTAGTGAAGATTGGCGTAATGGTTGGTGATAGCTTAGATGAGAAAACATCCAAGTGTACTGGTACATTAACTTACCGCGTGCAAGGTTTTTTGTTTGAAGATGGAGTGATCACTGAAAAATTCATAAATTCTGGCGAATAGCTTAACAAAATGTTGCGCGCAGGGTGCTTGGTGAAGTGGGATCACCACCCTGAGATTGCGCTGTCTCCGTCCTCGGTCTAACCCGGGTCTCTCTTACGCGAACAAATCCTCACGTTCGAATTTTTCATCCAGTTTGGACATACCATACGAGGCCAGGGCTCCCAGGGCAAACAGGAGCGCGCTCAGGGCGATCTCCCAGCCGACAACCCCTTTTGGGATGATGGCGATGGTGGAGCCGACCACCACACCGAGGATCAGGTGATACATCAGCGCATAGAATTTCTTAAACAGCCAGGCGATCAATTTAGCCAGACTTAACACAGCGATCACGCCTCCCAGCGCCAGGGGGATCATCACACCCAGGTCAAGCGTCCTTATTCCGGCAGCCATGGGATGATACAGTCCAAAATAAATCAGGAAGTTGGAAGGGCTGAGGCCCGGCACAACCACGCCCAACCCGATCAATGCGCCGCTCAGCATCCAGTTGAGAAAAGAGGGTGAAAGCTGCACCCAGTTTTCATTCTCCATCCAGGCCATTAAGAACACGGTGCCAACCGAGATGCCGGCTAACAGCACCCAATGCCACCAGGAACGCCCCTGTTTTCCAGAGGTCTTATACAATGAGGGAAAAGTGCCGGCAATGAAACCAATGAACAACCAGGTGAACAACGCTGGATAATGGGTAAAGGCCAGATCCACAACGGCTGAGAAAGCCACCGTGCCGATCACCCCGCCAATGCCAACAGGAAGAAAAAAGAGGAAATTTTGCAGGAATTTGTGCCTGAAATTCCCTAAAAAACGGATCAGAGGCTCATAAATCCCAAAAACAACCGCCAGCACGCCACCGGAAAGCCCGGGGGTGATAAACCCGATCCCCACCATGATGCCTTTGAGCAGGCGGATTACCCAGTCAATCACCGGGTTGGTTTTCTTTGTGAATTCACTGGTCGACATGATTATGGCTCACTTTTCGTCATTGATCTAAAAAAACACCCATCAATCTTACTCGTTCCCCAATTTAAGGCAAAGGAGCACCACGCAAACAGGGGACAGGGCGGTCAAAATTGAGTTGAACGCAGCGCCTAATAATCGCGCATCAGCATCAGGATACGGGCAAAATGTTTGGCTGCTTTGGCGTACAAGTCCAGGCTGATCGATTCGTTGGGCGCGTGTGCCCGGGAATCGGCATCGTTGGCGCCGTTAGAGATAATTGGCACCCCCAGGTATTCCTGGAACATGAAATTCGGGCCCGAACCGCCGATCATCGGGTTGATGCGGGTGGGTTTGTCATAAACGTCTTCCGCCGCCCGCACAGCCAGCCCCACCGCCGGGTGGTCGGGGTCGGTCCTGGCTCCCGGGTTGCCGCCCAGGTCGACAATTTCGATATCGGAAAATCCATGCGCGTCCAGGTGTTCTCGAAGCTGTGCGAGTACCTGCTGAGGTCGCTGGTCGGGCACCAGTCGAAAATCTACTTTGGCGCTGGCTTCGGCTGGCAGCACGGTCTTGGAGCCTTCGCCCTGGTATCCGGAATTCAACCCGCAGATCGTGCAGGTCGGTTGGTAGACGGCTTGAATGGCGAGTTCCAGCGGGTCATCCACGCCTTTCAAAAAACCCTCTAACCCGTAAACTTCGCGGTAATGGGCGCGCATATCCGGCAATTGTGCTAACAATTCTTTTTCGCGCGGCGTAGGTGGGATCACCGACTCGTAAAATCCCGGCAAAAGGATGTTCTCACACGGGTCTTTGAGAGTGCTCAGAGCCCACACCAGGCGCCAGGCTGCATTCGGGAAGAGCGAGCCACCGGTGCCTGAATGCACATCCTGGGTAGCTGTGCGCACTCGCAGCTCTACATAGCAGATGCCCCGCAATCCCAGCATCTGGATCGGTGCGTTTTCATGGTCAACACCGCCCACCTCCCACACGCACACATCGCCAGCCAGCAAGTCTTTGTTAGCCCTCACAAAGGGTTCCAGGTTCACGCTGCCAATCTCTTCTTCGCCCTCAACGATGAATTTTACGTTGCAGGGAAGTTCGCCTTCCCGGTCCAGGATGGCGTCAATGGCATGCAGGCGGGCGGTAAAGTTGCCCTTATTATCAGAAACGCCGCGCGCATACAGGCGCCCATCGCGCAGGGTCGGCTCAAAAGGCGGTGAATCCCACAATTCCAGGGGCTCGGCTGGCTGGACATCATAGTGATTGTAGGAAATCAGGGTGGCATCGCCCTGCCCTTTCCGCTCGCCAAACACCACCGGTGATCCACCTGTGGGCATGATCGACACGGAAAAGCCGCGCAATTTCAAGGCGTCTGCGACCAGCTCGGCGCAATCCTCAATGCCCAGGTTCTGGGCTGCCACACTGGGTTGGGCCAGAAGACGCGAAAGCTCGTCTACGCTTTCACCCAAATGTGATTCAATATATTGATCTATAGCTTGAGTATTTATGGTTCATCTCCTAAGTGTCTAAATAAAATTTTTATCGCAAAATCGTTCCATCAAAACACTCCCTTCAACAACCCGATCAGCCAGTCACCCGCATAGGCAAACATCATCATTTTAAAGACCTTGCCAATCACACAGTAAATCAGGAATTTGGTAACCGGCATCTTCAACATTCCAGCCAACATGCCTGCCATGTCAAATAAAGGGTTGGGAATGAAAGCTAAAATCAAAATGGTGATGTCGCCGTACCGACGCATCCAGGTGACCACCTGGTCGTAGTGGGTGGAGTTTTCTACCAGGGCTTGACCGCTGAAGCCCGCCAAATAACCCGAAAGCTCGCCCAGGGCTGCACCGGTACCTGCCGCAATTGAGACCCAAAAAGGGTTAAACACAGCTCCCATGGCAGTGGTGAAGAGCACACCCGGCACGGGGATCAGGATGGTGGCATTGGCCAGAAGCGAAAACAAAAAGATGCCCGGGTATCCAAACGCCCGCAACTCCTGAATCCGTTCACGTTGGATGAAAAGAAACACCGTCAGCGCGATAACAAACAGCAGGACGACTGCACGGATGATGTTGAGCGTACGCTTGGGAAGACGTTCTACCAGGGGTAAACGTTTGGGGGGCAATTCTTCTTCAGGCGAGGAGAGATGGTCATTTTCCATCGGCAGGTAAGTGCCCTTCCAACAGAGACTGCAAACGCGCGATGACCATGTCAAGCGCAACCACGTTAAAACCGCCCTCCGGGATGATGATGTCGGCGTAGCGTTTTGATGCGTCAACAAACTCAAGATGCATGGGACGCACTGTGCGCAGATACTGGTCGACCACCGATTGCAGGGTCCGACCCCGTTCCTGGATATCCCTCAACAGCCGCCGAATCAAGCGGATATCTGCGTCTGTGTCCACAAATATTTTCATATCAAACAGATCCCGCAGGTCCTTTTCAACAAAGATCAGGATGCCCTCCACCAGGATGACGGGTTTTGGCGACACATGAACCGTCTCCGTTTTGCGGCTGTGGATGCTGAAATCATAAACCGGCGCCTCAATCGCCTGGCCGAGTAATAATTGTTGGATATGCTGGACCATCAGGGGGGTTTCCAATGAATCGGGGTGATCATAATTGACCTTGGCGCGCTCCTCGGCAGTCAGATGTTTCTGATCCCGATAATAGGCATCGTGCGCCAGATAGGCGATACTTTCCATCCCCATGCGTTTAAGGATCAAATCCGCCAGCGTGGTCTTCCCAGACCCGGTACCCCCGCCAATGCCCACGACCATGGTGTTTTTGCTTTTCGATTCGGTCATCATGTTACGATTATAATCGCAATTCAGGTATAATCGATTTTATAATTTGTTCATTTGGAGGTTAAATGCCAGCAAAACTGATTGATGGCAAAGCCATCGCTGAAGCCCTGCGCGAAGAAGTTAAACAAAAGGTGGCAGAACGGGTTGAAAAGGGTTTGCCTGTTCCTGGCTTGGCAACGGTGCTCGTGGGAGAGAACCCGGCTTCCCAGGTGTATGTCCGCATGAAGCACAAGGCTTGCCAGGAAGCCAATATCATCTCAACTGGCAATGTGCTGCCCGCCAACGCCAGCCAGGCTGAGGTAGAAGACCTGGTGCACAAGTTGAATGCCGATGCCAATATTCACGGCATCCTGGTGCAGTTGCCCCTGCCGGCAGGTCTGGATGAGGAACGTGTGCTCAACACGATCAGCCTGCAAAAGGATGTGGACGGCTTTCATCCGATTAATATCGGTCGCCTGGCGCAAAAAGGGCGGGAACCGCTCTTTATTCCAGCCACTCCGGCTGGCGTGATGTATTTACTGGAGGATAGCGATGTTGAGCTTTCGGGCGCCAACGCTGTTGTTTTAGGGCGCTCGAACATCGTTGGCATGCCGGTGGCTTTGCTGCTGGTCAAGGCGAATGCTACAGTAACCATCTGCCACTCGCGCACCAGGGACATCCCAGCGCTGATTCGCGAGGCTGATATACTGGTGGCTGCGGTGGGCATCCCCGAATTTGTGCGCGGAGATTGGGTTAAGCCCGGCGCCATCGTGATCGACGTGGGCGTCAATCGCATCGAAGATGAGACCCGTAAAAGCGGTCACCGCCTGGTAGGCGACGTGGCCTTCGATGAGGTCGCTGAAGTCGCCGGTGCGATCACCCCGGTGCCCGGCGGTGTGGGTCCGATGACCATCGCCATGCTGCTGCGCAACACGCTGCGCGCGGCTCGCCTGGCGGACGGTAACGGAATGGAAAACAACTCGTAGCGCATCGGTGGGCGGTTTTTCAAGCTGTTGGTGGTCAGTGGTGATTGAATAACACCGATTATTGCTGACCCCTCACAATCGACCGGTGAGCTTTAATATTCCAACAGGATCGTCACCGGGCCGACATTGACCAGTGCTACATCCATATGCGCACCGAAAACGCCGGTTTGGGTGGGAATCCCCCTGGCTGATAGTTGCTCGGCACAAGCCTCCACCAGGGGTTCGGCGATCTCGGGCTTAGCTGCATCAATAAAAGAAGGACGCCGCCCCCGGCGGGTATCGGCATACAGCGTAAACTGTGAAACGACGATCGCCTCTCCGCCCACATCCAGGGCGGAAAGGTTCATTTTCTCCTCAGCGTCTTCAAAGATGCGCAGATGCGTAATTTTATCGGTCATTTGTTCCACGGTCGCCAGGGTGTCTTCCGGCGCCACCCCCAGCAGGATCACCAGGCCCTTTCCGATCTCGGCGACAATCTGCCCGTCGACGGTGACCCGACCCTGAGACACGCGTTGGATGACGGCTTTCATAGGCTTCTCCTTTTTCAAAAATTTTGATCAAAGCAAGTAGCTCATCTCACTCGCTTCGCTTTCGCCCCTTTCGCTATGCTTCAGGGACTTTGTAGCTCACAGGGTCACTAAGCTCCACGTTCTAACTCACCTACCATTTCCATGCCGATTATAGCATCAATGGTATATCATGATACCCTTTCAGCTATTCCCATTCACACCTCAGCAGCTTGTACTATAATCAACTCATGCCACATTCACTGAAGAACTTCGAGCGGGTCTGGATCGACCAGCCCCAGCATTTGCGCCACACCGCTGAAGAACTGGCTGCCCAGGAGATCCTGGCTATCGACACCGAATCCAACAGCCTGTACGCTTACCAGGAGCAGGTATGCCTGGTGCAAATTTCCACCCGACAAAAAGATTACCTGATCGACGCCCGGGCGCTGCCCGATCTATCCCCCCTGGCAGAGATATTTTCCTCAGACCGTATCCTGAAGGTGTTCCACGCTGCGGAGTATGACCTGATCTGCCTGTTTCGCGACTACGGCTTCAGGTTCAATTTTATATTTGACACCATGCTCGCGGCGCGCATCCTTGGGTTTCAGCATGTTGGCCTGGGAGCGCTGTTGGAAAAATATTTCGGCGTCCAAATGAATAAAAAATACCAGCGCGCAGATTGGGGTAAACGCCCCTTGAATCCTGAGATGCTGGAATACGCCCGCCAGGACAGCCATTACCTGATCTCCCTCCAGGAGCAATTACGCGCTGAACTGGTTGCCGCCGACTTGCTTGACCTGGCAGTGGAAGATTTTACACGCCTGACCATTGGGATTGAAGATACTACGGAAACCTGTGCCGACGATTTTTGGAAAATCCACGGAGCGCGTGATCTCAGCCCTGAAAAGGCTGCCGTGCTAAAAGCGCTATACAATTTTCGTGAATCGGTTGCTGAAGCCCAGAATAAACCCTTATTTAAAGTCATCAGCAATCAGGCGCTGATCGAATTAGCCACAGCCTGCCCCAAACACCAGGCTGACCTGCTGGAATTATCCACACTGAACGAAAGACAGGCCAGGCGTTATGGGCCAGGATTGTTGGACGCTGTGCAGAAAGGTCAGCAGGCGCCTCCTGAGCACCCGCCCAATCACGTTCGGCCGCGCAACTCTGTGCTCAACCGCATGGAGATTTTGCAGGAATGGCGCAAGGAAACCGGTAAAGCGCTGGGCGTGCCCTCCGATGTCGTCATGCCGCGTGACGTCCTCTGCCGGATTTCCCGGGCAAATCCAAGGGATCTTTTAATGTTGAAGGCGCAGATGTTTGATGTGCCTTACCGGTTTAACCGCTTTGGTCAGGACATGCTCAGCGTGATCACCCGTGAAGGACTTGAGGGTTGAGACTTTCCCTGCACGGCGCTGCACACACCGTCACCGGCTCGAAACACCTGCTGGAAGTCAACGGTAAGAAGATCTTGCTCGAATGCGGCTTATTTCAGGGTCAGCGCAAGAAGACCTACGACTACAACCTCAAATTTGATTTTGACCCACAGTCGCTGGATGCCGTGCTCCTCTCCCATGCGCATATTGATCACAGCGGGAACCTGCCTAACCTGGTCAGGAGCGGTTATCAGGGCTCGATCTTCAGCACCTCTGCCACCCGCGATCTGGCGGGGATCATGCTGAGGGATTCTGCGCACATCCACGAAAATGATGCAGAATATGTCAATAAAAAACGTAAAAAACAGGGTTTACCCCCCATTGAGCCGTTATACACACTTCAGGATGCTGAACGCACGCTCCCGCTGTTCCGAGCGGTCCCCTACAATCAAGCTTTTGAAGCAGCACCCGGCGTAAGCGTACGCTTTATTGAAGCCGGGCATATCCTGGGATCTGCTGCCATCCTGCTCGACCTGGAAGAAAACGGTCGAAAAGCCCGGGTGTGGTTTTCGGGCGACATTGGTCGTCCGGATATGCCCCTGCTGCGTGATCCTGTGTTTCCCGGTGATTACGATGTTGACTATGTATTAATGGAATGTACCTACGGCGATCGCCCCCACGACGATATCAGCCTGGCATTTGATGAGTTCCATAGGGTAATTCAACGCACCCTGAAGCGTGGCGGTAAGGTGATCATCCCGGCTTTTTCGGTTGGCAGAACCCAAACGCTGGTGTACTGCCTGAACCAGTGGATGACCGAAGGCAACCTGCCTGAAGTGCCGGTGTTCGTCGACAGCCCTTTGGCTGTAGCCGCCTCTGATATTTACCGGCAGCACCACGAATGTTTTGACGATGAGACCTGGAATTTTATTTCCACCCACAGCCAGCCCGCGCTGGACTTTGACCAGCTAACCTACACCCGTTCTGTGGAGGAATCAAAAGCTCTCAATGAGCGCTCCGATCCGATGATCATCATCAGCGCGTCGGGTATGGTTGAGGCAGGGCGGATTTTACACCATGTCAAAAACAATATCGGAGATGAACGCAACACCATCATCATTGTTTCATGGCAGGCACCCAATACCCTGGGGCGCCGCCTGGCGGAACGACAGCGCAACGTGCGCATTTTTGGCGAGGATTATTACCGCCGCGCCGGTGTGGAGACGATCAACGGGCTTTCCGCCCATGCCGGTCAGCGTTTGCTGGTGGATTATGCCCGTTCGGTGGCTGGTCAGGCAAAGGGTATCATTTTAATGCACGGTGAACCCGTAGCGGCTGCTGCATTAATGGAAAAATTGAGTGACGATCAAACCCTTCCGCCTGTGCACTATCCTGAAAGACTGGTTAACTTCGAGTTCTGAACCCGATCTACTTGTTAGGGGGAGGTTGAACATAGTCATATGATCAAAAACAACCCGCAGGGGCAACGCTCTGTGGTTGCCCTGCCCAAAGGGCGTCCTGCTGGAAAAGGTTCAGGGCCACAAGATTTTCACCAACGCCCGTCTTGTGAGTGGCTATTCCCGGCTGAATTTCGAGTATAATGGATGCCTGCCCGTTGGAGAGGTGCCAGAGTGGTTGATTGGGGCGGTCTCGAAAACCGTTGTAGCCTTGCGGCTACCGAGGGTTCGAATCCCTCCCTCTCCGTTATCGGCAATATCCAGGGCGGGTGCACGGGGAAAAAAGTACTGGAATTAAGCACGAGTTGTCGCCTCCCCCTGAATGTTGGTCAATTGTGGAAAAATATTAAGCGCCATTTTTATTTAAAGTAACCATCATCGTAGAGTAAGCATTTCTATTGAAGCACTACGCTCAACCATAAACTATTGGGGTAACCCGATCAGGTTGTAGCGATTTAGAGTTCTTCTATGGGCACGTAGCGCCTATTTTGACCGATGTGGTATATTTAAACGCTGGCACAATGATCATTCGAATCAGAAAGCAACCGTTAAACGCGAAGAAAAGAACCCCTGCAGGACGGACGTAGAACCGTCACTGCAGGTATCCCATTTAAAAAGGAATTTGATAATGACCGAGATTGTGAGAGAAAAACCTGTGAAATTCAATCTGCCCAGGCGCATCAAAGGCCTGGGGGATTTAGCCTACAACTTGTGGTGGGTATGGCACCCGGAGGCGCAGCGCTTATTTAAAATGATTGATGACCTGTTGTGGGAGGATTCTTATCACAACCCGGTGGTCTTCTTGCGCGATATAGAACGTGCTCGCCTGGATGCCATGATCAATGACCGCTATTTTTTGGATCGATATGACCGTATACTGCGGGATTTTGAACGGTATATGAAAGAGAACGATACCTGGTTTTCGATCACCTACCCGGCTTTGCACGAAGAAATGGTTGGTTATTTTTCATTTGAGTTTGGATTGCATGAATCCCTGATGGTCTATGCTGGTGGTCTGGGCGTTCTCTCCGGCGATCATCTGAAAGAAGCCAGCGACCTGGGCATTCCCCTGGTGGCAGTGGGTTTTTTGTATACCTACGGGTACTTTTCCCAGCGGATCAGCGAAGACGGCTGGCAGGAAGCGGAAAACGTCCCGATCGATTTTAATGCCCTGCCCCTGGTCCATTTACTGGATGATGCAGGTAAGCCGATTAAAATCGCAATTGACCTGCCAGGGAGGGAGGTTTACGCGCAAATCTATGAGCTGAATATCGGGCGAGTCAAGCTATTTTTGCTGAATACCAACCTGGATGACAACAGCGTTATCGATCGTCAGTTGACCGACAAGCTTTATATCAGCGATCTTGAGCTGCGCATCTCCCAGGAGATCCTTCTGGGCATGGGCGGTGTTCGCGCGCTGAGGGCATTGGGGTATGTGCCAACAGCCTGGCACATGAACGAAGGGCATTCTGCCTTCCTGACCCTGGAACGAGCCCTGGAATACATCCGTAAGGGCATGAGCTTTGCTGAAGCGACCGAATTGATCAATAAAACCAATATCTTCACCACCCATACCCCTGTTCCCGCTGGCAATGATGAGTTCCCGCTGTGGCTGATGGATAAATATTTCTCTCATGTTTGGCCTGATCTGGGTCTTTCCCGGGATGCGTTTCTTGATCTCGCCAAAATCGAACAACCCTGGGGTGGAGAAGCCTTCAGTATGCCCGTTTTGGCTTTAAAGCTCTCGGATTTTCGCAATGGCGTTTCGGAATTGCACGGGCAGGTGACCCGCGGCATGTGGAAATCCCTCTGGCCGGATAAAAAAGAACAGGATGTCCCCATCGGGCACATCACCAACGGCATCCACACGAAAACCTGGCTGGCTCGCCGGATGGGCGTTCTTTTCTCCCATTATATGGGTGCAGATTGGGCTGAGCATATCTGTGATATCGATTTTTGGGCAAAGGTTGAAAATATCCCTGACGATGAATTATGGGCGGTTCACAGCCACCTGAAGCGCAGGTTGGTGGCATATATTATCGATCGGGGCCGGAGAAAATGGTCCAGTAATAATGTGCACCCGGTTCAAACCCTGGCCAGCGGCGTTTTGTTGGATCCCTATGCCCTGACCATTGGATTCGCCCGCCGATTTGCCACCTATAAACGGGCTAACCTGATCTTCAGTGATTACGAGCGGCTGCTGAAAATTGTAAACAATCCCCGCATGCCGGTGCAATTTGTCTTTGCTGGCAAAGCCCATCCCGCAGACGAGCCTGGGAAGCTGAGAATCCAGGAAGTCTATCGAGCGGTGAAGGATGCCCGTTTTGGCGGACGGCTGGCTTTTCTTGAGGATTATGATATGAAAGTCGCTCGCCACCTGGTACAGGGTGTGGATGTGTGGTTGAATACACCACGGCGACCGCGTGAAGCTTCAGGTACTTCAGGCATGAAAGCCGGCTTGAACGGCGTGTTGAATTTTTCCATCCTGGATGGCTGGTGGCGTGAGGGCTATAACGGGCATAACGGCTGGGCAATCGGTCAGGACAAGACCCTGTTTGAGGACCAAACTGCCCAGGACGAAGCCGACGCCCTCAGCCTGTATGAAACTCTTGAAAACGAGATCATCCCGCTGTATTACGAACAACGCTCAGCGGATAATCTTCCCTCGGAGTGGATTGCCTGGATGAAGGAAAGCATCCGTTCCCTGGGCGGACAATTCAGCATGTGCCGCATGGTCACCGAATATATGACAAAAATGTACGAACCGGCGATTAAAAACGGTATTGATGAACGAAATGGAGTGTAATGCAAGCAATGATTGATATTTTGCTTTCACCATCCGCCTGGTTATTTGCCCTGGTCATTTTCCTGGCGCGCATGGTCAATATTGCTATGGATACCCTGCGCATTATGTTCACCATGCGCCAAAAAAGCGGGATAGCATGGGTTTTGGGTTTTATCGAATCGGCAATTTACATTATATTAATCGGTTCGGTGCTGACAAATATCGGAAATCCCCTGAATATCATCGGCTATTCGGCAGGGTTTGCGACAGGGAATGTGCTGGGCATGGCAATTGAAAAACGCCTGGCTTTGGGTTACATGCACTTTAATATTATCAGCCGCAATCACAGTACAGAGATTGCGGATGCACTGCGCAACGCCGGCTTTGGCGTGACAGAAATTCCCGCCAGGGGGCGTGAAAGCAACTTCATGCTGGTCGATTGCCGGGTCAGGCGTAAACAATCCAAAGACGTGGAAAACCTGGTGCTTGAAATCGACCCGGAGGCTTTCATCACTGCCGAAGAAATTGTTCCCCGGGGCAGCGGGATCTGGCGCGCCTGATCGTCAAAGTGAATAAAGGCTGCTGTCAAACTGACGGCAGCAATTTTTTTAAACACAACTGCCATAGGGCGCAGGTTGTTGTATACTATTAAGAGCACTTGAAAAACAGGAGGAACCATGCCCGGAAGGAACAAAGACTTTTACCTGGGAAAGACCTATGATCTGGAATCGAAGGCCGTGCAGGAGCAGCAGGTCTTCTATGACCCGGACGACCTGACCACACACGCCGTCATCACCGGTATGACCGGGTCGGGAAAGACCGGGCTGGGCGTGATCATGCTTGAGGAAGCTGCATTACGGGGTATCCCGGCCATTGTGATCGATCCTAAAGGCGATCTGACGAATTTATTATTGCATTTTCCTGAACTTTTACCTGAGGATTTTCAGCCCTGGGTCGACCATGCCGCTGCCCGCCGTGAGGGAGTCAGCGTGGAAGAAGCGGCAGAAAAAGCAGCAACCCTGTGGAAAAACGGCCTGGCTTCATCTGGACTGGGTAAGCCCGAACTGGAAGCCCTGCGCGATGCGGTTGAATATGCCGTTTATACACCCGGGTCTGATGCCGGCCTGCCGGTCAGTATTTTGGCATCTTTTTCTGCCCCCGATATCCCCTGGGAGGGCAACCGCGAGATCCTGCGTGAGAGGATCTCCAGCACGGTAACCGCGCTCCTGGGTTTGATTGGTATGCGCAATATCGACCCCGTCCAATCCAAGGAACATATCCTGCTTTCGAATATTTTTGAAGAAGCCTGGAAAGCAGGCAAAGACCTTGACCTGGCCACCCTGATCACCCACGTGCAATCACCGCCCTTTGATAAGCTGGGTGTTTTTTCACTGGATCAGTTCTACCCGCAAAAGGACCGCTTCAGCCTGGCAATGCAGTTGAACAACTTCCTGGCGGCGCCCAGCTTCCACACCTGGCTGGAGGGGCAGCCGCTGGACATCGGGCAGATCTTGTGGTCGTCGTCGGGTAAGCCGCGTCACAGTGTGTTCTACCTGGCGCATTTAGATGACCAGGAGCGCATGTTCTTTGTCACCTTGCTGTACACCGCCATTGAAAGTTGGATGCGCACGCAAAAAGGTTCCAGCAGCTTGCGAGTGATGGTGTATTTTGATGAGATTCACGGTTATCTCCCACCCGTTTCGAACCCGCCCAGTAAAAACATCATCCTCAGGATGCTCAAGCAGGCGCGCGCCTTTGGAGTCGGGCTGGTGCTGGCCACCCAAAACCCGGTGGACGTGGATTATAAGGGGCTCTCCAATGCCGGCACTTGGATGATCGGGCGCTTGCAGACGGAGCAGGACAAAGCGCGGCTGCTGGATGGGCTGGAAGGCGCCGCACCGGGCGTCGATCGCCGCTCCTATGACCGTATGATCTCACTGTTGGGAAAACGGATTTTTCTATTGCACAACGTGCATGGATCCGGGTCAAAGATCTTCACGACCCGTTGGGCAATGAACTATTTGCCAGGGCCGCTGACTCGCTCACAAATCCCGGCTGTTAATGCCCTGGTTAGAGCATCAGAACGCGCTGCTGAAAGACCGGCTGCCAGTGTGCTATCGTCCAGACCTGCGGAATCTCAGGCTGGCCTGGGCCGCGATGTGGCGCCAGTGTTGCCGGGTTCTGTGCCGACTTTTTATTACCCGGTCAACCGGGGGATTTCAGATGCCCAGCAGGAAGTCAGCAGCCAGATTAAGGGAGATATCCCGCGACCACAGTACTTCTACCGTCCAGAGTTGGTGGGGCAGGCGCGTGTGGTGTACCTGGCGCGCAAATACAACATCAGTGAAGAGGTGACATTTACCGTCCGGATTGATGAAATGCAGCGCCGGGGATTGGTGCGCTGGGAGAATTACACGGTGCAACCCATTGATCTGCGAATGCTTGAAGACAGCCCGCTGCCCGATGCAGCCTTTGATACCCTTGATAACGTATCGATTGTGGATGCTCGGTTACTCAAAGACCTGGAAAACGATTTTGCGGATTGGATTTATCGCACGCAGACTTTGAAGCTTCGCTTGAACGAGGCACTGGGGGTGGTGGCTGAACCGGGCATGTCGGACGAGGAATTCCGCCAGTTGTGTGAAGAAACCATGCAGGTAAAACTGAAGACTGAAGTGGATACCCTGGCCAAAAAACATGCAAGCCAGCTAAAAACGCTGGAAGACAGGCTTGCCAGGGAGGAAAGCCGCTTGAAAGGGTATCAGGATCAGTTGGGTCATCGGCGGGTGGAGGAGCTGGGCAAAGGTGTGGAAAATGTCCTGGGTATGTTCACGGGGAGGCGCAGCAGTGTGAGCACATCGCTGACCAAACGGCGCATGACCAGCCAGGCAAAAGCCAATGTGGATAAAAGCGAGCTGGAAATTAAGGGCATTCAGAAGGATATCGAGACATTAAAATTGGATCAAGAATCCGAATTGAAGAGAATCGATGAGAAATGGGCTGATGCGCTGGATCAGGTTGTCGAAGAGCCGATCTCAACGTTTAAGAAGGATATTTATGTTGAGAAATTTGGCCTAGTCTGGCTGCCATATTATGCTTATCCAAAGGGTGAGCAGTGGGTGACCGTGCCAGCCTTTCGGTGGGAAGAATAATTCCGCTTCCCTGCTGACCTTGAGCAACATGGGATGCCCTGCTTGGCAGGGCATCCCATGTTTTGATTAAGCCACAAACACAAAATTGATGAGAAATTAGATAATGTTTATCTTATATGGTTCTTATATAAATCGTGTATGATCCGCATAAGATTGAAAAATTATAAAAAATAAGGAGACATGATGATTAAAAGAACAGCAAAAGCCGTATGGCAGGGCGATTTGAAGCAGGGCAGCGGTTCTCTGGAACTGGGCAGCGGCGCCTTCCAGGGAAAATATTCCTTCTCCTCCCGTTTTGAGGATGGCGTGGGAACCAACCCGGAGGAGTTGATCGGTGCTGCGCACGCGGGCTGCTTCTCGATGGCGCTCAGCTTGGAGCTTTCCAAAGCTGGCTACACCGTGGATGAGATCCAAACCGAGGCCATTGTCTCACTGGATAAAGATGCGAACGGGTTTTCAATCTCCGGAATCAAGTTGGTGTCTAAAGCTCGGGTCAAAGATATTACCATGGATGAGTTTATCAAGTACGCATCGGGTGCCAAGGAAAACTGCCCGGTTTCAAAAGCATTGGCCGGGGTGAAGATCTACCTGGAAGCGCATTTGATTAAATAGTGAATGGTGATCCCACTTCGCGCAGCATTCCTTGTGCCCTGTAGGGTATTGAGCGCCTGCGCTCAGCCCCTTTTGCTTCGCTACAGGGGTTCCGCTGCGCTTCAGGGACGATGATTGTGAATTGTGAATAGGAAATTGGATTTTATTTAGCAGGTTCTTCAGAACCGGTATCCTGTTCCTATGTTGTGGCGCCGGTCTCCAGGCCGGTGCCACCAAAAGGGTCAGTCCATCAGCTCCGGTCTGGAGGCTGTCATCATTGAATATGGTAACGATCACCTCACACTTTACGTAAACCATCCGGGCCTTGACAAAAGGATTGCCCCTGCGGTGATACTCAATACAAGTAAACACTTTTTCAACACTCTTGTTGTATACTACCAGTGACAAATACCTGCCCGATTTTCGTTAATGAAAAATGCAAAATCGAGATAAAACTGACCAGCAAGCCAGGGCGCTGACCCGCCAGTCCGAATTTTGGGCGAGAATCCTGTTGATAGTGATGGCTCTGCTGCTATCCGGTTGTTTGCCCCGGACAGTAAGCGAAACCGGGTCCATCCCGATGGATCTGTCTGCGCAGATGACTTATGAAGTGGTGAGCTCCTACCCGCATGATCCGGAGGCGTTTACCCAGGGATTGGTCTACCATGGGGGTTACCTGTACGAAAGCACCGGGCTGTACGGCGAATCATCGCTGCGCAAGGTCGCGCTGGAAACCGGGGAGGTACTGCAGCGCGTGAAACTTCCCCCGCAGGTCTTTGGGGAAGGACTGACCCTGTGGGAAGATCGGTTATTACAGTTAACCTGGCGCGAGGGGCGCGGGTTCATTCACGCGCTTGAGGGTTTCGCTCCCCTGGGCGAATTTGCTTATGCAACCGAGGGCTGGGGGCTGACCCATGACGGGGCGCAGCTTATTATGAGTGACGGCAGCCATCGCCTGTATTTTTTAGACCCGGAAAGCTATCACATGATTGGCACAGTCGAGGTTTTCGACCAGGATCAGCCTGTCGAGCGGCTTAATGAACTGGAATTTATCAACGGCGAGGTGTTTGCCAACATCTGGCAGACGGATTGGATCGCGCGCATCGACCCGCAGTCTGGTGTGGTTTTGGGCTGGATCGACCTGGCTGGGATCCTGCCTGAGGCGTTAATCACACCGACCACAGACGTGTTAAACGGCATCGCCTACGACCCGCAGGGCAATCGCTTGTTTATCACCGGCAAAAACTGGCCGCTGCTGTTTGAAATTCGCCTGGTGCCCCTTGATGAGTTAAATTGAATCAAAAATGGCCAGATCGCTGGCCATTTTCTTTGATTCGGGTTCACCCATTATTTGTTTTTTGATTTTCCTTCGATCACCTTCGATTTGCTCGCGCCCCCGATTTCAATCCGGCGGGGTTTATCCTCTTCTTTTTTGGGCAGGTGGATCTGCAGGATGCCGTTTTCTGTTTCAGCCCGGATCTTGTCCACGTTCACGGTGCCGGGCAAGGAAATCGTGCGAGAGAAGGTGCCAAAGCGGCGTTCTCGCAAGTGGTAATGGCCCTCTTCGCCGTCTTCACGCTCATCACGAACTTCGCCCTTGATTGTCAGGTTATTGTCCGTATAGGTGATTTCGATGTTATCTGCGTCGATGCCAGCCACATTGGCTTTAACAACGAACTCGTCCGGGTTTTCCACCATGTCCATTGGCATGCACAGGCTCATTGGTTCTCCGTAGGTATACTCCCCGGTGTCGTAGATATTATCAAGCATACGCTCCAAAGCACGGTTCCAGCTCAGCATTTCTCGAAAGGGATCACGTCGTATTAAATTAGCCATTTTATCGTCCTCCATTAATATTGTTTTTATTGACTTACACCCATAGTATAGGGAGGATCTGTT
>JAKPNN010000040.1 GCA_029548365.1 Chloroflexota bacterium
CAGCCCAACAAACCTTCCTTACCGCCGCGATAGCTGTTCACCTCATCGGGGCTGGCTTCCATAACACTCAAAATAGCCTTCAACAGGGCATCATCATCGCTTACCTGCGCTAATCCCTCTTCCTCTACGATAGCTTCAGGCGAACGTCCGCTGGTTTGGACTTTATTCAAAAGCGATTTCCCGGTAGGTATATTGATCGTCCCTTCGTCGACCATTGTGATGACAGCTGCCAGATGCTCAGGGGTGAGTACCAGCAAGTCGGCGGTTAACCCCAAATCGTTCAGCATCCGCAGCACTTCGTTCATCATCCAATTGGAGACGACCTTAGCCTCACCCCCATAGGCTCGCAAGGCTGCCTCGAAATAATCCGAAATCGGCTTGTCTGCCGTCAGGATGTCGGCATCGTATTCTGGCAGACCGTAATCATTCATAAAGCGCTCACGGCGTTCTAAGGGTAGTTCGGGCAGGTTCGCCAGGACTTCATCACGCCAGGCCTCGCTTACCACCAGGGGGGGTAAATCCGGCTCTCTAAAGTAAAAATAACCAGCTTCGGTAGCCTTGATCCGCATTTTGTTTAAGCGGTTATGGGCATCGTCCCAGTCCAGGGTCCAGGGTTCTACCTGTCCGCCTGAGCGTACACTCTCAATTTGGCGCTCAATTTCCATGTTAATCGCAGCGCGCACCGCCTCAATCGAGTTGACGTTTTTGATCTCTGTCTTGGTAAACAGCTCAGTACTGCCTGCGAGCCTGATGGACACATTGGCATCACACCGCAGGTGACCCTTTTCCATATCCCCTTCCGACACGCCCAACCAGCGCAATAGCTGACGCAGTCGAATTAAATACTGGGCAGCCTCATCCCCCGAGCGCAAGTCGGGGTCGGTGACCATCTCCACCAGGGGCACGCCGCAACGATTGAAATCCACAAAGCGTTTCCCGCCCTCGTACTTGGTCTTGCCAGCATCTTCTTCCAAATGCAGTTTGGTGATGTTCACCCGTCTTCGGCTGCCATCAGGCATGGGAATATCCAACCAACCACCTTTGCCCAGTGTCTGGTCAAATTGAGAAATTTGAAATCCCTTAGGCAGGTCTGGGTAAAAATAATTCTTGCGATCAAAATACGATACGAGTCGAATTTCAGCATGCATCGCCCCCGCCAGACGAGCGCCTTTTTCTACCGCTGCCTGGTTCAGGACCGGTAAAACCCCTGGCAAGCCGGAACACACCGGGCAAATATTGGTATTGGGCGCGTCCTCCCACGAATCCGCCTTGCAGCTGCAAAAGATCTTGGTGGCTGTATTTAATTGGATATGGGTTTCAAGCCCAATCACAGCTTCGTAGTGGCTCATCCGACCTCCATGCTCTTCATATGACTATTGATCTTTAGCAATTTCATGCGCCAATCCTCATTAAAACCTGCGGCTTAACTTCCCTCCAGGCTTCTTTGGCGGTGATTTGCTCAAATGCATAGCCTAAGCGGAACAAGGTCTCTTCAGCAAAATCATGGCCGATCAACTGCACGCCAATCGGCAGCCTATCAGAAGACAGCCCAGCCGGGATGGTGATCGCCGGCAAGCCAGCATGGTTAGCTGGTACAGTTAATTGATCGGCATATTGCATCAACACCGAATCGCCTTTAATTTCACCCATTTTGAAAGCAGCTGTAGGGGTTGTGGGGGTTAATAACGCATCCAGCTGATATTTTCCATTTGGATTAAAGATGGTATCAAAGTCTTCTCTGATCAGCTTGCGTGCGTGGTTTGCCCTTTGAAGGTAATGCTCGCCGAA
>JAKPNN010000016.1 GCA_029548365.1 Chloroflexota bacterium
GAGCGTTAAAAAAGCCTGATACTGATCAGCGCGCACCCGTCTGCGGTCTTCGATAAAGTGGTTTAAGCCGGGCAGCAATCGTTTTAGCGGCCCGCGATGACCAAAATACGCTTCAATGCGCACTCCTTCCTGCTGGATAAATTCAGGCAGCCACAGGATCCAGACATCGTTGTCATGAATCTCACCCAGCAAGTCCTGGATGTCTTTCATCGTCTGGATCAGCGGGTTAAGAGCCTGACCGTAGAGCGCGGCAAAAACTTCCATAGTATAGCGCAAATGCTTGCCGGCAATCCGCATGGCATGCAATTTGGTGATATTTTCGGGGTCGTGAATATCGTTTTCGTAGCTCAGAACCTCATCCAGGTTCGTGCTGATCGCCTCAAAGGCGCGCTGGTAAAGGGAGGGGGTGACCAGGTGAACATTTTCTGAATACGCCGTCAGGTTAGTTAATTTTGCCCCAATCGCATCTAATGCCCCCACCTTTTGTAAATGATCCAGTGTTTGGTGTACGCTCTCCTGAGCCAGGTTGCGCTGCTGCTTAAGACGCAATAGCAAGCGGTTGTACCCGGGCTGAAGGCGCTCATCCAGGATGCCTGCACAACAACAGTTGATTAACTCAATCTGAATATCCAGATCGCGGGCATGGCCCAGCGACTGCGTAATCACCCGGATTGATTTCCGCCAGGCTTTGGCTTTATTTTTAGGCAGACAATCAGAAAACAGGTTGAACCCATTTCTCAGCCGACGCGAGCCCACCCGCATCCGGTGGACATGCTCAATATCATCGCCGATCAGCGCACCCTGGATCTCACCTTGCAATGCTTCTACCTGGGTGAGCATATAGCGGGCGCCAAATATGCAACTGGCGTTTTGATCGTTTCTACCCATTACACCTGTCTTTTCGGAAAACGTTTAAAAAGCTCCCGTAACATCTTCATGGCTGGGTTGACGGTCTTCAAGCAACATGAGATTGTTAGCCTGAAGATCACTGAAGACTTCCATAACCGGTCGTGCTGCATCGATGGTGACAAAACCATATCACTGGTGAGCCCAATCCGGGTCTGCATCACGCGTCATGATGGCATATCAATAGCGATCGGAAAGGACGACGATCGGCTTGCCCGGCGTGTCATTTTTTCTCAATATCATCGCCCTTTCACGCAGAGGGGTGTATTGAGGTATGAAAATTATACTTGATTTCCCCTTCTAATTTTAAAGCAGGCTTTTTCAGTGGATCGAAGTTTTTATAAAATGCGCGGTGGAGTCAGCCCTGGTTTTGTTTAATGATCTCATCAACCGTGAGGGCGAATTGATCCGCCAATTCCGCGCGGGAGAAGCGAGTTTCGATCAGGGTTCTGCCATTTACTCCCATTTTGCGGCATTCTTCAGGGTCCTTAGCCATCGCCTGGATGGCATCCGCCATGGCATGGGGGTTGCCAGGCGGAACAAACAACCCAGCCCGGGCTTCCTCAACCACTTTGCGAATCTCGCCGTCAATCGCCAAAACCACCGGGCGTCCCGCTGCCATATAATCGAAGACCTTGTTAGGATAGGTGGTTTTATACATCTCAATGGGTTTCAGGATTGCCAGGCAGGCATCTGCACCAGCCAGGATTGCTGCCATGTCCTGCTTTGCCACAGGCGGAAGGAACAGCAGGTTCTCCAATTGACGCTG
>JAKPNN010000020.1 GCA_029548365.1 Chloroflexota bacterium
GAAAAATTCGCTGGTCAAGCAGTACCAGAAATTGTTCGATATGGAAAGCATCCGCCTCAGGTTTACCGACGGTTCACTGGTGGCTATCGCCAAAGAAGCCCTCAAGCGCAACACCGGCGCGCGTGGCCTGCGTTCGATCCTTGAGAATTCCATGCTGGACATCATGTATGATGTCCCCTCGCAGCCAAGCGTCAAGGAGGTTGTGATCAACGAGGACGTAATTCTGCACAAGGAAAAACCAATCGTGGTCTATGAACAGCAGGTTAGTGACGCTGCCTGATCTGGACCGGTTATGGGTGTTTTTGGAACAGTTGGTCTGCAATGGCTGTCCTGTGTGGTGAAAAAATGGTAAAAAGTCTCTGATAGCCCATAAAATGCATGTTTGCGAGATATTTTCCTTGACAGTACAGAAGTAAATCTGTTAAACACAACTTCGCTTTTACTTCTCATATATTTCAGGAGGTGTGTCGTGACAAAAGCTGAACTGATTAGTGCAGTAGCAGAGAACTCCGGGCTGAAGAAGGTTGAAGCAGAGAAAGCCGTTGCAGCATTTATTTCCTGCGTAACAGCAGCACTGAAAAAGGGTGACAAACTCAGTCTGGTTGGTTTCGGCACCTTCTGTACCGCCAAGCGCGCTGCCCGTAAAGGTCAGAATCCGCAGACCGGCAAGAAGATCAACATTCCTGCTGCCACTGTACCCAAGTTCAAGCCTGGCAAAACCCTGAAGGATGCAGTTAATAAATAGTTTCAAGCAGTACTGATTTTGCGGGGTTGTAGCTCAGTCGGTTAGAGTGCCAGCCTGTCACGCTGGAAGTCGCGGGTTCGAGCCCCGTCAACCCCGCCATAAAATCATGGGTGAATAGCTCAGCTGGGAGAGCGCCAGCCTTACAAGCTGGATGTCGGGGGTTCGATCCCCTCTTCACCCACCAATTACATCAGGGGAATTTCTTCCCCTGTTTTTTTCGATGGATGCAGTCTGTCCTGGGGTTGTAGCTCAGTCGGTTAGAGTGCCAGCCTGTCACGCTGGAAGTCGCGGGTTCGAGCCCCGTCAACCCCGCCATTCAATAAACGGCACCCGCTATCAGGCGGGTGCCGTTTTGTGTTTCAGAATCAAAACAGTCAGGCACAGAGAGGTGCGCAATGTTCGCAGATGTTTATGCAAGACCGATGGAGAGGGACGGTGCCATACCCTTTGAACTGCCGGGATGGATTGCTTTGGCGCCGTTCGAGGAGTACCTGGGCATGCGCATCGATGCGGCCAGCGATGGGAGTGCCGTGCTTTCCATGCCTTTTAAGGGGGCGCATTGTCAGGGTAAGGGATTGATGCATGGCGGTGCGGTGGTAGCGTTGGCTGATACCGCACTGGCAATAGCGATCAAGACGCTGCTGCCCGAAAATACGCACTTTGCAACGATTGCGATGGCGCTCGAGTTCCATGCGCCGATTCGTTGGGGTCGGGTAACGGCCAAGGCTGTTGCCGGAGATCGTCGGGATCGGGATATTGCGGGGGAGGTTGCGGTT
>JAKPNN010000026.1 GCA_029548365.1 Chloroflexota bacterium
TGAAAATAGTCTTCATCACTCTTGGCGCTATGGTTGTCGTCTATGGAGCATATCTCCTCTCAGGCAGACCTGCCATCCCCCTCCCGGCCTATCACATGCAAGTTGACTCTACAAATCAGCTTTACCCGATCGTCAAAGCTACTGAATCAGGCGAAGTAAAGCTCACCCTGGTCACAAGCGGAAGGATTGTTGCCTCCGCCGACGGCAAGGAATTGGCCAACATCCGTTACACCCCAACCACTTTGCAAAACGCGCTCGATGTGGTTAGCCCATTTATGCCTCCGCTTGACCCTGAGAGCAGTTTGGGCAAACTCACCAACACGCTGCCTTTTACCCGCAAAGTACCCATGTTTCTGGTAGAGGCGCTTTATCATGTCGTCCGCTTTCAGTTCAGTGTCATTGTTTCTGCGAATTAACGCAATTATTATGCAGGTTTTACCAACTCAGCATCATGTCGAAGGAGCACATAATGAAACATAACCGTCCAATCTTCGCTTTTTTACTTGCTTTATTGATTGTTCTGGGAGTGACCTTTAGCCAAAAACCACTTTCCGCTACGGCGCAGGAGGGCTCGACAAACCAGATTTATGTCGATATCACCTTTGATCCCAAGGCCAAGACCTATTCGATCGGCGGTTTCAGCGAGGCACAGCTCAAACAATTTGGCGCGCCCGCCCTGCAGGATGAGATCTGGGATTTCCTCGGCGCCTTACAAGGCGCCAACCTGAAAGTTGACAGCGCAAAAATAGATTTAACGGTCGATCAGGCTAATCTGGCAACCCTGAACTGGAATCAGAAATCCCGCGCGCTGATTTATACCCTGGTGGATACCTATAGCGGCATGCCACTGATCGATCAGGCCCGCGCCGAAGACTGGCTGTCGAAAGCGAATATCGAATTTGCCCTGCGCAAGAGCCCTGAGATCAGCAAACCCCTGTTGCTCAATCTGGCAACCGCGTTCAATGTTGACATCACAAAAGAAGGCATCGTCAATGTGGAAGGCTTCAACACCGGCACAAGCCTCACCCCCGAAGTGATTCGGATTCTCGAAATGGGGAAGATCAGCAATGCTGCTGTCTGCTGGGATAAGGGCGCCCTGGATGCCACCATCAACGGCGCCAAACTGCCCCAATTGGTCATTTATTCGGATGGTTTAAGCGTGTTGGACAGGGCTTTCGATTTGAATATCGGCGACGTTCAGCAGCTGTTCCAGTCCAAGCTCGGCGCGAGCATCCTGTATGGGGATGGCGATCACGGCGCCACACAGTGCGGCCAGTAAGTCAGACTGACTGTTTCAATTGTTTAAAATCGGGCTGCCACCTGATGAGTGGCGAGCCCGATTCATTTAATGGCGTATTGAAAATTTTTATCTTTGTGTTGGGTATTACACAACCCACCTCTTATCCATTCATCATGCAGGCCGGTGGAGGAATAACTCACATCAACCCTCCCACCGAAACCCGACAAGCTCTTTTTTCCTTATGTTGGGTTGTGCTCCAGGAGGCGGAGACTGGCAAAGGCATGTGGTCGCTTCACCCAATCTATACCACTCATTCTGTTATGGCTACGCGCAGGATATTAAAGTGGCGTAAATCTGAAAGCTT
>JAKPNN010000029.1 GCA_029548365.1 Chloroflexota bacterium
CACGCGAGGATTGCGATCAATCTTTCTCAATGCTTTATTAACAGTTCCCCCTAAAAATTGACTTTACCCGGTCTGCATGCTAAAATTTTTTATTGAAATGCAACAGGTTGAGGGCTGGCGACGATTACAGGTCTTATCAAGACTGATTTTTTGGAAGAAATTATCTTTTTCTCTGCCCTGATCGGCCTGGTACCGCAGGGTTCTATTTCAAAAAAACCCTGGCTGTTAATTTTGACTTCAAATGGGAAAACCCATTTTTTAAAAAATATGATCAATCAACCGCTATTTTTCGGTTGGTAAAGGAACGGATTTTAATGAGTAAAAATAAAATATTAAGGATCATCCCAATTGGTGGGCTTGGTGAGGTTGGAAAGAATATGACCCTCTACGAATACGGGAATAATATCCTGATCGTAGATGCTGGCATTATGTTCCCGGAAAATGATATGCTCGGAATAGATTATATTATTCCCGATTTTGAACACTACCTCAAAGACAAGCGCGACCAGGTGCGCGGCATTATCTTCACCCATGGTCATGAAGATCATATCGGGGCGGTTCAGCACCTGTTAGAGATGGTCAACGCACCGATCTATGCCACCAAACTTACCCTGGGCCTGCTGGAGGTCAAGCTCAACCGTTACGGGATGCTGGCGAAAGCGGACCTGCGACCTGTAAACGCCGGCGAACAGATCAGCATTGGCCCGTTTACCGTCGATTTTTTCCATGTTTGCCACTCGATCCCCGATGGCGTTGGATTGGGCATTGAGACGCCCGCCGGCCTGGTGGTGCACACCGGCGACTATAAATTTGACCATACGCCGGTTGACAACTGGCCCACAGATTATGCCAAACTGGCTGAATTTGCCCAGCGTGGCGTCATGGCGCTGCTGGCGGATTCCACCAACGCCACTGAGCCGGGCTGGACGCCCTCCGAGCGTACGATTGAGGGAGCCCTTGACCAGGTCTTTGACGCTGCTAAAGGACGCATCCTTGTGGCCACCTTTGCCTCACTGATTTCACGCATGCAGCAGGTAGCTGATGCTGCCGAACGTCATGGACGCAAAATTGCCTTTACAGGTCGCAGCATGGTGGAAAATATGAATATGGCCCGCACGCTGGGCTATGTGGACTTTCCCGAGCGGCTCGTGATCACCCTTGAAAAATCCCTGTCCATGCCTGATAACCAGGTCGTGTTGATGTGCACGGGTTCCCAGGGTGAACCCCGTTCAATTATGGGGCGCCTTGCCAACGGTACGAATCGCAAGTTCGACATTCGCGAAGGCGATACCATCGTTCTTTCGTCGCAACCCATCCCCGGCAATGAAGAGCCCGTCTATCGCACCATCAACCAGCTCTTCCGTCGTGGCGCCGATGTGGTTTATGAAGCCATTGCACCCATCCATGTCTCTGGACATGCCAGCCAGGAAGAGATCAAATTGCTTCTACACCTGGTGAGACCCAGGTATCTGATCCCCATTCATGGTGAACTGCGGATGCTCAAGCAGCATGCCAAGCTGGCAAAAGAAGTCGGTATGCCCAAAGAAAATATTTGCGTGGTTGAAAATGGTCAGATCATCGAGCTGGTGAACGGCGAACTGCGACTGGCAGAGCGCATTCCGGGAGACTATATTTTCGTCGATGGCAGCGGTGTGGGCGATGTGGATCGCAGCATCGTCAGGGAGCGAGAAAGCCTTGCCCAGGACGGCATCGTTGTGGTTAACCTGGTCATTGATGATCAAACCGGTCAGCTCAATGGAGACCCACAGATCATCACGCGCGGCTTCATCCTGATGGATGAGATGCAACCCATGCTGGATGAGTTGAAAAAGAGGATTCAGGAAACCCTCCGAGCATCAGACGGCAACCTTGAAGGCCAGGTGCTGCGTGCGGTGAAGTCTTACCTGTACGAAGAGACCAAGCGCAACCCTTACATTGTCGTCAATATCAACCGGATTTAGGTCAGCCATAAAACCCAACAGCGCAATGGTTGTACACTGCGCTGTTTTTTTTAACTGAACCATTTTGCCGCCAGTACTTCAAGAGCGTCTCTTGTCATGATGCACAAAGGTCCCCTGAAACTATCCAGGAGCCTCGACCCACCCGAAAACCCCGAACCTTAACAAATGACCGCTGTCTTTAAAAATAAAACTTGCTCCTTTCGAGGTACAGTCTTAAAATACTGCCCTTTTTAAGGCTATCGGGGTGAAAATGAAATCTGTCGTGCTATAATGATTTACACTTGTCAGCGTCCTGGGAATTTCAGCAGGGACGCAATTTTTAACCGGTTTGTTAACCCGCGTTTATGACCATGTCTTTTGTTCATCTTCACGTTCACTCGACATATTCCATCTTAGATGGATTCAGCCAGATCAAACCTTTGGTGGCGCGGGTGAAGGAACTGGGGATGCCCGCCGTCGCGCTGACGGACCATGGTACCATGTTTGGCGCTATGGAATTTTTCCACGCGGCTGTTAGTGAGGGCGTCAAACCCATTATCGGCCTGGAGACCTACCTGGCTGCCCGCGGGATGGCGGAGCGTGACCCCCTGCGTGATAAGCGCGCCGCCCATTTGCTCGTGCTGGCAGAAAACATGCAGGGTTATCAAAACCTGTTGAAAATTGCTTCTGCATCGCAACTGGAAGGCTTTTATTATCGTCCGAGGATCGATCGCGCTTTTCTGCAAGCGCACAACGAGGGGTTGATCGTGACCTCGGGCTGCCTTTCCGCTGAGATTCCCCGCGCATTGCTGAACAACGAAATCGAACTGGCTGAACAACATCTCAAATGGTACCTGGATGTTTTTGGCCGGGACCGTTTTTTTATTGAACTTCAACAACACCCGGTGCACGGTCTGGATCAGGTCAACAAGACATTGATCGAATTTGGCGAAAGCTATGCCCTTGGCTTTATTGCTGCAAACGATGTGCATTACATTCGACCCGAAGATGCCCGCTTGCAGGATATCCTTCTCGCTATCCAAACCGGCAGTCTGATCAGCGATCCCAACCGAATGCGCATGGACGGCAATACCTATTATTTGCGAACACCGCAGGAGATGGAGCAACTGTTCGGCCACGTCCCTGGCGCGATCGAGAATACGTTAATGATTGCTGAACGCTGCAACGTTGACCTGAGCCACACCGGTTACCACCTGCCGCTGTTCACCGTTCCCGAAGGCTACACCGCCGCCAGCTACCTCAAATATCTGTGCGAGGAGGGTGCGAACCGGTTTTATGGCGAGGATATCCAGGATGAGCGCATCCGCCAGCGCCTGGATTATGAGCTGGATGTGATTCACAGGATGGGCTTTGACACTTATTTTTTAATCGTGTGGGATTTGTGTCAGCATGCTCAAGAGCGAGGCATCTGGTATAACGCACGTGGATCTGTGGCAGGTTCACTGGTGGCTTATCTGCTGGATATCAATTTAATCGACCCGATTGAACACGATTTGATGTTCGAGCGCTTCTTGCAAAGAGGTCGCGTGAGCATGCCGGATATCGACCTGGACTTTCAGGACGACCGCCGGGCTGAGATGATGCAGTACTGCGCGGAAAAATATGGTGAGGATAAGGTTGCCCAAATCATCACCTTTGGCACGATGGGGGCGCGCGGTGCCATCCGTGATGTTGGTCGCGTGATGGATGTCCCCATCCCCGAGGTTGATAAAGTTGCCAAACTGATCCCGGCTATTCCGGGTAAACCTGTTACCATCCAGGAAGTTTTACGCGATTCCGGAGAACTGCAAGCGCTCTACCAATCCGGTGGATTTTATCGTGAGTTAATCGATACCGCCAGCCAAATGGAGGGAACCGTACGCAGTGCAGGCACCCATGCTGCCGGGGTGATCATCACCGACAAGCCGCTTGTGGAGTACGTGCCCCTGCACCGCCCGACCAGCCAGAGCGAAGACAACCCGGTCAACATCATCACCCAGTACGAGATGTCGGCGATTGATGACCTGGGTTTATTGAAGGTTGACTTTTTGGGCCTGGTCACCCTGACGGTCATGGCGCGCGCCTGCGAACTGATCCTGAAACGACATGGTAAAAGCTTTGACTTGCGCTCCATTCCGATTGATGATCCAAAGGTGTTTGAATTCATCAGTCAGGGGCATACCACGGGTTTATTCCAGTTGGAAGGTTCGGGCATGACCCGCTACATTACAGAGATGAAACCCCGTGAACTGGCGCATTTAATTGATATGATTGCCCTTTATCGGCCGGGTCCCATGCAATTTATTCCCAAGTACATTAACTGCATGCACGGCAGAGAGCAGCCAACATATACACATCATGCGCTTGAACCAATCTTAAAAAGCACCTTTGGCATTCCCATCTACCAGGAGCAGATTATGCAGGCAGCCATTCATATTGCTGGCTATGAACCCAGCGATTCGGACCGCCTGCGCAAAGCAATCGCCAAAAAGGAGAAAGGCAGCCTGGAAGATCATCGCAATGCCTTTATCGAGGGGGCGATGCGGCACAGCCAGCTCAGTGTGGAAGAAGCTGAATTGATCTTTCACGACTGGGAAGAATTTATCAGTTACGGATTCAATAAAAGCCATGCAGCCGATTATGGCGTGATCGCTGTGCGAACGGGATACTTGAAATATCACTACCCGGTTGAATTTATGACCGCCCTGCTCTCAGCCTGGAAAAACGATGTGGGCAAGGTAGCTACCTATGTGGCAGACTGCCGTTCACTGGGGATTGACGTTTTGCCGCCTGATATCAATACCAGCGGATTCGACTTCAGCATTGAAGACCGAGAAAACGGCTCGCCGGCTATCCGTTTTGGATTGGGCGCTATCAAGAATGTCGGTTCACACCCAGTTGACCTGATCATAGAAGCACGGCAATCCGGACCTTTTTCAGACCTGACGGATTTCGCCCACCGCGTCGACCTGCGCCAGGTGAGTCGTCGACCCCTTGAGTGCCTGATCAAAGTTGGCAGCCTGGATTCCTTTGGCTCACGGCATGCCCTGTTAAACAGTTTGGATAGTATTCTGGCGTTCAGCAGCAGCTATTTCCGAGCCAAGGAAGCCGGTCAGATGATGCTGTTCGGTGTCTCAGAACAGGTTAGTTCTGCTATTGAACTGGTAGAACCGCCGTATTCAAACAAGCACGAAGAACTCATTTGGGAACGAGAGCTGATCGGACTGTACGTTTCTGATCATCCTCTCAGCGCTTATCAGAAAACCCTCACAGAGCGGGTGACCCACTTCTCTTACCAGCTTGTCGAAGCAGGAGAAAAAGAAGCGGTGATTGTTGCCGGAATGGTCAATCGATTTCGGCAGCACCAGACGAAAAAGGGCGACAGCATGGGTTTTGCCACCCTGGAGGATTTGTTTGGACAGATTGACCTGGTGATCTTCCCGAAAGTGTGGGAAAGCGTCTATCACGTGTTGAATATGGACCAGGTGGTTCTGGCAGAGGGCCGGGTGGATTCAGCCCAGGGCGAGCCCAAAGTCCTGGTGGATACCCTTACGCCAATCTCACTGCATGAACTGAGCCTCGACCAGCCAGACAGAAATCAAGAACCAGCCTTTGATCTGCATGACGATTTGCTGGAGGACTTTTTGCCGGATTTGCCACCAGCAGACCTGCTGCCGACTGCTCCTGACGACGATCTGCCGCGAGAAGATGGTTTTCATCCCCCTGAAGATATTGCGCCACCGGCTGAGAACCCGGCGACAGAAGACCGTGAAACTGGGGAAAATGATCTTGACGCGTCCCAACCAGAAGAAAAAAACGAACCTGTTGCGAAGCAGCTTCAACAGTCTGCTTCCAGCCAGGGAGGAAAGTTGCGTGAACAACCCCCTCAAAAGCCTTTTCATGTTCTGAGCCTGTCTCTGCCAAAACCGGATCCGCTACCGCACACGGATCAGAAACCGCGCTGCATCACCCTCACGCTCAATTCCTGCGGCGATAAGCAGCAGGATGTCCGCCGGATGCGCCGCATTCATGATATCCTGGTTTCGCGACCCGGTCGCGACCGCTTTTCCTTTCGGGTGAGGGAAAATGGCTTTTTGTACGAGATCAGTTTCCCCAACGTCACCACAGGTTTAACAGATACCCTGATCCAGAAATTACAGGTTTTTTTGGGTGATCAAAATATCGATATTACTCAGCAACCCTGAGCAGGGCTTTTTAGAAAATTAAAAACTTCGACCAGCATCCATCTGATTCCGCCAGGGTTTGAGCCGGACCTTATTTACTAACATGAACTTATTCGGTAAAATCCAATCAGAATAACTCACTGATTAATGGATGAAGTATGCCACCCTTCAATATCGACCTGAATCCGGTAACTTTTATCACCGTGGACGCCATTGGGCAGCCCGGGGAACGTGTCTTTTACCTGCAGGGCAGAAGCCATGACCAGGTCGTCACGTTACTGGTGGAAAAATACCAGATCCAGACCCTGGCGCTGGCGATTGAAAACCTGATGATGGAATTGCAGGAAAAAATAGCAGGCCTGTCCGAGGCATCGCCAAGCTACGATGAAAACGAGATGATGCTTGATCCCCCGCTGGACCCATTATTTCGCGTAGGAGAACTCAGCCTGGGCTACCAGCCTGATGACGATAAGCTGGTGTTGATTGCCAATGAAGTTCCTACCATGATGTCCGAATCGGAAGATGAGCTCAGCGAAGTGCGCTTCTGGTGCACCCGCTCTCAGTTGTGGGCGCTGGGACGCTGGGGAATCGAGCTTGCCAGCCGCGGACGTCCGGTGTGGCCATCCACCGGTGAGCCTATCCTTCCACCGGGTGAATTCTCTCCCAAGAATAACGGTCATAAAACCACCCCTTGATGCCGATCTTAAAATGAATCAAACCCTCACCCTGTCAGCGTTGCAGCAAGGCACCCTGCACCTGGAAGGCCAGTTCATTTACGGTTCCAATTACACCTTCATGGTGTTGTGCCAGCACAGCGGCGAAACCTTAAAAACCGTCTATAAACCCTTGCGCGGTGAGCGCCCTTTGCCGGATTTCCCCATAAGCACCCTCGCCCGGCGAGAAGTTGCTGCTTACCGGGTCAGTGAAGCGCTGGGGTGGGGCCTGGTTCCGCCGACGATTTTCAGGGTTAAAGGGGCGCCCCTGGGACCGGGCTCGCTGCAGTTATTCATTGACCACGACCCTGAACACCACTATTTCAATTTCAATCAGAAACAACGAATACACCTGCCCAGGGTGATGCTTTTCGACATTTTGATCAACAATGCCGACCGCAAAGCCGGTCACCTGCTGATCAGCCTGGAAGGTCAGCTGTTCCTGATCGATCATGGGCTCAGCTTCCACACGGAGGATAAGCTCCGCACAGTCGTTTGGGACTATGCCGGGCAACTGATTCCACCTGAGCTGTGCCTGGATCTTGCCAGGGTCGTGCCAGAAGCCTCTCCTGGGGGCAGCCTTTTTTCAGCTTTGCGGCCGCATTTGCAGCCAGATGAAATTGCTGCTCTGCAAACGCGCGGGCAGGCGCTTTTAGATCGTGGTCAATTCCCCCTTCCCCCGGAGGATCGCCGGGCTTATCCCTGGCCGCTGGTATAATCAGTTTGCTATGAAAACACATCAATCAAATATGCTTATTGTTCATAACGCAGGTCAAATCCTGACCCTGGTGGGCGGACCGCAACGCGGTCACACATTGGGGAGTCTCGGCATTTTGGAAAACGGTGCTGTGGTCATTCAGTCCGGTCAGGTCCTGGCTGTCGGGAAGAGCGATTCGCTGCTTACCGCGTATCCCACTGCTGAGCGCTATGATGCGGGCGGCAGGGTGGTCATGCCTGGGTTTGTGGATCCCCATACCCACCTGGTGTGGGCTGGAGATCGGGCTGACGAATTCTCACTGCGCCAGCAGGGAAAGCCCTACATGGAAATCCTGGCCATGGGCGGTGGGATATTGTCTACGGTGAGGGCGACCCGTGCGGCATCGGTGGCGCAGCTTGTGACAGAGACTCGGCCGCGAGCCCTGGCAGCTTTTAACCATGGGACAACCACGATGGAAGTTAAGACCGGCTACGGGCTGACCCTCGAAAGTGAGATCAACCAACTGCGGGCGATTGTGGCGCTTGACCAGGAAGGCCCGCTGGAGCTGATTCCCACCTTTATGGGCGCGCATGCCGTGCCGCCTGAATATCAGAACCAACCCGATGATTATGTAGATTTGCTGTGCCAGGAGATGCTCCCCGGAATCTACGCCTGGTGGCAAAGCGAGGTCCCGCATCTGCCCCTGCCCTTTGTGGATGTGTTTTGTGAGCGCGGCGCCTTCGACCTGGCTCAATCTCGCCGTATTTTGGAAACAGCCCGGGATGTGGGGTTTCCGCTGAAAATTCACGCCGATGAATTTGAGAACCTGGGCGGTGCAGCCCTGGCCGCCGCGCTCGGGGCTGTTTCTGCAGACCACCTGGTAAAAACCTCACCGAAAGATATCAAAGCCCTGGCGGGTTCTGAGACTGTGGCGGTTTCATTGCCCGGAACGCCCTTCGGGTTGAATGAAACCGAATTCACCCCGGCCAAAGCATTGATCGAAGCCGATGTCTTATTAGCGCTGGCAACCGATATCAACCCGGGCACATCTTGGTGCGAATCAATGCAGTTCATGCTGGCGCTGGCATGTCGAAAAATGGGTTTGTCGCCACAACAAGCCATCGCTGCCGCGACCATCAATGCTGCCGCGGCTCTGAGGCTGCAAAACCGGATCGGTTCAATCGAGCCCGGCAAACAGGCAGACATGTTGATCCTAAATGTTAACAATTTTCGGCATCTTGGTTACCGTTTTGGCACCAATCTTGTATCTACTGTGATTAAACGGGGCAAGCTCTTCCCGGTCGGTTAACCTGCCCCAACTTTCACAACTCAGACCGGTGCCGGTGACCATTACGATGCCGTTAAAAACCATTTATTCTCTGGCCATTGTCGCAGCAGTCTTGCTGGCAGGGTTTTTCCTGAGGCGATATGTGTTTAAATTTGCCTGGAAATTAATCCGCGTCGCCCTGATCATCATCGCAATTCTTGTTGTTGTTGGGTATTTGACGGGTTTTCTGGATATCATCATCCGCTAACCTGGAAAGACAGGAGCATAACATTCGTGGAGCCGATTAGTATTGAAGAAGCACGAGCATGGTACCGTGATGCCGACCCGGTACACGATTTTGATCACGTCCTGCGCGTTTACCGGATGGCTGAACGCCTGGCGCAGGCGGAGGGCGCAGATTTAGCAATTGTACGGGCAGCCGCCTGGCTTCATGATTCACGGGGCAGCGCCCCCGGAGAAAATGACAGCCTGCGAGCAGAACATCACCTCGCCTCAGCAGAGTTTGCCGGCCAGGTGCTGGCCGAGAAAGGCTGGCCGGTGGAACAAATTACCGCTGTGCAGGTTTGCATCCGATCACACCGCTTTCGCGACCAGGGCGAAAAACCAGAGACTCTGGAAGCCAAAGTGCTTTTTGACGCAGATAAGCTGGATGTTTTGGGGGCAATTGGCGCTGCCCGAACGATTGCCTACGCTGCCCTGGATGGTCAACCCGTGTACACTGAACCCTCAATTCAGTTCATGCAGACCGGTCAAGCTGAACCGGGCGAGCCCCATTCTTCGTATCATGAATTTCTTTTCAAACTGCGCCATGTCAAAGGACGCCTTTTCACCGCCAGTGGCAGGGCATTAGCCGAAGCGCGCCATGCCTATATGGTCGAATTTTATGGTCAATTACAGGCAGAAGTGCGTGGTGAGCGCTAAAAGGTTGCCAGCGATGATGCCTCATAATAAAATCCCCTAAATTGAAAAAAGAAATTATACTAAGGATATACTAAGGGTTGCCGAGCACAGGAACACGGATCGATGAAAATTTGTCTTGTCCATGAGTATTTGATCGAATTTGGAGGTGCCGAACAGGTTCTCAAGGGGTTGTTGGAACTCTGGCCGGATGCGCCCATATTCACATTGATCTACGATGCAAAGGGTAACTGCAAGGATATTATCCAATCCACCCGGGTGACGGGGTCTTTTTTGAACAAGTTGCCGTTTTCAAAAGGCAAGCACCGTGCTTATCTCCCGTTGATGCCCCTGGCCATCGAGCAGTTTGACCTTTCGGGTTTTGATGTCGTGATTTCTGCCAGTCATGCGATTGCTAAAGGGGTTATCACCGGCCCTGATCAACTGCACATTGGCTATGTCCATACACCCATTCGTTATGCCTGGGATATGCAGACGGAGTACCTTCTAAAAGCTGGACTGGAAAAGGGTCTGCGCAGTTTTATCGCCCGTTCATTGCTGCATTACCTGCGCATATGGGACATGCGAACAGCTGCGGGTGTGGATCACTACATTGCCAACTCGCAATTTATCGCCCGACGGATTATGAAATTATATAAGCGGGAGGCAGAGGTCATCTATCCACCGGTGGAGATCGACCGCTTTACGGTCAGGGAAGATAAGGAGGAATTTTACGTTACGATCTCTCGTATGGTCCCCTATAAAAAGCTGGATCTGATTGTGAGCGCCTTCAACCAATTACCGGACAAGAAATTGGTGGTGATTGGCGACGGACCTGAGTTTAAACGATTGAAAACGATGGCGTCCAGCAATATCACACTGTTGGGCTTTCAAAGTGATCAGGTGATTGAAGACACCTTGCAACGCGCCAGGGCGTTTGTATATGCAGCCCAGGAGGATTTCGGAATTGTTCCGGTTGAAGCCCAGGCTTGTGGAACACCGGTGATTGCTTATGGAAAAGGGGGTGCGTTAGAGACCGTTATTCCAGGGAAAACCGGGCTGCTTTTCAATCAACAAACGGCAGAGGCTCTGGTAAGCGCGATTGAGGATTTTGAACGATTACCAGCCTTCAACCCATTAACCCTCAGAAAAAATGCAGAGCGATTTGGCAAAGAACGTTTCAAACGCGAAATGTTCGCCTTTGTAGAAGATAAGGTTAAGGCTTATTTCAGTTAACATGAACAACTTATGGGCAGGTATGGGTTGCTATGATGGGCGGAAAGCTTTTTTTGCGCCTCCCTCAGAAAAACGATGACCTATGACCAGAGATCAAAGCAAACGGATCCACACCACACTTTTAGAAAACCGAAACAGCGTGGTGATCGGATTGTTAATCCTGGCTGACATCATCACGGTCAGTTTTGCTGTTGTGCTGTCAGCGACGATTCGTTACATCCTTATACCCACCATGGGTGGGATTGTTAATTGGCAGTTGATCATCAACAGCCTGGTTTTCTTTGTGATCTTCACAGTTGTTCTCGCCTGGTTGAACGGACTGTATCCCGGATTTGGTTTGGCAGCAGTGCAGGAGATGCAAAGAGTGTTGTATGTGGTCAGCCTGGCATCGGTTTTTCTGGGGGTCATCCTGTTCCTGCAGCAGTTGGGGATGGCGTTCTCCCGCATGATCTTTGTACTGACCTGGTTTCTATCCGCGATGTTCATGATGCTGGGCCGCTTTGCGATACGCAACCGCTTTAGCCGGTTCACCTGGTGGGGAATTCCGATGATTGTCATCGGTTCACATGAGCGGGTTGCACCCGTTATCAACAAATTGCATCAAATCCGGCGTTTGGGCTTTCGCCCCGTCTATTATTTTGACCCTGACGCACGGGCAGATCAGTCAATCTCGGGGGTGGATCCCATTAATGATCAACAAGCTCTGCGAAACCTGGTTACGGAATCCAGGATTCAACATGTGGTTTTAACCACTCCCATCGAATATTTTAATTCTGCTGAATCTGAGTGGCTGCGGGATGTGTTTCCAAATATCCTTTTTATCCTCGATACAGCGCCCTTTGGTTCATTGTGGGTGCGCACGATTGATATTCACGGCACCCTGGCGGTTGAGACCAACTATCACCTGCTTAACAAACAGGAAACAATCATCAAACGGATCTTTGATATGATCCTGACGGTCCTGTTGCTGCTGGTGACCTGGCCGATCTTTTTGCTACTGGCCCTGCTGGTACGCCTGGACTCTAAAGGTCCCATCCTTTACACCCAACAACGCCTGGGACAAAACGGCGAGCTTTTTGATAGCTATAAATTTCGCACCATGTTCAAAGACGCGGAGGAGAGACTTCAGGAAGTTCTGGACGCTGACCCGGAAGCTAAACAGGAATATCAAACCTATCATAAACTGGTCAACGACCCTCGGGTGACCCGGGTAGGAAAATTTTTACGCCGTTACAGCCTGGATGAACTGCCCCAATTCATCAATGTGCTCAAAGGGGACATGAATTTAATCGGGCCGCGCAGCTACCTGCCGCGAGAGCTGCCTGTCATGGGTTCTTACGTCAAGGTGATCCTGAAGGTAAGGCCGGGCATTACCGGCTGGTGGCAGGTGATGGGGCGCAATGCCACCTCATTTCAAGAACGACTGCAACTGGATGAGTACTACATCAGCAACTGGTCGATCTGGCTGGATGTTTACATCACGATCAAAACTGTCTGGGTGTTGATCCGCGGTGAGGGGTTATAGACGATTAGAAAAGCAATATCGTGGGGTGTTTAAGTTCGGGTGGCTTTAAAATATTTGTGTTTCAATTTGCCCAGATCCAGCTGATCACAACACACCATGCACAGCGTTTTTAAGTATTCTCTTTTAGAAGGTGTGCCCCAATTTTTTGAGCGCATCCAAAAAACTACACCATCACGCTGGCGTGACCGTAGAGCTGTTCGCGCAGAGTCAATATCTGACGCCGGAAACGGTCGTCGGTCTCCATCAAATCGGTGACCTTCTCGCAGGCGTAAATTACCGTGGTGTGATCGCGCCCGCCCACGTATTCCCCGATTTGGGGCAGCGACACCCCGCCTTCCTCACGCAGCAGATACATCGCCACCTGGCGCGGCAGGGCGACCTCCCGCGTGCGCTCGCGACCCAGCAAGCGCTCATTCGAAATGCCAAACGCAGCCGAAACTGCCGCCAGCACATCATCGGGTTTTAAGTCGGCGCCCTGGGGCAGGAAATCAGCCAGCGCCTGGTGCGCCAGGTCCAGCGTCAACGGGATGCCACTCAGGTCCGAGAAGGCCAGCACCCGGTTGAGCGCGCCTTCCAGCTCGCGGATATTGGATTGCACCTTGCGGGCGATCATCTCCAGGATATCCGCCTGGACGTCACGACCGGCACGTTCAGCTTTCGTGCGCAGGATGGCCTGGCGGGTCTCAACATCGGGCGGCTGGATATCGGCTGTCAACCCCCATTCAAAGCGGGAACGCAAACGCTCTTCCAGCGTTGATAGCGATTTAGGCGAACGGTCCGATGAGATCACAATTTGTTTATTCTGACCGTGCAGGGTGTTGAAGGTGTGAAAAAATTCTTCCTGGGTGGATTCCTTGCCAGCGATGAACTGGATGTCATCAATCAGCAGTACGTCTACCTGGCGGTATTTTTCTCTGAAAGCAGCCGTGGTGTGGGTGCGGATGGCGTTGATCAGGTCGTTGGTGAATTCCTCTGAAGAGACATACAGCGCGTTCAATCCAGCGGGCAGGCACGCATTCCCGATGGCGTGCAGCAGGTGGGTTTTACCCAGACCCACCCCCCCGTAGAGGAACAGGGGGTTGTAAGCTCGCGCCGGGTTTTCTGCCACCGCCATGCAGGCGGCATGCGCCAGGCGGTTATCAGCGCCAACTACGAAATTATCAAAACGGTAGCGGCAGTTGATATTGGGGCTTTCCTGAAGGGGAGCTTGCGAAACGATTTCAACCACAGGCGCGGCCGTATCGCTGGCAGATTTTGTTGCGCTCCAGACTTTAAATCGTGGGGTAACCGGGTGACCTAACATACCTGTCATCAATCGGGCAATGGTGGTGCTCAATCGGTTTTCAAGCCAATCACGGGCATACGCGTTCTTGACGCCAATTTCCACACAGCCTTCGTCCTGGTCATAGGCAATTAATTCTGCACTGCTGACCCAGGTATCAAAAGCTGCCTTTGACATATCATGCTGAAGCTGACCAACCGTTGCCTGCCAGGCATGTTCTGCATTCATAAATAATTCCTCTCCAACGCAATGTGAACAACATAAAGATTTCACAATGCGCTTTTATAAAAAATGCCACTGCTGAAAAGAGTACATTGACTGTAAATCCACCCAAACCGATTGATCCTGTCGGTTCGAGAAAACTTGTTCCTGTTTCTAGTGGCTCTCTTATTCTAACTGAGAATAGGGCGAAGCTCATTAAAAACTGTACTATTCTTGCTAAAAAAATCAGATTCTTTAAGACGCTGAAACCTTAAAAAGTGTGATTTATGTGATCAGTATTAAATGCGCCACTTCGCGTAGCAATGGACCCCTTTTGTAGGGAGCCCCAAGATCTCGTCCCCCACAGGTGGGGGTTATGACACAGAAAACAGGCTGTATGCCCACCAATCAAGGGAGTAGAAAAAATGATGCTTGTAGCAAATGCTCATTTGTTCGAAATCGAGACGCGGAAAATTGAATCAAGGTCTTTTATCCGCAATCATCATCCTTGCTGCGCGCCGACCGATCTCGACCGCGAAGTTTGTTCCCCGATCCCAGGGGTAAACCTGGCTCATGCTGGCAAAATATAAGCCTTGTAAGGGAGTGCGGATCGCAGGAATATTCTTCGAGTGATTCACCACGGGCACCGGCTGGGCATACCGGGTGCGCGAAAGCCAGGTGCGCTTGACCCAATCCGGTGAAAAATCCGGGTTGAAGTGGGCTAACTGGGGGATAAACCTGGCTTCCAGCTCGGTTTGCGAAAGCTGAAAGTATTCATGATCAGCCGGAAGGTAGTCGCCGACATAGACGATGTGATCACCGCCGAAATACGCCGGCGAAAGGTAGTTGGTATGTTCCACCAGCGAGAGGAAGGGAAAACCGGCGCTTTTTGGAAGGTTGTACCAGTAATAGCCCTCTCTCGAAAGTTGATGTTTTAGGGAGAGGGTCATCACCACCGCACCCATGCTTTTGAGTGACAGGAGTCCTGCCAGGTAATCTCGGGGAAGATCCGGCGCCAGCCGCGCCAGCAACCCCGGCGAGGTTGTGAACAGAACCTGGTCGAAGGTAGAGTTGCTGCCATCTTCCAACGAAACGGACACCTGGCTCTCGCCACAAGGATTGATAGCGCTCACAGGTGCATTTAAGTGAATCTCCACACCTAAACCGCGCAGGTGATCCGCCAGGCGATCACAAAAAACTTGAAATCCGCCCGTAAAGGTGCCCAGGCGGGTGGTGCGGGCGTGCAGGCGCGCCCAAAACCAGGCCATGTTGACCACATGGGCATATTCTTCCCCGAACTTGCCGATCATCATCGGTTCCCACATGGTCGTATAGACTTTGTCACCGGCCCATTTTCGCATCCAGGCATCGACGGTCGTCTTCTCAAGCGCCTGCCAGTTGTTGGTCAGCCGCAGGTACAGGCCGACCAGCCCAAAGCGCACCTTGTTGATCCCCCAACCGAGGCCGGGATAGCGTAGGGCGGCGAGGATCGAATCGAAGGGATAGAACTTCCCCTGGTGGTACATCACTGTCACCGGTCGTGGAAACAGCACCTGGTCCATCCAGCCCAGTTCGTCGATCAAGCCCAGCATGTGTTGGTCAGATTGGAACCAGTGGTGGTAATAACGCTCCACGCTCCAATCCCAATGTGGTTCTTTAAAGCCTGCTGCCAGCCCGCCAACGACATCAGCGGCTTCGAACAGCGTCACCTGCTTACCAGCCCTGGCCAGGTCGTAAGCGGCAGACAGCCCGCCAATACCCCCGCCGATAACCGCCACATTGTCCTGCTGTGCATGCATCTTTACAACCTTTCTAATCACTGGAATCCTGGGTGTCAGCCTGGGCTTGCATTTCGCTGATATCAAGGGTCCACGTTAACCCCTCGCGGACAAAGTAGAGGGCTCCCAGCAGGGTGATGGGCAGCCAGATGGCAATCCGCAGAACCAGTGTGTAACCCAGAGCGGGCTCTGCAGGGATGCTGTATGCTTCCAGCACGGTTCGACCGGCTGCGTCAAAGGTGCCCAGACCGCCCGGCGCTGCCGGGATCAATAAAACCATGTTGACCACGCCGTTCAACAGCAGCAACTGGTTGAAGGTGAGGTCCAGGTTGAGGGCGCGGCTCACACCCCAATACAGCCCGGTTTCCAGCAGCCACACCAGGATGGAGGTCAGCAAGATCATCAGGGCGTCCGCAGGTGAGCGGAGACTCATCAATCCATCAAGGAATTTGTCGATGATATTGTTCAGTGGACTGCGCCAACGTTCCGGAATGATTTTGGCGATGATTCCGTGCAGCAGGCGCTGGGCTGGTTTGGGGAACATGGCAATCACCACAAAGAGCGCCAACCCTACCAGGAAAATCACCGCGGCCCAGGCTGCCAGTCCGCTGATTTGTGCCAGCGCCACCCCGCCAGGCAGCCGTGCCAGCTGACCCAGGTTGAGCAGCACAAACCCGACCACAACCACCGCATCGAAGATTTTCTCAACCACAACGGTCGCCAGGCTGCCCGAAATTGCCACATCAGCACGCCGTTTGAGGACCACCGCGCGCAGAACCTCGCCCATCCTCAGTGGAAAGACGTTATTGCCCATGAAACCGATCATCAGGATCTGGAATAAATTTCCAATGGATACCTTTTTAAGGGGTTTCAGCAGGACCTGCCAGCGCCATGCGCGCACCAGCATGCCCCCAAAATAAATCGCCAGTCCCGACGCCAGCCACATCATTCGAGTTTGCTTCAGGGTGTGCCACAGGTCGCTGTAATTGATCTTTCTAAATGCCAGGAATAAAAACACGGCTGAGATGACCAATCCCAGCCATACCAGGCCACGCTGATAGTTGCGTTTCATAAATAAAATTTTACCATGCAAAGGTGCACCTGAAGGATGACCCGTAACCTCTGCCACCCGGTTGGTTTACCGGCAGTTCAAAATGGTATACTTTGAGCTATGTCACTGATCATCGCGTCTGACCTGGCCAAATCCTTCGGTCCCGATGATATCTTCGAAGGGATTTCGCTTTCCATCCCCCATGGGGCGCGTATCGCCATCGTAGGAGCAAACGGCGTGGGCAAGACCACTCTTCTGCGAATCCTGGTCGGGGAGGACTTTCCAAGTGCAGGTTCAGTTCAGCATGCCAGGGACCTGGCGATCGGGTACCTGCCGCAGGTCGCCACCCTGGGTAAAGAAGGCACCCTCTGGTCGCACTGCCTGGCGGTGTTTGAAGATCTCCTCGCCCTGCAGGATGAATTAGAAACCTGTGTGGCAGCAATGGCTGACCCCGAGCTGGCTGAAGGCGCTCTGACCCGCTACGGAAACCTGGAACAGGCGTTTGAACAGCGCGGCGGCTATACCTACGAGGTGCACATCAAGCAAATCCTTTCCGGGCTGGGTTTTGATGAAAGAGATGTTCACCGACCGCTTGACCAGCTTTCGGGCGGGCAGCGTACGCGGGCGCTGCTAGCTACTGTCCTGTTAGAGAACCCGGATGTGATGATCCTGGACGAACCGACCAATCACCTCGACATCCAGTCTGTGGAGTGGCTGGAATCCTTCCTGAAGGATTGGGAAGGCGCCCTGGTGGTGGTATCTCATGACCGTTACTTCCTGGACCAGGTAGCCAACACAATCTGGGAAATGACACCCGGTTTGGAGATTTATCGCGGCAACTACTCGGCATACCTGGCGCAGCGCGAAGAGCGTTACGCCCGCCGCCTGGCGGAATACGAAGCGCAGACCGCCTTTATTGAAAAAGAGCAGGAATTCATCCGGCGGAATATCGCCGGGCAGAATACCAGCCAGGCCAAGGGCCGCCGGCGCCGCCTGGAGCGGTTGCTGGAAGATGCCCGTTTAGCCCCGCCGCCTAAAGAACCGCGCCGCATGCATATCAACTTAAAAACCCAGGGGCGTTCGGGGAACCTGGTGCTGCGCACTCACAACTTGCAGGTCGGTTATCATGATGAGGGTCAGCCCCTGTTTGATTGCCCGGACCTGATTTTACAGCGCCAGGAATGCGCTGCGATCATTGGACCCAACGGGGCAGGAAAAACCACCTTCCTTAAAACCATTCTGGAAAAGACGCCGCCCTATTCTGGCAAGGTTCAGCTCGGTGCCAGCCTGGTGATTGGTTATTTTGCCCAGGCGCACGAAGAATTGGACCCCAACAGAACCCTCATGCAGGAGATCGAAGTGCTGGCACCGAATTTTCTTCCAGCCGAAGTGCGCAATTACCTGGCGCGCTTCCTGTTTACCGGCGACGATGTCTTTCGCAAGGTTGAGACCCTTTCCGGCGGGGAACGTGGTCGGCTGGCGCTGGCCAAACTCTCACTTTCGGATGCGAATTTGCTGCTGCTGGATGAGCCTACCAACCACCTTGATTTGCCCACCCAGGAAGTGCTTGAATCGGTGCTTTCGGACTTTTCCGGCACGATCATGCTGGTTTCCCATGACCGCTACCTGATTGACTCGCTGGGTTCGCAAATCTGGGAGGTTGAACCCCAGGGGCAAACCCTGCAGGTATTTCAGGGCTCTTACACGCAATTTAAGGCGCATAAACTCAAACTGCAGGAGGCAGGAGCGTTGCCAAGCCCGGACGGAGTGCCCAAATCCAGGTCTGCATCCACGACGGAGGCAGAGGGTCAGGCACGGGTCAAGCCGCTCTCAAAATTTGCCCGCAAACAGGTCCACGCCCGGATTGCAGAAATTGAGGCACTGCTTCACGCCCTGGAGCACGAGCAATCCCTGCTGGTCAGGGCTCTGGAGACACCGCCCGCTGACCCGGCTGAAGTCCACCTTTTGGGTGAGCAGTACGTGAATGTTCAACAGCAGGTGGAGGCGCTGCTGGGGGAGTGGGCTGAGCTGGACGAAAAGTTGAATTATTGAATTTTTTGGGTGCCCGGAAGAGCGCTCAGAAAAGCAACCGCAGTACAGTGAATGGTGAGTGGTGAGTGGGAATTCGATAACCTTGTACTGCAGTTACTTCCCGTTCTAAGCTCTAGGCTCTAAGTTCTAAGCTCCATCCGCTACCTGCCCCTGTTGTCACATTTTTCTTATCCATGTATGATTAAGCACTGATGACCGAATAAGCTTGGAGATTTTATGACCCGCAGGTTCATCCTGAGCTTTCTTTCAGCTTTGTTAATTCTCTTACTGGCTCCCCTGGTCCCGAGCGCTGAAGCCCAGACGCCCCTGGTGGCAGTGCGGGTTCCAGTTGCCGGGCAAGATATCTGGGCGCGCTCTGGAATTACTGGCGAGCTGATGATCGATTACGGCGCCTTCACCTGGGCGCTGGTCTCCCCCGCTGAATTGGTTGCGCTTGAGTCCGACGTTGACGCGCTTCAGGTTTACCCCAATCCCTACGCGCTCACCCTGGGTGGCGAGACCTTTGACCCCCTTCTCTCACCGCCGCACTTTAACCCGGAATTGAGCGTCCTTGCTGACCCAGGTGAACCCCGTCTGCACCTGGTGCAATTTTATGGGCCGACCAGGAGTGGTTGGCTGTTGGAGCTTGAGGCGGCTGGACTGGAGATTGTTCAGTACATTCACCCCTTTACCTACGTGGTATGGGGGACGGCGGATGCGCTGGATGCGCAAGCCCGGCAAGACTCCCTCCGCTGGACAGGCGACTACTTGCCAGCGTATGCATTGTTGCCCATGTACCGCACCCAAACGGCTGAGCCCGGGCGGGTGCGTATTCTGATCCACCCCGCGGCCGGGCTGGGAGAAACTTTGCAGGCAATCGCAGCCCTGGGCGGGGTGCAGATAGAGGCGCAATCCGGCCTGGACCCGGTTTTTGACCTGGTCACCGTGACCCTGCCCGGAGCTCAACTGCCCGCAGTTGCAGCGCTGCCGGGCGTGTACACTGTGCAACCCGTGCCTACCGACGGCGGCGACCGTGGCGAGATGAGCAACCAGGTCAATGCCGGCAATGTCTTGAGCAATAACCACGCTTATTCTGGCTACCTGTCCTGGTTAGGACAGCTAGGGCTTTCCGGTGCGGGCGTGGTGATGGCCAACGTGGACAGCGGCATTGACCAGGATCACCCGGACCTGGTTAACCGTGTGCTGCTCTGCAGCGGCTTGACCTGTGGGAATGATGCTGCCAGCCATCACGGCACCCACACCGCCGGTATTATGGCCGGGGATGGTTCCTCTGCTGTACAGGACAGCAACGGTTTTCTGCGCGGCCTGGGGATGGCGCCTGGCGCTATGCTGGTGGAACAATTGTATTCGCCCATTGACAGCGCTCCGGGCGGCATGTTAACCCTGATGACGCAGTCCTATCGCAATGGCGCGGTGATCTCCAATAATAGTTGGGGGCCTGGAAGCGAGCCCCTGGGCTATGATGTGGACACACGCCTGGTCGATGTCGGTGTGCGCGATGCCGATCCTGAACAGCCGGGCAACCAGCCCCTGACCTACGTGCTTTCAATCATGAATGGATACGGCGGCACCTCTTCACAAGGAACGCCGGATGAAGCCAAGAACGTCTTCAGCGTGGGGTCTACGCTGATGCAGTACTCAACCGGCAGCCAGAACCTGGAAATCAATAATCTGTCGGGAAACAGCGCCCACGGTCCTGCTCTGGATGGGCGCAACCTGCCCCTGATGGTCGCCCCGGGCTGCTACGTGGATTCGAGCACGCTGAATTCCAGGTATGGCATGATGTGCGGTACCAGCATGTCCGCCCCCCACGTCAGCGGTGCTGTAGCGCTGTTTTTTGAGGGGTACCGGGAGCAGTTCGGCTCAGATCCCAGCCCCGCACTGGTTAAAGCTGCATTCCTGCCTGTGGCATACGACCTGGCAGGACACCTTGACGCAGATGGCAAGGCGCTGGGTCATCCCTTTGACTCCAAACAGGGCTGGGGGCGCCTGAACCTCGCTGCTGTCCTCAATCCCCCGGGCGAGGTGTTGTATTTTGACCAGGAATATGTCTTTACGGAAAGCGGGCAGACCTGGACGGTGGAGATTACCCTCAAGAATCCCGCGGATTTTTTACGCGCGATGCTGGCCTGGAGCGATGCCCCCGGGCATGGTTTGGGCGGCAATACCCCGGCCTGGGTTAATGATCTGGATTTGTCAATCGAGATTGATGGGCAGACCTACTATGGCAACAACTTCGGTGATGATGGTCTTTCCACACCGGGCGGGACGCCGGATGGTAAAAACAACACTGAAGGGTTCTTCCTGGGCTCCCTGCCAGCCGGCACCTATACCCTGACAGTCACGGCGGCGAATATCAGCGCTGACGGTGTTCCTAATTTTGGCAGCGACCTGGATCAGGACTTTGCGCTGGCGATCTATTTTGGCGAACTGCAGCCACCCCCGCCTGGTTACAGGTATTTTTTGCCCCTCTTTATTAATTGAGAGCTGCCCGGTAAAGCGCAGGGCCTACAGTATTGACAAGAGCGCCACAAACGATGAAACCAGCATCACGGTTTAACTCGAATCGATCTCAAACACATCTGAAACGGCAAAATCATTCAGCCAGGCGGTTGTTTGTAATGGAAAGCCTTGTGACGCTGCTGGGCTGCCACTTCCCGCAACCCATGTCGCAGGGCTAATTTGACCCAGCCCGACCTCAGACCGAGGTGGTGGGAATCATCGCACCTGAAAATCCCGGCGCCGAATGGGTCTGCAGGGTGGTCATTATCCGTGAAGATTAAGGCAGGTGGACAGCGTTCAGCGTTGAATTTTCCCACACCACCGGTGTCACACTCCCGGTTTCGCCCAGCAGGGGTAAGAGCATCGCCTCCAGGTTGGCGGACTCCCCGCTGGTGAAGAACTGCAGCCTGCCCGGAGCTTCTGCAGTGTTGAGCCAGCCATGTTCGTCCAGCAAACGCTGAGTTTGACGGGCGATGGCTGGCGCAGGATCAATGGTGTGCACATCAGGACCGGTGATGTCCTGGATCAGGGGAATCACAAAGGGGTAGTGTGTGCAGCCCAGCACGATCGTATCGACATCCTCTGTCAGCATGGGTTGCAGCGCTGCTTCCAGGATGGCGCGGGTGGCAGGAGTCTCCAGCTCGCCCCGCTCAATTTGCTCAACCAGGCCAGGACAGGTGTTTTGAAAGATCTGAATGCCCTGTGCGAAGCGGTTGACCAGGGCATGGTACATCTCACCGGCAAAGGTGGTGGGAGTAGCCAGCACGCCTACCCGCCCGGTCTGGGTCAGCGCGGCAGCGGGCTTGACCGCCGGCTCCATACCCACAAAGGGGATTTCAGGGTAACGCGAACGCAGATCGTGCAGTGCCACCGCGGAGGCGGTGTTGCAAGCGACCACGATCAGCTTAGCATCGTGAGACAACAAAAACTCCGTGATGCCAAAGGAAAAACCCTGGATGTCCTCCTTTTGACGTGGGCCGTAAGGGATATGCGCCTGGTCAGCCATGTAGAGAATGTGCTCTGCAGGCAGCAATTTACGCACAGCGCGCAGGATTGACAGCCCTCCCACCCCGGAATCGAAGATGCCGATCGGCTTGTTGGACAGCACGTCAGTTTGCATGGCGTCAATTGTATCACGGGGAGAAGACAGCAGAATAACGAGAAAAACCAAATCAAACTTGCGTGGGTTTCAAAGCGGGGTGATGGCCATCAAGTTTTCATCAGCCGTCTGTCTCCTTATAAGTATTCACCTTTCACCGACCATCTTCCCATCAGCGCATCAAATAAATTGATGTATACTCTACATACTATGCCGGATTTAAAACATCGCCTGGGCACACAGGACCTCGGGTATCTTGAGATCGTCGCTGAATTATGGGGCGTGGAGCTGACAGCGCCGGACGTCCGCCTCGCCCTGTCACCGTTGATTCGCGCCATGCTGGACCCGACCCTGCTGATCGAGATCATCGAATCGCTGCCAGGGGGTGCCCGCCGGGTGCTGAATACCCTGGTCGCAGAAGACGGTTGGCTGCCCTGGGCGCGCTTCAACCAGGAATTCGGTCCCCTCCGCGAGGTTGGACCTGGCAGACGCGACCGTGAAAAACCATTTCTCGACCCGATCTCCCCGGCTGAAATCCTGTGGTACCGCGCCCTGATCGGGCGCGATTTTCTCCGACGGGGTGGGGAACTTCAGGAATGCGCTTATATTCCCGATGACTTATTCGCCCTGATGCCGCCGGTGAAGCAAACAAAGCCCGGACCTCCGGGCAGAGCTGCCTCACCGGGCGAGACCTTGCACACCCTTCCGGTCACAGACCGCATCCTGGATCACACCTGTACATTACTGGCTGCCCTGCGCCTGGGCAACCCGCAACGCTCCCCCGCTGTGAAGATCTGGCGCCCCCCACTGCATGTGGTCCACGCCCTGCTGGGAGCTGTGAAATTAATCACCTCAGAAGAACAACCCGTCGCTGAAGATGCTCGTCCCTTCCTCGAAATGCCCCGGGCGGAGGCTCTGAATTGGTTGGTACGGGGCTGGCGCACCTCACACTTGTTTAACGAACTGCGCCTGGTGCCCGGCCTGGTCTGTGAAGGCGCCTGGCAAAACGATCCGGTGAGCACCCGCGAGCGCCTGCTTGCCTTACTCAGCGAGCTACCTGAGGGCACCTGGTGGCACCTGGAATCCTTTGTTCAGGAGGTCTTCAAGCGGGCGCCAGATTTCCAGCGACCGGCAGGGGATTTTGACACCTGGTTGATCCGCGATGCCCACAGCGGCGAGCCCCTGAACGGCATCCAGCATTGGGACCGGGTGGACGGCGCCCTGGTGCGCTACCTGATCACCGGGCCGTTGCACTGGCTTGGAATGATGGACCTGGCTGCACCCGCTGAAGGGCAGCCAGCAACGGCGTTTCGATTTTCTACCTGGGCAGAGCAGCTCCTTTTGGGGCTGCCGGTGACCCAATTGGCTGATGAAGATCAACTCGTGGGCGTCTTTTCAGATGGCAGGCTGTCTGCCAGTATCCATACCCTTCGCCTGGCGCGCTACCAGTTAGCCCGTTTTTGCCTGTGGATCGATGAAAACGAAACAGAATACATCTACCAGGTGTCCCCGGCCTCCCTGAAAGCCGCAGCCAGCCAGGGGCTGAAAATCGCCCACCTGGAAATACTGCTGGACAAGTATGCTGAATCCACGCCGCCCAGCCTGGTGACTGCTTTGCGCCAGTGGGATAAAAAGGGCGGCCAGGCACGCATTCAGCCTGCAGTGATTTTGCGGGTGGAAACACCTCGCATCCTCCAGGTGCTGCGCGAGTCCCCTGCTGGGCGCTTCCTGGGCGATTCCCTCGGCCCCACCAGCGTGATCCTCAACCCGGGCACACAGGAAAAGGTGGCGGCAGCCCTGGCACGGTTGGGCTACCTGGCGGATATTGAATATTCCGAAACCTCGGATCCTGCGGATGGACCCGGTTTATAATCAACCCATGCCAGAACTTCAATCCACACAGCATTCCCCCGACCGTTACCGGCGACCCAAGCGTTCCCTGCCGCTCATCCTGATCGGGTTGGTTTTTGCCCTGTGGACTGTGTTGGGCTGGTTGCGGTTTTTCGGTGCCCTGGCGGAACGGGAGCTGATCCTGAGCCAGGTCGGCCCGGACATCCATGCCTATTTGTTGCTGGCTGGCCTGGCCTGGGGATTGCTGGGGTTGCCCATTCTCTGGGCGCTGACCTTTCGGTCACATTGGGCGCCGATTGCCCTGCAGCCTGCCGCTGCGCTCTACCCGGCGCTGTACTGGCTGGAGCGCATATTGCTCTGGCGCGATCCTAACGCCCATCGAAACTGGACTTTGACGCTGCTCTTAACCGTTGCCTGGGGCGGGCTGACGTTTTGGGGGCTGCGCTCAGCACAAAGCAGCGGTTATTTTAGCCGTAAACACGACAACACTGGAGGTGGATGATGTCAGACCAGGAACGCGAAGTAAAATTCTATATCCAAAATTTGGAAGAGATGGCGGAGCGCCTGCAAGCATGCGGCGCCGACCTGGTTCGCCAGCGCACATTTGAGCTCAACCTGCGTTTTGACACAGCCTTCCACGAGCTGCATAAAAGCGGACGCCTGCTGCGCTTGCGCCAGGATGACTGTGCCCGGGTGACGTTTAAAGGCAATGCTCACGTTGAAGGGGGCGTCATCGCCCGCACTGAACTTGAATTCACCGTGGATGATTTCGCCATGGCGCGCAGGCTGTTTGAAGCGCTGGATTACCGGGTGGTGGTGTCCTACGAGAAGTACCGGCGGGTGTATCGGCTGGGAGATGTGGAGGTCGTGCTGGATGAGCTGCCCTTTGGTCATTTCCTCGAAATTGAGGGGCCCACCAACGCCCTGATCGCAGGCGTGGCGCTGCTGCTGGGCCTGGACTGGTCGAGGGGCATTGCTACCAATTACCTGGGCTTGTTCGAGATCGCCCGTTCAAAGAGGGGCTTTACCTTCAACGACCTGACCTTTGAAAACTTCCGTGGTCTGACCATTCAACCGGAGGATATGGGGGTAAGCCCCGCGGATGAATAAGGGGTTGAATATATAAATCGGGTATTCATCCCCGGTGTTAATCAACTTTGTCCTGCGGTAAATCTGCATCAGCGCAGGCAACCTGGGCGAATGCCGGGCGGTAGGCAGGCGGAACCCCACGGGGGTATAATACCAAATTGCGCGTTTGACATACTAAATAAAACATTTGTGCTATAATTGGTTGAATGAGTGAAAATAAGATGATGACAGCCCGTGACAGTTTGCGTGTGGTCGGAGCACGCGAACACAACCTGAAGAACATCACCGTGGAAATCCCCCGCGATAAGCTGGTGGTGATCACCGGACTTTCTGGTTCCGGGAAGAGTTCCCTAGCGTTTGACACAATCTTTGCTGAGGGACAGCGGCGCTATGTCGAATCCCTGTCGGCCTATGCCCGCCAGTTTTTAGGCCAGATGAGCAAACCCGATGTGGAATCGATTGAAGGGCTTTCTCCCGCGGTTTCGATAGATCAAAAATCCACCTCGCACAATCCCCGCTCTACGGTGGGAACGGTGACCGAGATCTACGATTACCTGCGCCTGTTATATGCTCGCGTGGGCATTCCCCACTGCCCGATCTGTGGACGGGTGGTGCAGAAACAATCTGCACAGGAGATTATCGAGGCGATCGAAGCCCTGCCCGAGGGCAGTCGCCTGCAGATTCTGGCGCCCCTGGTACGCGAGCGCAAGGGCACTTACCAGGCTGTCTTTGATGAGATCCTTAAAGCTGGCTTCGTACGCGCCCGTGTTGATGGCGAAACCCGTTCCCTGGATGATGAAATTATCCTCTCACGCTATAAAAAACATACCATTGAAGCCGTGGTAGACCGGGTGATCCTGCATGCTTACGAAGATCCTGAAGACGCCAAAGCATCCCGCTCGCGCCTGACCGATTCCGTTGAAACAGCCCTGAAATTTGGCGATGGATACGTCACTGTGCAAATCCTCTCAGAAGAGGCGGGACAGGATATCCAGTATTCAGAACACCTGGCCTGCCCGGAGCACGGCAGTGTAATCACCGAGATCGAACCGCGCACCTTTTCCTTTAACACCCCTCATGGCGCCTGTCCTACCTGCCAGGGGCTTGGCAGCCGCCGGGAAATTGACCCTGATTTGCTGATCCCCGACCGCTCTGTGGCGTTGATCGACGGGGCTATTGCGGATGATTCCTGGCATGGGCCCAAAGAAAATGGCGGTTATTACTGGCAGATGCTGGAAGCCGTTGCACATCATTATCGCATCGACCTGGAAGCGCCGGTGTCCTCCATCCCCGATGAAAAGCTGAACATCCTTTTCTATGGTTCCGGCGGTAAAGAGCTGACCGTGTCCTTTTCCGGGCGCAACGGTCGCCAGAGCACCTTCAAAGCATCCTTTGAGGGTGTGATCAACAATATTGAACGCCGCTATCGCGAGACAAATTCCGAATATGTGCGGAGCAGGATTGGCGAATTTATGAGCGGCAAACCCTGCCCAACCTGCCAGGGTAACCGTTTGCGCCCAGAAGTTTTGGCGGTGACCGTTGACGGGTTTAATATCGTGGCGGTTACCGCATGGCCGGTAAAACACAGCCTGGAATGGGTCCGGAACCTGGCGGGTGACGATTCTCCCCTGAGTACGCGCGAACGCTTGATTGCCGACCGCATCCTTAAAGAGATTGAAGGCCGACTGGGCTTCCTGGTCAACGTTGGGCTGGACTACCTGACTCTGCAGCGCTCAGCTGGCTCCCTGTCGGGTGGGGAAGCACAGCGTATCCGGCTGGCCACCCAGGTTGGCTCGCGGCTGATGGGCGTTCTATACGTGCTGGATGAGCCCTCTATCGGTCTGCACCCGCGCGACAACGACCGCCTGCTGACCACACTGGAAGGGATGCGCGATCTGGGCAATACCGTCCTGGTGGTTGAACACGATGACGATACCATCCGCAGGGCAGACTGGATCGTCGATCTGGGTCCCGGCGCTGGCGACCTGGGCGGCGAGGTTGTCGCTGAAGGTCCTCCGGATACGATCATCAACCATCCCAAATCGATCACCGGCGCCTACCTCTCCGGCAGGATGTACGTCCCCGTGCCTGACAAGCGTCGCGCTGGCAACGGCACACACCTGCGTTTGCTTGGCGCCCGGGTGAACAACCTCAAAAATGTCACCCTTGATTTACCTCTGGGCAAGTTTATCTGTGTGACCGGCGTATCCGGATCGGGAAAATCCTCGCTGCTGATCGACACCCTCTATCGCAGCCTGGTCCGTCAACTGCATGGCGCCCATACGTCACCCGGTGAATACGATTTTATCGAAGGGCTTGAGCACGTTGACAAGGTCATCAACATCGACCAATCGCCAATCGGCCGCACACCGCGCTCTAACCCCGGCACCTACACCGGTTTATTCGATGCCATCCGCGATCTGTTCGCCGAATTACCCGAGAGTAAAATGCGCGGCTATAAAAAGGGACGCTTCAGCTTCAACGTCAAGGGGGGACGCTGCGAAGCCTGTGCCGGTCAGGGGCAGTTGAAGATCGAAATGCAATTCTTGCCCGATATTTATGTACCCTGTGATGTGTGTCACGGCTCGCGTTACAACCGTGAGACGCTGCAAATCCTGTTTAAAGAAAAGAGCATCGCCGATGTGCTGGATATGACCATCGATGCCGCAATCGGCTTTTTCCAGGCCTTCCCCAAGATTGTTCGCCGATTGGAGACTCTGCAGGATGTGGGGCTGGGTTACATCCGGCTGGGTCAATCTGGCACCACGCTCTCAGGCGGCGAGGCACAACGCGTCAAGCTTTCCAAAGAGCTCTCGCGCCGGTCCACCGGCAGCACCCTGTATGTTCTGGATGAGCCCTCGGTGGGTCTGCACGCGGCCGATGTGCACCGGTTAATTGATGTTTTGCAGCGCCTGGTGGATGAAGGCAATACCGTGGTGATCATTGAGCACAACCTGGATATCATCAAGGTGTCGGACTGGATCATCGATCTGGGCCCCGAAGGCGGTGATGCTGGCGGCGAGATCATTGCCGTGGGCGAACCCGAAGAGATCTGCGAAATGGAGCATTCCTACACCGGCCAGTTCATGAAGCGTATCCTTGAATGCAGGAAGTCAAACCTGCCCGCATGACCCATGCCTTTTGGCATGCTGTGGTTGGTCACACCGCTTTGGCAACCAAACTTTCCCCAACTGGATGACTCGACCTAAATTTGATAATCGGATAAAATGGAATTATAAATTTATGATATATTTGGGGCTTTCCGGCATGTTTTCCGGAATGATATAGAAAAAGAGGAAATCTTATGAGCAAAAAAGATGCGAAAAACGTGATTTCATCTTATCGGAAAAAGCAGAAGATGGGACCTTACATCCTTGGTGGACTGGCAATTCTGCTGGTGGTCGTCGGTATTGTTCTGCTGGTGGTCTACCTGGTCGGTGGCGGGGCTGGCTTACAGCTCTCGTTCTTGAACTCCCCCACCCCAACACAGACAGAGACGCCAACGCCAACGCCTGTCACACCCACGGCGACCTTCACCATGACCCCTACAGTTACCAACACCCCGACACCTACTTCAACCAGTACACCTTCGGTGCCGTTTGAATACGTGGTCCAGGAAGGCGACAACTGCACCACCATTGCTGAGAAATTTGAGGTTGATGTGGAAGTTCTCCTGGTGCTCAACAACCTCGATGGCAGGTGTTTCATCACCCCGGGACAGACCATCCTTATCCCTGCGCCCGGTCAGCAATTGCCCACCCCCACGCCGCTGCCGGATGACACCGCACCGGGAACGCTGATCGAATACCGTGTACGACCCAATGACAATCTATTTAACCTGGCTGTGCAATTCAACAGCACGATTGACCGCATCATGGTTGAAACCAACCGTTTCCGCCGCGAAAACAAAATGGATGAGATGAAAGATGACACGGACATAAAAGTCGGCGATATTCTGATCATCCCGGTCAATATCGTGCCAACACCGATCCCCACTGCAACGGCAACGGTAACGCCGACCCCCTGATTCAAGGCCCGAGTTAAAAAACAACACCGCAGCGGCTTGAGCTTTCACCTTGCAAGAAAGCCAGGCTGCTGCGCTTGCTTAAATGAGGGTGCGGGTTACGCGTCCAATTTCCTGTTCAGCGCATCGCGTAGATATAAAATCAAAGTCGAAAGCGCCCGGTCCACTTCGGCCAGTTCGCCCAGGTCGAAATCCTTTTGCAGCGAAGGCAAAGCGTTCTGCCAGGACTCAAGGGAAACCAGCAACTTGTGAGCATCTTCACTTAACGCCTTCGGCACAGGGGCACGCATTTCCACGACCTTTGCAAGCAGCGGCTGGACTGTGTCCAGATCGTGGGCTTGTAGCGCATCCTTTACAAAATCTGCTGTTTCCGGGTTCTTGGCCAGACTTAACAATGCCTTTTTACCCTCCGGGGTCAGGAAATCAACCTCAGCCAGGCATTGCGCAACCGCCCGCCTAACATACAGGTTAAGATCCTCCGAAAGGTCAACCAGATCCGCCAGGGCGTCCTGCTCTAAAAGCCGGGTGAGCGCAATCACTGCCTGGGGGCGAACAAAGGGGTTGGGGTCGCTGAAGGCAATCTCGCGCACATCATCAATTGAGACCTTATCACCCCATTTCGAAACCGCGGCCAGCGCTGTTTCGCGTACAGTGATGGCTTTGTCTTTAAGCAACGGACGAATTAATGGCAAGGCTGCAGTGTAATCTGCCTTGATCATCATTTCAATCAGGTTGCGGCGCAAGCTATTACTGGGATCATTCAACAAGGGTGAAAGGATCGCTGCGGCTTCCTCGGCATTCATATCAACCAGAGCCTCCACCGCTGCACTTCGCAATCCTACCTCATGCTCAGCTATTCCAACCAAGGTGGGGATCGCTTCCCTGGTGTTTAACCGGGTCAAGGCTTCAATGTAAAGTTTGGGAAGTTTGAGATCATGCTTGCCATTGGTTTGCATCAGATCCTGCAATGCTTGTAAGATTAAACCGCTGCAAGAATCCAATTGTAACCACCCGCATACCCTGACCGCAGCCAGATGGACCAGGTACTCATCTGATTGTAAGAACGCCGGTAATCGATTTTCAATCCGCTGGGGGTCGATACGCGCGATCGCCAGGATGGCCGCTTGCACAACAATCGGTTCTGCATCATCCAAACATGCCTCAATTTGGTTGACTGCCTGGGCGGCTCCCAGCAGCCCCAGTGAATTAACTGCTGCCGCGCAGACATAATGATTCGGGTCGTCAATTGCGGTCAATAAATGTGAAACCACCTCCGCCGCTGGCAATTCCACAGAGCGCCCAAGGGCTTCCGCTGCTGCAGAACGAACAAATCCATTGGGGTCCTGTAATAATTTCATCAGGATATCAGGCCTGGACTTCAATTCCCCCAGGCGCTTGGCAGCAAATGACCGGTCGCGGGGATTACGGGACTGGATCAGTGCTAAACAGCGTTCAACTTCTTCTGATTTATCTTTATTTCTTTTTAGGTGGTCGTCCATTACTACTTAAGTTTACTACATTCCGGATTTATCCGGCTTTCTCACAGAATGGGTCGTTTGGAGGGTATACCGGTACGGCGTGGATATTCATCGGGAGTTTGGGCAACTTTATCCACTATGACAATAAAGCGTTCCTCCACGACTCCTGGCAACTCGATGTGAACCAGTTTATGCAGTTTTCCCCCCAGCAGGTGGATCGCCCGGCTGGCGCTGTGAGTTTCCACCGGGGCGGTTTCCCCCTTCATCGCCATCACCTTGCCGTTCCGGTGAATCAAGGGCAGCAGGTACTCCATCAGAATGGGCATGCGGGCAACAGCATGCGCCACCGCCAGATCATAGGTCTGGCGGTGATCCAGGTCCTGACCGACCACCTCAGCGCGTTCAGACAAAATGGTTACCTGTTCCAATCCGAGGCGCTGGACAATGTGGCGGCAAAACTCCGCCTTCTTTCCTACCGATTCAACCAGCGTAACCCGGGTTTTGGGCCACAACACCTTCAGTACCAAACCGGGAAAGCCGGCGCCGGTGCCCACGTCGATCAGCCGTTCAGGCGGTACGCGCTGGCCCCAGGCTTTCTGAACCGTCATCGAGTCGAGAAAATGTTTAACCCGCACGCTTTCAGGATCGTTAACCGCAGTGAGATTAACTTTCTGATTCCATTCTAAAAGCTCATTTTCGTAGATTTTCAGCAGGGCGATTTTTTCACTTGAAAGCTCAAATCCTAACACGGACCTGACCTGGTCGATAAGTTTTTGCATGCGAAGTTGTTTCCTATCCTGAACAACCGCAGTATTTCAGCGGTTTTGTCCCGATAATTTAGATCATCGTCGGGCAACGAATGATCAGATCGAACAAGCTAATTTTAACCACAACGCACCGGAAATACCAAGTTCATATCCTTCCCCCTGGATATTTCATTAAAGAGTCGCCTTGCGCTCTTTTCCAAAAATCTGTGAAACAAGCGTGCCGATTAATATCAAACCAGCGCCGAGCAAATCGCGCGCTGCCATCGCTTCATGGAGGAACAACCAACCACCCAGGCCGGCAAAAGCGCCCTCCAGGCTGAGGATGATGACCGCATGGGTTGGGTTAGCAGTACGCTGCGCGATGACTTGCAGGGTATAAGCCAGACCCACTGATAAAAATGACCCGTACAGAAGAGTCCACAAGCCATCGCGAATTCCGCTAATGCTAATCGGCTCAAAAAACAGTGCGGCAGCCAGGCTCAGAAACCCGCAAACGGCAAACTGCAAGCATGCCAGCTGCACCGGTCCTACAGGGTCGGCATATTTGGCAATCAGGTGCACATGCACTGCCCAGATAAAAGCCCCGGTGAAGAGAACAAGGTCATAGGGTGAGATCGTCCATCCACCTTTGAATGACAGCAGGTACAATCCGGCTACTGCCAGTAGCGCGCCGGTCCAATGGGCGATATGTGTGCGCTGCCCCCAGAAAAAAGCCAGCAAGGGCACCAGGATCACGTACAATCCGGTAATAAAGCCGCCCTTGCCAGCAGTTGTTCCCATTAATCCCACCTGTTGCAGTGATGAAGCGATAAACAGAACCACGCCCGTCAATCCAATCGGCACAGCGCAGGTTTTCAGGCTGAACCCTGTTGAAGCTGGATTCTTCCTGCGCTGCCAGATCAGAATCGGCACCAGGGAAAGCGCGCCCAGGCTGAAGCGGATCCCGTTAAAAGTAAACGGCCCCATATGGGACATGCCAACTCGTTGGGCAACGAAGGCAAAGCCCCAAATGGCAGCCGTTAATAGTAATAAGAGGTCGACCTTCAAGAGGCGCTCAGTTCTTCCGGTCGGAATGATTACGAATGTGCCAGATCACCTTGCTGTGCACCCGTTTTCGTGGAACCGCTCCGAAATTGCGGCTATCAGTACTGGCAATCTGCGTGCCGCGCACTTCAAAGAACTGGCCACCTTCCAGCACGCGGTGAACGCGCTTGAGCAGCGTGCCATAGCCAGGTTGTTGAAAGACGATCACATCGCCAGTTTTGATCTTCCCGGCAGGGAAGGGAACGTCAGCAGCCAGGACATAATCGCCCTCGCGAAAATCAGGCCACAGGCTCGAACCGCGCACCTTAAGCAGGCGGACCATACGGATTAAAGGAGCGGAACAACGATTTCATCGGTGACCGGGAAGGGAGCCGCCACCCGTTTTGTTTCCTTGCCTTTGATCTGCCAGAAAATTTCTGCAAACTCATTAACCGCTTCCAGCAGCGCCACGCCTGACTCACGGTCAACGGTTTGGCGGGCTTTGGAGCCAAGCTGCAGAATTTTGTGCACCAGGCCGGATAGTTGTGGGTAGGATTCGATGTGCTGGTCTTTGATGAAATCACCCCAGATAACCCGGATCTCGTGCTTGGTTAATTCTGCGTGTTCTTCTTTAACCGCCACATAGCGCGCCATGCTGTTGAGATATTCTGCATCGATAGTGTCGCTATGAGCTTCAACCAGGCCGTCGATCAGGTCAATCATGCGAATTACGGTCAGCGCACCGATCAATGCAAGGTGCGGATCATAAATACCGCAGGGTATATCGCAATGGGCGTCCACAACCTCAACAGGGTTATGCTGGTCTATTTTTCGGGCGATTTTGTGTAACATGTTTACCTCCAGTTTAGTGTTGATAATGGTTTACGAGCACTTGTCGAGATCATTATATTTTTTATAACATGGTTCTGCAAATTAATGGTAAAACCGCGTAGGTTTATACCAGAATGCTGGTTGATTCAACAGATTTTGATGCAATGCGAGCCTGACCCAAACAATCCGGACCGCTTCAATCCCGGGTATGGTTTCGGTAAGCGCTGATCACAGCCATCAATGCTGCCATGTCATCCAGCCTTGCCGCACATTTTGAAAGGGCCAGACGCGGCAGCAAGCGGGCTTCTCCACCGCCATGACGCAGGACAGCATCCCGCAAGGGTTCCAGCAGATTTTCACCCAGCAGATCCGCCGGATGACCGAAGACTGCCAACTCCGGGTCGAGGGTAAGAACCAGCCACAGCAAGGCTTTTCCCAGGTACTCGGCAGATTCGGCGATCACCTGCTGTGCTTCTTCCTGCCCAGCGTTAACCGCGCTGACGAATTCATAGGGTTTTGGCGGTACAGGCCAGAGCCCGGGATAGCGGTTGTGGGCTAATTCTGCCATACCCAATCCGCTGGCGAACCCGGTCAGAGAACCTGGATAACCCAGACCAGCTGGTCCGGCTGGAGCCATGCGCATGGATCCAATCTCTCCGGCAGCATCATTTGCCCCGTGATAGATTTTCCCATTCTTGATAATGCCGGCGGAAACCACCGGTTCCAGGTCCAGGAAGATTTGATCTGGCACGCCAACCCCGGCGCCAAAAACCATCTCTGCCAGTGCACCGGCATTACTGCGATGTTCGATCATAACCGGCAGGTTGTAGCGGACTCCCAGGCGGCCTTTGAGCGGCACATCGTCCCATTTGGGCAAATCGGGTGCAGATATGACAATACCCCGGCTGAAATCTACTGAACCACTGACCGCCACCGAAATCACCTCGGGGCTGCTTAATCCCTGGGCCCGGCAGACTTTGAGCAGCGTATCCGCCAGAGCACAAATGGCATCGAATGCCTCCGGGAAGGGTTGTCCGGAGATTGCTTCCATTTGGGTTCGCTCGTAGATCAACCCGGTCACATCCCCAAAGACTGCGCTGGTTTTCTGCCCGCTAATGTTTATTCCCAAGATTTTCGCGGTTGGACTCAGATCATTCAAGATCTCAAGTGGTCGTGATGTCATGCTGTCTGCTGTCAACTCCTCGTCATTTGCTTATTGTAATGATTATACGATATCCTGAAGCAGATGCACCCGGGATAATTGAGTCTGGCACGCCATCCACTACCGCCACTTTACACAAATTGCCTGTGCTTGACATTCGCCCAAACACTTAAATCATCAAAACCGGCGATTTCTTTGACTTTTGTTCACGATTGTCTTAAAATTGGGGATTGCGTGTCATTATCTAAATAGCATGATATTTTAAGGAATTAGGAAGGTCTCTTAGATGAAAGAATATAAAACCGAGTCAATCCGTAACATCGTCCTGGCCGCTCACAGCAGCGCAGGCAAGACCATGCTGGTTGAAGCCCTGGTGAATTACACCGGCGGAACCACGCGCATGGGCCAGGTTGAAGATGGTTCAACAATCTCAGACTTTGACGAAGAAGAAATCCGGCGCGGAATTTCTCTCTTCACCTCTGTCGTTCCAGTAGAGTACAACAACGTCAAACTCAATTTACTCGATACCCCGGGCTACACCGATTTCATCGGAGAGGTCATCTCTGCCATGCGAGTGTCCGATGGCGCGCTGATCCTGGTCGATTCTGTGGCTGGTCTCGAGGTGGGAACCGAGATGGCGCTGCAGTACAGTGAAGAGTTCAATATTCCCAGAATGATCCTGATCAACAAGATGGAACGGGACAATGCCAACTTTGAAAAGGTTCTCCAGGCTGTTCAGGAGCATGTTGAAACACGCCTGATCCCGCTGCAGTTGCCCTGGGGTGAAAAAGCGAATTTCAACGGTGTGATTGACCTGCTCTCCATGAAGGCGCTAAAAGGCGATGGGGATGAAGCCGTAGCAATCCCAGCAGAATTCCAGGAGAAAGCTGAAGAGGGTCACCTGGCGCTGGTTGAGGCTGCTGCCGAGGGTGAAGACGACCTGATGGAAAAATACTTCGAAAATGGTGATCTAACCGACCAGGAGATCATGCGAGGTTTGCGCAGCGTCATCTGGGCGGGTAAATTCATCCCCGTGTTGGTTGGCTCAGGCGCTCATAAAACTGGCATCGCACCCTTGCTTAACGCATTGATTAACCTGATGCCTTCCCCGGCGGACGCCGCGCCTGCCATTGCGAAAAATGCTAAGGGCGAAGAGATCACCCTCGAACCGGTGGATGACGGTCCGCTGGCGGCTTATGTGTGGAATACCACCGCTGATCCCTTTGTTGGTAAACAAACCTTTTTCAGGATTTATTCCGGGAAGATGGTTGCCGATGATCGCGTGTGGAACAGCAACAAGGGAGAAGAAGAGCGCCTGGCTGGTATGCAGGTTCCCTTTGGCAAAGAAGGGAAACCAATCAACGTTTTACACAGCGGTGATATCGGTCTGGTTGCCAAATTGAGCGCCACCACGACTGGCGACACACTGTGCAAAAAGACAAACGCCCTGACCTTACCGACAGCCAATTACCCCAATGCGCTCTACCAGGTGGCGGTTTTCCCCAAAACCCAGTCAGACGCAGCCAAACTGAGCGTCACCCTGACTCGCCTATGCGAAGAAGACATGACCCTCACGTGGCATAATGAACCCGCCACCCGCCAGACCATCCTGCAGGGCATGGGCGACCAGCACATCGATGTTACCATTCGTCGTGCTGAAGGCAAATTCCAGCTTGGGCTTGATATCCAGGAGCCAAAGGTGCCCTACGAAGAGCGCATCACCCGCGAGAACGCTGCAGTTTACCGCCATAAAAAGCAAACCGGCGGAGCCGGTCAGTTTGGCGAGGTGCACCTGCGGGTCAGCCCGCTCCCTGAAGAGGATTTTGAGTTTGTCAACGATGTCTTTGGCGGTTCAATCTCAAACAACTTCATGCCATCGATTGAAAAAGGCATTCGCAATGTGATGAAGGAAGGCGTGATCGCCGGTTACCCGGTGCACAATGTCAAGGTCTCAGTGTATGATGGGAAAGAGCACCCGGTGGATTCCAAGCCGATCGCCTTTGAAATTGCGGGGCGCGAAGCTTTTAAGCTGGCTTTCAAGGAGGCGGGTGCGGTGCTGTATGAACCCATCATGCGGGTTGAGGTGATCGTCCCCGAATCGAACATGGGCGACGTGCTGGGTGATATGAACTCCCGCAGGGCGCGCGTGCAGGGAATGGATACACAAAAAGGCCGCTCGATTGTCAAAGCCCTTGTGCCCCTGGCAGAGATGCTGCGATACACCACCACCTTGCGCTCGATGTCCGGCGGTCGCGGTTACTTCACCATGGAATTCGACCATTATGAAATGGTGCCCCAGCACCTGGCCCAGGACATTATCGAAGCCAAACGCCGCGAAGACCAGGAAAAAGAAGATTAATAATCTTCACTCAACAGGAGAGTATCAAAGGGGCTGTCAAAAAAAGGCAGCCTCTTTGTTGATTAAAAGGAGAAAATACTGCTATTAAGTGAGAAGACAAAAAAATAAGCTATCTGACTTACTTTTGTGACAGACTCCCGGCAGCCGGGTCGGTTTAGCTGAACGTTGTCGCCTCCCCCCTCAGACCTCTTCCATCACACCCCAGCTTTTTCCAACCCTGGCCTCGGTATCGATGGGAATGGATAAGGTGTAGGCGTTTTCCATTACTGCCTGCACCAGTTTCACCGTTTGCTGCAGTTCGACCTCAGGTACTTCGAAGATCAGCTCGTCGTGCACCTGCAACAGCATGCGTACTCCCAGGCCGGCTTTTTCGATCTCGACTGGAAGCTTGAGCATCGCCAGTTTAATGATGTCCGCCGCCGTGCCCTGGATGGGGGCATTGATCGCTTCGCGCTCCTCACGCTGGCGGATGTTGTGCGGCGCGCCGCTTTTCAGGTTGGGGAAGTACCGGCGGCGCCCCAAGAGGGTCTCAACATAGCCCTGCTGCGCGGCCTGCTGACGGATGCCCTGCAAGTAATTTTTGACTCCCGGGAATTCCTTAAAATAGGCTTCAATAAAATTTTCGGCTTCAGCCAGGGTCAGATCGGTGGCGTTGGTCAGCCCGAAGGCGCTCATTCCATAGATCAAGCCGAAGTTGATCGCCTTGGCATGCCGACGCATTTCAGGCGTGACTTCCGCCAGGTCAATCCCGTGGACGGCGGCCGCCGTGGTGGAGTGGATATCCTGCCCGGCTCTGAAGGCAGCCAGCATGGCTTCATCCTGCGACATGTGAGCCACGATGCGCAGCTCAATTTGCGAATAATCCACCGACATTAACAACCAGCCCGGTTGGGCAATAAAACCTTCCCGCACCCTTCGACCGATTTCGGTCCGAATGGGGATGTTTTGCAGGTTGGGATTGGAAGAGGCAATCCGCCCGGTGACGGTGCCCGTCTGGTTAAACGAGGTGTGCACGCGCCCGGTATCGGGGTTGACCTGCAGGGGCAGCGCATCCACGTAGGTGGAACGTAATTTTTCCAGTTCGCGATATTCCAGAACCCAGGCCACCACGGGATGCTGCCCGGTCATCGCCTCTAAAACATCAGCCGCCGTGGAATACAAGCCAGAGCTTGTTTTGCGCGCCCGATCGGGCGGTTCAAGTCCGAGTTTATTAAACAGGGCTTCCGAAAGCTGCTGGGTAGAGTTCAAATTAAACGCGTATCCCACCGCAGTTTGAATCCTGGCTTCGATCTCTGCCAGTTTGCCTTCCAACTCGTGAGAAAATTTGCTAAAGAAAGCAGTATCGAGGCTGAAGCCAACTTCTTCCATTCCAGCCAGCACCGGTACCAGGGGCATTTCCATGGTATCAAAGAGTTTTTGCGCGTTGTGGCTGCCCAATTCATCCCGTAGCTGTGGGATCAAGCGCAGGCAGATGGCCGCGTCCGCTGCAGCGTAACCGGCTACCTCAGCGATTGGCACCTGGTCCATGGTCTTTTGCCCCCGCCCTTTGCCAATCAGCTCTTCAATCCGGGTCATTTCGTAGCCCAGGCGCACCCAGGCTAGGTTCTTCAAGCCCAGGTTGCGCGAAGCCGGGTTGATCAGCCATTCAGCAACCATCGTATCAAAGGTCAGTGGCTCCACGGTCAGCCCGGCGCGCTTGAGGACTAAATAATCAAACTTCAGGTTGTGACCGACTTTGCCGATGTTTTTGTCCGTCATCGCCCCTGCCAGGGCTTTAAAAATCTCCTCGCTGGCTAACTGCTGCCCCTGCTGATGCCCGAGTGGGAGGTAGTACCCGTGCTCGGAGTCAACCGCCAGTGAAATGCCGACCAGCCTGGCGCGCATCGGGTCGGTATCGTTGGTCTCGGTATCGAAGGCGATCTGCTCGGCGCCAGAAAGGACCTTTACCAGTTTCTGCAGCTTTGTGGGTGTGTCAACAATCGTCGTTTTCACCAATCCAGGTTGCTCTGCAGCAGATGGGGTTGATGCGGCCTGGTCAAACAAGTCCATCTGCCCGCTCTGGGTCGCCAGCGGATGCATTTTCCCCACCAGGGTATTCAACTGCTCAACCAGGCTGCGGAATTCCAGCTCGCGGAACAGGTTTTCCACCGCTTTGGGGTTGAAATGGTCAATGCGCGCCTGATCTAAATTGACTTTCATGTCCAGGTCGGTGACGATCCGGGCCAATTCACGACTCATATAGGCGGATTCCCTGCCAGCCTCCAGGGCTGATTTAGCCCGCCCGGTGATCTCGTCCAGGTGCTCGTAAATGCCATCCAACGACCCGTATTCATTCAGCAGCTTCACCGCCGTTTTTTCGCCGATGCCCCTCACGCCGGGAATATTATCAGAGGGGTCGCCGCTCAGGGCTTTTAAATCAACCACCTTTTCAGGTGGTACGCCCATTTTCTCCACTACATCTTCTGGGAAATAATCCTTAGCCTCCGAGAGCTTGGTGCCCGCCAGGTTGACCACCACCCGGTCGGTGACCAGTTGCAGCAAGTCCTTGTCGCCGGTGATGATCTTAACACCTAACCCCTGCTCTTCGGCAGCCCAGTGCGCCACGCTGCCCAGCACATCATCGGCTTCGTAATTCTCCAGTTCCAGGCGGGGGATGTTAAAAGCGTCCACAATCTCCCGCATGCGTTCGACCTGACCGCGCAGGTCATCGGGCATCTTTGCCCGGGTGCCTTTATAGTCTTCATAGATCTTGTGACGGAAGGACTTGCCCTTATCAAAAACCACTGCCAGGTAATCCGGGTTTTCCTGTTGAAAGATGCGCATGAGGGTGCTGGTAAAGCCATACACGCCCGCGGTGGGCTCACCGCTGTTGGTCTGGAAGGCATTGGAGCGGGTGCCGCCTGCGGTCAGGGCAAAATACGCCCGATACGCCAGACCGTGACCGTCGAGTAAATAAAGGATTGGGGGCATGTTGACTCCTTCAGGTTAGAAAACTGCATTGAACAATTTTATTTTATCCTGATTTTTGCCGAAAACAAAGCCGCACATAGAGTATATGCACAGGCGCACAGCGCAGGACATTCAGATGGGAAGATAAAGAGTGCTTCGCGAAGGGAGGGAGTCGTAAAGCCCCTTTCCGCTTTACAGCAGCTCTTTATATTTTTTCACGTACAGGTTTTTTACGATTGTCACCAACACCATATACAGGACAACCGTGATGCCTAAATACACAAAATAAATTCCGGGCAGCGGCGCGAGGCCGATTGATGCGCCAAAACCGGTGAATGGGATGACCGTCAGCAAGGCGATTCCTGCAAAGGTGAGGGCAATCAGCTCTGTTGAAGCACGACTTTGAATGAAAGGAATCTTTGGCGTTCGGATCATATGAATCACCAGGGTCTGACTCCACATTGATTCCACAAACCAGCCCGCCTGGAAAACCGCAATATACAATGCCATCATTTTTGGATCGGTTAATTGATGAAACAGCAACCCGCCTGTGAACATGGGGGCGATGATAAAGTACATTAATAAATAGGTCGTGATGTCAAATACAGAACTGGTTGGCCCGATCCAGAGCATAAATTTTGTTACCGAGCTGGCATCCCAAGTTCTGGGCTTTTCCAGAAATTCCGTATCGACGTTGTCCCACGGGATGGCGATGCAGGAAAGATCATAAATCAAATTGAGCAAAATCAGGTGCAAAGACGCCATTGGCAGGAAGGGCAGGAATGCACTCGCCACCAATACAGAAAAAACGTTTCCAAAATTTGAAGAGGCTGTCATCTTGATGTACTTTATGATGTTCGCATAGGTTTTTCTGCCTTCAAGAATACCATTTTCAAGCACCATTAAATCTTTTTCCAGCAAGATAACATCGGCTGATTCCTTGGCGATATCAACTGCATTGTCAACGGAAATGCCCACATCTGCAGCTTCCAGCGCCCCGGCATCGTTAATGCCATCGCCCATATACCCTACAGAATGTCCCTTTTCCCGCAAAGCATTGATCAGCCTGGCTTTTTGTGAAGGCGACATTTTTGCAAAAATTGTTGCCTTTTCTGCCAGGTCGCCCAGCTCTCTATCTGAAAGATTGTCAACATCTGAACCGATGTAAACTTTGTCGAATTTAATGCCAACTTGTTTACAGACGCTTTTGGCAACTTCTTCATTGTCCCCTGTAATTACCTTCACATTAACACCATGTGCTTTTAACGCTTCGATAGCGGCAGTTGCGCTTACTTTTGGTGGGTCAAGAAACGCAAGGTAACCAATTAAAACCATGTCGCTTTCATCTTCAACGGAAAATTCACCGACGGGTGAGGGATTTGTTTTCTGTGAAACCGCAATGACCCGCATGCCGTCGTTATTTAACTCCTGAACCTTTTTCAGGACAATTCCCTTCTTTTTCTCAGTAAGTTCAACAACTTCTCCTTTATATTCCACAAAGGTTGAGATGGTCAGCATTTCTTCAACGGCACCTTTGGTGATCATTTGCCGTTTACCCGTTTCATCTTCGACCACCACGCTCATTCTTCTCCGTTCGAAATCAAATGGAACTTCGTCGACTTTTACATAGCGATCCACGCTGCTTTTGATGTTTTCATCATGATCTTTTAATTCCATGGTTTTATTAATGATGGCGATATCCAATAAATTCTTTAAACCCGTTTGGTAATAACTATTTAAAAATCCATGTCGCAACACCCGGGTGTCGCTGTTGCCATCAATATCTAAGTGGTATTGTAAAATAATTTTGTCTTCGGTAAGCGTTCCAGTTTTATCTGTGCAAAGAATATCAATTGCGCCCAAATTTTGAATTGAGTTCAAATTTTTAATGATTACCTTTTCTTTCGACATCGCGATCGCGCCTTTTGCCAGGCCAGCGGTCACAATCATCGGCAACATTTCCGGGGTCAAACCAACAGCAACCGAAATTGCAAACAATAAGGCACTTAACCAATTCCCTTTTGTGAGGCCGTTGATCACAAAAACAATTGGAACCATCACCATCATGAACCTGATTAAAACCCAGGAGACCTCATTTACGCCCTTTTCAAAGCTGGTAACAATCGGTTCTTTTTTTAAATCCTGAGCAATTCCGCCAAAGATCGTATCATTGCCGGTGGCAACAACGATTCCCTTTGCATAACCACTGAGCACGTTGGTGCCCATAAAAGCCAGGTTATTCTTTTCCAGGGCAGTACTGTCATCTTCAAGAATTGCTGAAGTTTTTTCTACAGCTTCGCTCTCCCCGGTTAATGCAGCTTGACTGATAAATAAGTCCTTCGCCTGGATGACACGAATATCAGCAGGGATCATATCCCCGGCGGATAAATACACAATATCACCGACAACGATTTCATCTAAAGGGATTTCTTTCGCCCCTTCACCAATTCTTTCAATATTCGCTGTGGTTTCAATCATCTCGAGCAGTTTTTCGGCTGCGTTTCCACTTCTCGTCTCCTGAACAAAACGCAGTATTCCCGAAATCAACACCATTGCGACGATGATCATAACGGTTGTAAAATCTCTTTCGCCCGCGCTGGCTAAGATAATATCAGTAAAAGCAGATACGACAGCCAGGGCAATTAGAATCAAAGTAAATGGATTGATAAACGCATCAACCAGCCGCTTGAATACGGAGTCACCTTTCTCGTAAGTGACGATATTTTCCCCGTACAGGTGTCTGGCGGTTTTTATCTGCTCTTCTGTTTTGCCGCTTTCCGAACTATCCAGCAATTCATAGACGATTGGCATCATGTTACTGGATGCATCCAAAAGCCTCTGATTGGCCTCTTCATTTCTGACGATATCCTCTGCGCCAGCAACGAATGAATTTTTATTGTTTTTGTTTTTGTTCGTCACCGTGTCACCTCCAATATTTTGGGCAGAGCGCATTGAAAAAAGCACATCCACCTGATTTATTGACCACTACTGCAGGTGGATCGCGATTGATGCAACGCATCTCTTTAGCTTATGAAAGTTTATCCATCAACACTGCCAGACAGATTTGTGATTACTGCCCTGATTGAGCATAGAAAAGCTCCATGCAAACCCAACAGATGCATAGAGCATAATTCATAAGCATTCCCGTTTGAGCTTTAACTCTGCGAGGCGATGAAATTACATTCGTTGAAGCCTTAATCGACCACAACTGTTCATACCAGCTCATAGTGTCTCCACTATTTTGCGGCAGTAATCCGTATCCGCGTAGTAGCCTCACCTACCGAGTAGTAATAATTTGTTTAAAATTAAATCTAGCATATATGAATTGGGCTGTCAAGGAAATTCATTTTTCCCACTGAAAACTTGTCAAACTAAAACGCGTAAGCCTGGCAGGATAAAGGCGTAGACCGCTGAAAGATGTCGGTGTCTGACACCTTTACACCCGCGCTTCTAAACCTGTTAACCTGGCTGATACTATCCTGTTAAAAACTGAAAACCATTGGGGGAACAAAAAGGCTGAACGGACTGCGTTCAGCCTGATGGTGTCATTTACAACCGCCAACGCATTAGAATTCCACGTCCTTGATGATCTCATCAATGAGCGCCATTACATCATCGGTGAGACGATTTTTAATCTCCACAGCTTTCATGTTTTCTGCAACCTGAGAGACCCGCGTTGCGCCGGTGATCACGGTGCTGACGTTCGGGTTCTTCAGCAGCCAGGCGAGGGACATCTGCGCCAGGCTGACCCCCAGGTCATCCGACACCGCAGTCAGTTTTCGGGCGACCGCCAATTTCTTCTCATCTTCAAATTTATCTCGCAAAAACGCGTAGGCTTTCAGATCACCCCGGCTGCCCTTGGGGATTTTCCCATCGTTATACTTGCCGGTCAGCAAGCCGCTGTACAGCGGGCTCCAGGTGGTTGTGCCGTAACCAAGTTCCTTATATAGCGGAGCATATTCCACTTCAAACCGGTAACGGTGGAGCAAGTTATATTCGGGTTGTTCCATGCTGGGCGGCCGCAGGCTGTTGCGACGGGCAAAGTCTGTGGCTCGCATGATATCTGCGGCGGACCATTCCGAAGTGCCCCAATAGAAGGCCTTGCCTTCACGGATGACCTGGTTAAAGGCAAACACCGTTTCTTCTATCGGCGTTTCGGGGTCTGGGCGGTGGGCGAAGATCAGGTCAACATACTCCAGATCCAGACGTTTGAGCGCATTGTGGGTGCCTTCGATGATGTGTTTATAAGAAAGGCCACGGTCGTTAGGACCATTTCCACCCCAAAAGATCTTGGTCGAGACCAGGTAATCCTTACGCGCCCAGCCCAGCTCCTTGAGGGCCTGGCCCATGATGATCTCTGCCTCACCAGCAGCATATGCCTCAGCGTTATCGAAGAAGTTTACACCGGCGTCAAAAGCCGCCGCCATAATCTCCTTGGCTTCCTGCAGACCAAATTGAAATCCGTAGGTCACCCAGGCGCCCAATGAGAGCTCTGAGACTTTAACACCCGCTTTTCCTAAGTTTCGATATTCCATTTTTTCTCCTTTATGCGTTCACGATATCTTTTTTGAAGAACATCTCATCTAACGACTCCTTTATTATACGCGCTAAGTAAAGGTGGGAACTGGTCTCAACCCGGAACCTGCAACCCTGAACCAACCCTGAGCGGGGGATTCAACTGTGAATTGCCCATTAAGGATGCATTTCTCCTGCTGCCGCTTGCCAGATTTAAAAATACAAAGCGAATTTCACCAGATTTATGTTCAACCCGCGGTGAGCGTTTTGAAAATTGGTTAGTTCGCAATTCAGCGTCATTGGTCGATGGGCGAACCTGCGCGTAGCGCTCTCTGTGCTCTGCAGGGGTGTCGACAGGTAAGTCTCATTTGTTTTTTAATACGCTCTCCCTTAATATTTGACATGTATAACACTTTATGTTAATATATTGATGGAAATCCTTTTATGGAAGCAGTTTCATAAACCCTTAATCAACCCTTTTTTTGCCATGAGCTCGAAATCCAGTCGCACACCCACCATTTACGATGTCGCAAAAGCGGCAGGCGTGTCCATCTCCACCGTTTCGCGGGTGATCAACGCCAGCTCCAGCGTTAGCGATGACACGCGTGAACGCGTCCAGAAGGCTATCGACCGCCTGGCGTTTATCCCCAAGGCAGAAGCACGCGCCCGGGCAATGAAGGATTTTGCCCGCATTGGTGTGATGACACCCTTTTTTACCGCCCCAGCCTTTGTCCAGCGCTTGCGCGGTGTGGCACAGGGACTGCTTTCAACCCGTTACGAGCTGACCATCTTTACCATTGAATCCCTTGACCACCTGAACTACTACCTGGCGACCCTGCCTGTCACCGGTCACCTGGAGGGTTTGATCTTGCTCTCCTTGCGCGTAAACGATGAATCGGCGAAAAAACTAAAAGATCATGACCTTGAAACGGTTCTGATCGAGTTTCCCCGGCAAGACCTCAATACAGTCGAAATTGATGATATAGCTGGGGGCGAAATGGCGGCTGAGTACCTGATCAGCAAGGGACATCAGCGACTGGCCTTCCTTGGCGACACCACCGACCTGGGCGAGTTTGCCATTTTACCCATCACGATGCGGTTGCTCGGATTTCAAAAAGGGATTGAAAAAGCCGGGCTGTCCTTACCGAATGATTTTATCTGTACTTCGCAGTACACCGTCATAGACGCCGAACGCCAGATCGAACCCCTGCTGACCCGACCCGACCGCCCAACCGCCATCTTTTGCGCCACGGACATGCAAGCCCTGGGTGTGGTTAACAAAGCACGCGCACTGGGGTTGCGCATCCCGCAGGACCTGGCTGTCCTGGGGTTTGACGACCTGGATTTGGCTGATTACGTGGGCTTGAGTACCATCCACCAGTCTCTGGACGAATCCGGACGGCTGGCCGTTGAAATCCTGCTCTCCCGTATCAAAGATCCCGAGCGCCCCTTGCGACATGTCCGCTTGCCGCTCACCATCATTGAACGGCAGACCACGTAAGGTAACCTGGTTATAAAACACATCAATTAAAATAATTATGCTGAGCATTGGCCGGGTTGTGTTACACAAAGATGACCAACTTGAATAGTATAAGTTTTATGAAAGAAGACGGGAACCCATGGTTGATGTGATCACCTTAGGCGAATTATTGATTGATTTTGTCCCCACGGTCTCCGAGGTGACGCTCATCGACGCACCGGCGTTCAAAAAAGCGCCTGGCGGTGCGCCCGCCAATGTGGCAGCAGGGCTGGTGAAACTGGGCGTCACGAGCGCGTTCCTGGGGAAGGTGGGCGATGACGCCTTCGGTTTGTTTCTAAAAGCAACGCTGGACCAATCAGGCGTGGACACGCGCGGGCTGGTGTTCTCACAGGAAGCGCGTACCGCGCTGGCTTTCGTCTCGTTACGGGCAGATGGCGAACGTGAATTTATGTTTTATCGGCACCCCAGCGCCGACATGCTTTTTTCGCCGGAAGAAGTAGCTGTGGAGCTCATTCAAGCAGCAAAAATCCTTCATATCGGGTCGATCAGCCTGATCAGCGAACCCTCCAGGAGTGCCACGCTGACCGCGCTGGAGGTTGCCTGCCAGCAGGGCGTTCTTGTGTCCTATGATCCTAATTTGCGCCTAACGCTGTGGCCTGATGCCCCGGCTGCCAAAAAAGGCATTTTGAGCATCTGGCAGCAGGCGCACCTGGTTAAAGTCAGTGAGGAAGAGCTTTTATTTCTGACCGGTGTGGAAGATATCGACCGGGCTGTGGAAGCGCTCTGGCATGATGATTTGCGTTTGTTCGTGGTGACCCTGGGAGCGGATGGCTGCCGGTATTACACACCCCGATGCAGGGGACAGGTGCAGGGCTTTAACGTCCAGGCTATCGACACCACGGGTGCCGGAGATGGGTTTGTCGCCGGTCTGCTGATGGGTCTGCTCAATCACCCGGCAGCCTGGCATGAAGACCATGCACTCAGGGATGTCTGCCAAGTGGCGAATGCCGTTGGTGCGCTGACCACCACCCAACGCGGGGCAATCCCGGCTTTACCCACCCTATCGCAAGTGGAGGCATTCTTGCAGTCTGCACACCGGCATGAGGGACCTGCAAATAACGCATCATTTGGTTGATGGTGAAAACGATGTCTGAGCATGATCCAATTCATTTAGCACAACGCACATTGGAAAGGCTGCAGCCGCGGCTGGAAGCTGAGTTTTCTGCGTATGCTGCACAAAACTCCCGGGCGTGGGGGCAATTTCAAACCCGCTTGAAGCAGCATTTTCCGCGTTTATTCCAAATCCTGCTGCACCTTTACGGCAACCAGTACGATTTTTTCTACCACATTGAAGTTCTGCTGAGATTGATGGCGCATGCCTGGACGGCGAGGGACGCTGCCCTGCAGACACTGGATGCTGCCCGCGAGGAACACCCTGACTGGTTTCAGAGCCATCACATTCTGGGCGGCGTGTGTTATACCGATCTCTTTGCTGGCGACCTGGCTGGCATTCGTGAAAAAATTCCCTATTTCAAGGCGCTTGGTCTGACCACCTTGCACTTAATGCCCCTGTTTAAAAGTCCCGAGGGCGAAAATGATGGCGGTTACGCCATCAGCAGCTATCGGGAGGTCGATCCGCGGCTGGGCACCATGGAAGAACTGCGCGCACTGGCTGAAGAATTGCGCGCCGAGGGAATCAGCCTGGTGCTTGACTTTGTGTTCAACCACACCTCCAGCGAACATGAATGGGCTGTCAAGGCGCGGGCTGGCAACCCGGTCTACCAGGAATATTATCGCATGTTCCCCGACCGCCAGATGCCCGACGCCTATGAAACCCACCTGCGCGAAATTTTTCCTGATGAGCACCCGGGCGCATTTACTTATTTTGATGATATCGGTCAATGGGTATGGACCACTTTCCACAGCAACCAGTGGGACCTCAATTATGCCAACCCGGAAGTTTTCAACCAGGTGTCCAATGAGATGCTCTTTTTAGCCAACCAGGGGGTGGAAGTTTTACGCCTGGATGCAGTGGCCTTCATCTGGAAAGAGCTGGGGACCGCCTGCGAAAACCTGCCTGAAGCACACATGCTGATCCAGGCATTCAATGCCATTGCCAGGATCGCCGCGCCCGCCCTGCTCTTTAAATCTGAAGCGATTGTGCACCCTGATGAAGTGGCTAAATATATTCATTCTGAGGAATGCCAGCTATCCTACAACCCCCTGTTGATGGCGCTGCTGTGGAACAGCCTGGCCACCCGTGAGGTGGCTCTTCTGCATTACTCGATGTCTAACCGGTTTGCGCTTCCACCGGGATGCGCGTGGGTCAACTATGTGCGCTGCCACGATGACATCGGCTGGACTTTTTCCGATGAAGACGCCAACGCTTTGGGCATCCATGCCTTTGACCACCGCCAATTTCTAAACGCATTTTTCACCGGTGTCTTTGAGGGCAGCTTTGGGCGCGGTTTGCTCTTCCAGGAAAACCCAATAACTCGCGACGCCCGCATCTCCGGTACCTGCGCCTCGCTGGCTGGCTTAGAAAAAGCCATCACCGAGGAGACCGGGGTTGAGGTAGATATCGCTATTCGCCGGATTTTGCTGATCCACAATGTGATCCTTTCCATTGGTGGGATACCGCTGATCTACCTGGGAGATGAGGTGGGAACCCTCAACGATTACTCTTATCGCCAGAACCCGGCTAAAGCCGATGATAGCCGCTGGGTGCACCGCCCGGAAGCTGACCCGGAACTTTATGCCCTCAGCACTGATGAGAGCACGATCCCCGGGAAAATATTTCACGGTTTACAAAACCTGATTGAGCTCAGGAAATCAACCCCCATAATTCAGCAGGGGCTGCCTGAGTTTATCGATTCAGGCAACCCGCACGTGTTTGCCTATCGCCATGCGGGGAAAGAAGCGAATATTTTGTTCCTGAATAACTTCAGCGATCAACCCCAGACCGTACCAAACAATGTGCTGCGGCTGTGCAACCTGGTGTTCCCCCTGGTGGACATGGTCAGCGGCACCGTGATAAAAGACGAAACCGTTCTATCCCTGGCGCCCTGTCAATACCTGTGGTTGCAGTCAGAATCATAGGCGGGATAGGAAATTGAACCCTTTGATGTTTATTGTCTCTTAAACCCAATCAGGGGGACCAGACCGGATCGTAGTCCGGAGCGGGGTGATCGGTCAATTGGATCAAGTTGGCGCTGGGAAAAGACATGATATAAATATCTTCAAGGACGTTAAAATACCAGTAGTCAAATGCCAGCCAGTAACCGTCCGGCGACACATCCACATGATCCATCAGGGGAATGTAATCCAGTTTTATCATGGGGATGATTTTGTTTTCTTCAGCCTGACCAATATCTTCAACCCTCATCCCGTAAATCTGCTTGGAAGCACTGCCCTCGCCAAAAGATTGACTGAAAAGAATCAGGCTGCCATCGTAATACCAAGCGGGCTTGGTGTTATCGATCCTGCCTGACCGCGTGAACTGAATTTGATTTTCACCATTCGGATCCATCAGCCAGATCTGGTCCACACCGCGGTTGCGAACAAAAGCCAGTTGTGTTCCATCTGGCGACCAGGCAGGCGAAGAATCGGGATAACTGCCGTCAGATAGTCTGGTGGACGTCAGCTCATTGATGTTAATTTTTGCCAGTTGTTCCCGTTTGCTGATGAGGGTGGTATAGGCAATCCATTCGCCATCCGGTGACCAGGCCGGGTCAAAATCACCCTCTAAAGAGGGGGGTAGAGACTGCATTTCACCGCTGGCAATATCGATGATCATTAACCGGGAACCAGGGTAGCTTGCTCGTTTTGATATGCAGGGCGACGTAAACACGATGCGTTCACCGCAGGGAGACCAATCGGGCTGGCAAGCGCCATCATCCAGGTCGGTGAGCTGGGTTGTCTCCTTGCTGGACACGTCAATCAGCCAAATTTGAGGGATACCTGAGCGCTCCGAGACATATGCCAACAATCCTGCACCTCCGCCCATGGACGTGGGAGCGGGGGCTAAATTGGGTTCGGTTACTTCTGTTACGATGATTTCTTCACTCAGCGGGGTGACCGTCCTCACAACACCCGGCTCCGCTGTGGGCAATGGGAGCACCTCCATCTCATTTTGATGAGCCACATTGATTTGCGTCGTTGTGGGTTGCTGATCGATAATAATGAGTCCATGCAAACCCTGCGGCTTGAGGAGCGTAAAACCAAGCAAAGCCCCCAGTACAACAATGATGGCAGCAAAAAAAAACCAGCTCGGATCTTTTTTAGAAAACATTTTTTTTGATTTGATTCGTTCAATCAACGAGAGGCCCTGTTTTTCAAATTCTCTGCGAGAAGATGTCGCCAAGGTTGATATCTGATCAAGCGGCGTCAGGCGGGTTTCTTGCTGCTTATCTGCGGAGAGGGCATCGCGGGCGGTGATCAGCGCGGCTTTCATCTCAGCAGCCGATTGCCAGCGGTCTTCACAGCGCAGGTTGAGCGCTGTTTCGACTGCCTCCACGGTCAGGCGCGTGAGCCCGGGTTGATATCCCAGCAAAGGTGATAGTTGTGCTTTGCCCGTCGCCCGATCCTGGCTGTTTTCTGGCGGATACCCGGCCAGGGCCGTATACAGAGCCCCACCCAGGGAGAAGATGTCCGACCGCTGATCGAGCCCTTCCTCAGAAAAATGCTCTGGTGCGATAAATCCGTAGCTTTTCGCTTGTGTGGATGTGCTTTTGAGCTGGCTTTGCAAATAAGCATCATCAATTCCCAAATCCACCAACATGATCTCACCAAAGGGCGAGAATTTGATGTTTTTGGGAGCAATTCCGTTATGGAGAATGGGCGGATCCTGGCTGTGCAGATAAATTAAAGCATTGCAAATGGCAATCCCAACCTGCAAGGTTTCCATTTCAGACAACTCTCCCGCTTCAGACATCCATTGCCGCAAATCCTGCCCTTCGATGTATTCCCCCACCAGGTACAGCCCCTGACCTTCAATCAGGAAATAATTATAAACTCTCGCCATATTGGGATGCCGGAGTGAGGCCAGGACCCTGGCGCCCCGTTGAAAGTGCTGAGCATTGTCTTCTGAGCGATAAACACGCTCCTTAACCACCACGCTGATATCCAGTTTTTCATCAACGGCGCGGTACATAACCCCGATAGCCCCCTGCCCGAGGATGTCAAGAATGCGGTAGCGACCGTGTAAGAGATAACCGTTTTTCAAGGTCATTGCACTAAAAAATCATCTGATCGCATCGAAAGAATCGATATGTATCATTATACAGTTAATTCTAAACGATAAAATACGCTATAATTTGTTTGGGTTTACGGAATCGGCTTATGTTGAAAATTGATATTCAATCAACGGTTTTTACTGCGGTAATCATCATGGGGGTTGCCGCTATTTTAACATTGATTTTCGGCATCAACCACCTGACCAAAGGACGCAAAATACCCTTTTTTGGAAAGCGGCAAGCCCGCATGCGACGCGGCTGGCGGTTAATCATCATCTCGATACTGTTAATTCCCCTGGCCTGGGTAACCCTCAATTATGCTGAGCCGATGGTGTATGTGTTTATTACGCCTTCACCCACCGTCACTCAAACGCCGACCGTCACCGTCACGCCCAGTATAACCATCACACCTTCGATTACACTGACACCCACCATCACCGACACACCCTCGATCACCAGCACGCCCAGCTTGCCCCCTGAAGTGGAAAACGAAAGTGAAGCTGAGGTTCCCCCCAACCCCGATGCTTTGTTCAGCCCGATTGTTTTCGCCCGGCGGATGAGTGAGGACTGGCAGCCGGTTGACCCGGCAGAGGAATTTGATAACCCGGTAGGTCAACTGTTTGGCACCTTCAGTTACAACAATATGGCGGTTGGCTCACAATGGAGCGCACTCTGGTATTGGGAGGGCGAACTGGTGCACTTTCAAACCCGCCCCTGGCTCGATGGCACCGGAGGTTACGGTTATACCAACTGGGAACCCCCCGATCAACATTGGCGACCGGGCACCTATGAAGTGCGGATCTTCGCAGGCACACAGTGGAAGGTTACAGGATATTTTACCGTTATCGGAGAAATTGTTCTCTCAACGGTTACACCGACCCCCACACGGACGCAATCCCCCACGCCGTCTTTACCGCCCACATTGACCGGTACCCCCACCCGCACGCGCACCAGTACGCCCACGGTGACGCCCTCACAAACGCGCTGGCCGACGGCCACCAACACCTTGACACCGACGATGACACGGGGCCCCTAACAATATTCAACATAGACGCTGTTTAAAAATTGGCAAAACCTTTGGTCGCACGGATCGCTTTGGAAACCTGCGCAGCTACGCTGGCATTATTCTTCAGCAATGCCAGGTTCGCGCGTAGGCTTTCGCCGCCGGTCAGTTCGCTGACGCGCTGCAGCAAGAAGGGCGTGGCTGTTGCACCGTGGATTCCGGCCGTTTCCGCCTGTGCCAGCGCGGCCTGGATGGCGTCTTCGATTTCATCGGCAGGCATTGATACCGCTTCGGGTGGCGGTACCACCAGCAGCACTGCGCTGCGCAGGCCGGCTTTCCAGGTCGCCAGTGCAATTTGAGCCGCGGCTTCGGGGGTGTCCACGCGCTGATCGACGGTCAACCCACTGCTGCGGGTGAAGAACCCGGGAAATTCATCGGTCTGGTAGCCGATCACCGGCACCCCCCGGGTTTCAAGCACCTCGCGTGTGGCTGGCAGGTCGAGAATTGCCTTGGCGCCGGCGCATACCACCACCACGGGCGACCTGCCCAGTTGAACTAAATCGGTGGAGACATCGAAAGCCGAGCCGCGGTGAACCCCGCCGATCCCGCCGGTGGCAAATACACGGATGCCCGCCTGCACGGCTGCATACAGCGTGGCTGCGACCGTTGTGCCCCCGCTCAGCTTCCCGGCCAGAGCGATGCCGAGGTCGCGCAGGCTGATCTTGCGGGTTGTGTCCATCTCTGCCAGCGCGGTGATCTGCTCCTCGCTCAGCCCGACGTGCACTTTGCCCTCCAGCAGGGCGATGGTGGCGGGCGTGGCGCCCTGGGCACGCACCTCGGCTTCCACATCCCGGGCGAGGGCGAGGTTGTGCGGGTGGGGCAAGCCGTGGGTGATCACCGCCGATTCCAGCGCCACAACGGGCAAGCCCAGGTTGAGCGCCTGCAGCAGGCCGGGGGAGAGGACAAAAGAGGGGGGCAGGGACGTGTTCATCAAGTGTTAATCTAGCAAAAAATGAGGTGCTGAAGCTGACAAATGCTTTTTAAAAATAACCAACCTTTTTACGAAGCTCTGTGAAAGAATACCAACTAATAGTTTGGATAAAACATTGTTTCACATAAATCAAAGAAAGCTTCCTTGGGGCTATTTTTGCTCTCTAACAATGTTGAATTCAATCGCTTTTGTTAAAACATAGCCTTTATCTTTACAGTTTTCCAGCATATCGTAATTATTTTTTAGAGGATTTATTCTATTGATAGAAATGCTATCTTGATCAAGGATTTCTATTAAAATGGTAGGGATGAAAAATAAGTCAAAAGAAGTGCCATTAGGATGAACGCCAATAATCACATCACTGGTATCTGGTGACTGGCGATAAGTTTTTACATCGGAGAAATATGTTCTATCAATGCCGCCTCTACTGCCACCAGTAAATGACACTCTTTTTGTCGCTGTTTTAACCTGAGCTCTAATAAAATCATCAAAGCCATTTTTTTCTCTCACAATGATTAAATCGTAGGTTGATAATGGCAAATTGACTAATGAAACATCACCATATTTTTTCATCAGGATTCCAACAGCAATATGCTCATGTGCAAAACCAGTCACTGCTGATTGCTTGCCTCGTATCCCACTGTTATCAGTCATATTAACAGACCTCCAAGACTACCCTTTTTTATTTTTTTAGAACAATCAAGTGTTCTGTTTTCATTCGATTATCTTTTTTCCCTGTAGCAGGGTTTTCCTTATAAAAAAACATGTTTCTGGAAATAATTGTATCGATCAACGTTATTTCATGTTTCCAACCTAGGTTAACAAAGTGTTCAATAAATATATCATCAATTGGAATTGGAACGGTCCTTATTGTCGCAGGTCCCACAAATAAAAACATCCTGTCTGTAATTCTTTCTTGAAGTTTAGACAATGTCCCTAAAACTCCAAAAAAATAACCGGTATAAATTTCTCTCATATGTCGTTCAGTGATATTTTCTAAATACTTATAATACGAATTAGATAGGATATTAGTTGCAGGAACATTTTGGTATGGAAATTCTAGTTTACTTAATTTCCTTATTGTTTCTTCTGAATATCCCAACCAAAATAAATCCATCTTTGTTGCTCTAATATATTCTTGTGCTTGAAGGTATGGGGGAGATGTAATAAGAAAATTTATATTGTGATTAAGATCAGATTTTAAGGAATTTATTCCGCCCTTAATGACGCCATTTACATTCATTGGTCGTAAATTTTGATATTCTATTAAATTATTCTTGATTTTCAATAATTCATTTGCTATAAGTTCAAAGAATTTTATTTGCCAGATTGTCGATTTTAGATTGTTGATTCTTTTTAATGAGTATGGGGATCTGGACAACTTCTGTCTTTTTTCATCGTTATATGAAAAATAACGGGTTGCTTTTATTAAGGGGATTAATAACAGTCTCTTTTCTTCCTCATTATTTAACGAATGATAATAGCCCCAACTTTTGGTTAACATGTCCAAAAATACTTCGTCATGCCAATATTTGATATTTTGCCAATCGGGTAAAAATGGTTTTGAGTAAGCCATCATATCTTTTATTAATCGTTTTTCATCTAAATCTATGGGTGGCATAATTGAGATTGGGTGGATATGGTTTAATAAAGGGTTTAAATCCCATAATTCATAATCAAAACCATAAATTTTCGCAGTTGTCCCAACAGTACCATATCCTGCAAAAGGATCAAGCACGCTCATGCCAGCTTTTCCATACTCGGTCAGAGCGTATGCAATTACTTGTGGGATAAATTTCGCTGGATATCTGTACAGAGCAAATGTGGCATATGTGGTCGAAGGAATCTCAGGCATGAGATCTCTAAAGACAACATCCTTATGATTGTTGTTTTTGTTTGATCGTATCATGTTGATCCTTTTGAAGAAAGTTGTGATTACATTAATTTTAGCACATGATTATTGATAAATGATTTTGAGACTATGAATATTGGATCATATGTTCAAACAGAGCAGGTAAAGTGAACCAATAATCATTGCGTTAAGGGTTTACTATAGTCGTGTGGTGGTCAGCATGGTTTATCAGTTTAACTAATTTTTGAATCAGATATCTCCATCAACCATTGAAGGTCTTGCCTGGCGCATCCTCAGTGCTGCCCGCGCACCCACATCCCCTTCCCGTCGCTGCTGACCCGCACCCAGCCGTGGCCTTGCCCGCTGACCAGCGGGTAGCCGGTCAACGCTGCCTGCAGAGGCGGCGCATCCGCTTCTGTGGCGGAAAGCAGGATCACTTCAGGCGCCCAGAGCGTGATTTGCTCCAGGGGAAGGTCTTCCACGCCCACACCAGCGGGCAGGAACAGCACATCCGGCGGGGCAGGCAGATGATGCCAGCAGTCGCCAACCCTGCCCGTGGGAATCAACGCGCGAAAATCCTCCCAGGTCAGCCACAGGAGGGAGCCGCGCTCGCCCGCCCACAGGATTTCAATCCGCAGCCCTTTCCCGGCGTCAACAACAGCACCCGCACTTGTAATCTGAGATTGCACGCCCTGTTCAGCCAGCAGGGCAACCACAGTACGGCTGGTTTGGTTGACATCCGGGTCCACAGCCCACAGGACCATGTCAATCGGTACTTTCTTGATCACGCCGATCAGCCCGAGCAGATCTTCGCGGGAATTGCTGCCGATGATCAACAGGTCCAGATGGCGCCCCCCGGTCGGGAGCATCTCGCCCAATGCCTGGTTGAGCGCTGACCCGCTCTCACCCCCGCCGATCAGCACGGACCCTCCCGGCGGGGTCTGCACCAGCAGCGTTCCACGGTCATCCAGCAGGGTCAAATGCAAACGTCCATCCGGCGCACTCAAAACCCGGTTCCACACAAGCACGGTCAGGCCTGCCAGCATCAGCAAACCAACCTGCGGAGAAAATATTTTCTTAAGGGTTACCGTGCGCACTTCAGGGGGAAGGAGCGTCAACAGGAACAAACCAGCATAAAACACCACCAGCCACAGAATATGAAAAGAGGGGAATACCACTTCGCTGCCGGGTAAGCGCGCCAGCCAGGTCACCATGCGGATGGTGTAGCGCACAAAGGGCAAACTGATGACCGCCAGAACTTGTCCCATCCCGGGTAAGGCCAGACCCGTCAGCAGGGCCAACCCGCTCAACACCATCACCAGGGATTGTGGTGGCAGGATCAAAGGGTTGGCCAGCAACGTAATCCAGGACACGCCCCCGAAATGGTAGATCATAATCGGCAGGGTCATCACCTGGGCAGCCAGGGTAAAGAGCAAAAATTCGCTCACCGGGCCCACCAGCTTTTGGGCTTTTTCTTCTGATATCCTCCGGGTGGCAAACTGGACAAACCACTCTTCCAGAGGTTGCGCATACAACACCAACCCCAATGTTGCTGCGGTGGAGAGCTGAAAGCCAAAATCCCAGGGCAGGTTCGGGTTGATCAGCGCCATGCCCAGCACAGCCAAGCCCAGGCTATTGAGCCCGTTTTGTCGCCGACCGAACATCCCGCCCAACACCCCCATGGCACCCATGATCGCCGCCCTTACGACCCCCGCATCTCCGCCCACAAAGACCGCATAGGCTGAGATAGCGGCCACAGCCACCAGCGCGCCCCACCTGCGCCCCAGCAGGCGCGTGAAGGCAGCAGAAAATAAACCCGCCAGGATGGCAATATTGAATCCCGAAATGGCGATGATGTGAGCTGTGCCTGTGCGGCGGAAGGCGTCCTGCAGTTCAGACGAAAGGCCCTGATCGCGCCCGAGCAGGATGCCCGCCAGCAGGTCAGCCTCCGGGGAAGGGAACAGGGTTTGCAATGTGGCATACGCACGGTCGTGCAGGGCAAAGATCGCCGCTTTGATAGGGTTGCCCCGGTCGAATTCCACCCGGTTAACCCGGGGATTGGTCATCAGGCTTCCGATGCCTTTGCGAGCCAAAAAATCCTGAAAGGAAAAATCATCGCCATCGGGCGGCGTCCGCAACTGACCGGTAACGCTGATGCGCATCCCGTAAGCCCAGGCGCTGCCGGGTTGCATCTGCACCAGCACCCGGCCAGAGATTTCAGCGGGGTTCACCTGTTGCGCAAGCCCGTCCAGGACTTCCAGAGATTCCACTGCTACAGTCAGGTTGGTCACAGTGTCACGAAAATCGGGCGGCTTGACCACCGTTCCCACCATCTGGACCGTGCCGCGGTCATTGTAATACGCGGCGTGCTGAGGTGTGAGCGCAGGCTGTGCCGCGGCATAGCGCCAGCCGCCCAGACACAGGGAAGCTGCCAAAAGCGCACCCGGCAGGCGTTGATCGACCCGCGTCAGGCGGCGCAGGTGGTGGGTCAGGGCTGAGCGCCCGGGCAGGCGCCAGGCTAAAATCATCGCCAGGAGGCACAGCAGCATCCCCGCCAGCCAGCCCCAGGCGGGGATTGCGACCCGATCCGCCAGCAGGATGCCGCCCACGCTGGTCAACGCCAGCCAGAAGAAGGGCAAAAAGCCCTGGAAAGGTGAGCGTTTTGTGGGTTGTTGCGGGGACGGCGCTGGCATGGCACATCTTTCGCAAAGCGAGCTAAATCGGGATCAGCAGTCTAATTTTATCAAAGATATGGCATTGTGCGGTTGAATGCGCAAAACATAGGTCAAAAAAGTGTTGTGATGAGGTTCCCGGGGTTTAGAGAGTGCTGAATATAGGCTCGTATGGCAACCACGGCTCAATACCCTTGCAGGGCACAGGGAGTGCTACGCGAAGGGTTGCCCCTACGAATTGATATAATATTAGTCATATTCGTATTTAATATAATTTCATAGTGATTCATGAACCTATTGTTTAACATCATTTGTTTGTAAACCCACTCTTTTATTAATTACACATACACAACAGCCCCCCTTTAAAAATTAAAACCGCTGGCTAAAACTGCACTTCAGCCAGCGGCATTGGTATTGACCCGTGCCGCGTTATGCCACGCCCCGTTCCGCGCGCACCGCTGCCAGCACCTCCAGCATCTTTTGGTGGATAACCGGGTTGGCGCACACAACGGTGGATGGTGTTTGCAGGTAATCCGGGCCGCCGTAGAGGTCTGTCACCACGCCGCCTGCCTCCTGCACAATTAAACAGCCCGCGGCGATGTCCCACTGACCGATGCTCACTTGCCAGAACCCGTCCAGTCGCCCGGCAGCCACATACACCATATCCAGCGCTGCAGACCCCAACCGGCGCACGGTTTGCGCCTGTGTGTTAAAACGGATAAAGTTAGCCGCGTTATCATCCTGCGAGTTATCTGCCTCCTGAGGGAAACCGGTCACCAGCATGCAGTCCACCAATTCCGTATACTGCGACACCTGGAGGGGAGCCCCGTTCAGGGTTGCACCCGAACCACGCTGAGCCGAAAATAGTTCCCCGCGTTCGGGGTCATACACCACGCCCAGGGTCAGCTCGCCTCGATAGGCATAGCCGATCGAGACCGCGTAAAAGGGCACCCCGTGGGCATAGTTGAGGGTGCCGTCCAGGGGGTCGATGAACCATTGATGTTCCTTAGAACCCCCCGATTCGCCTGATTCCTCAGCGATGATGGCGTGCCCGGGAAAGACCTGCTGGATGGCATCGATCAAATAGCGCTCCGATGCATAGTCCGCCTGGGTGACCAGGTCCCGGCTGCTTTTGTGGGCAATGTCCAAATCTTCACGTTTAAAATTCTTTAAAATATCACCCGCGTTGACAGCAATCTGGTTAACGAAATCGAGGGTGGGTTTCATAGTGAGGTTCCTTTCATGGTTTCGATCAGATCAAGGCTTCATTGTAGCACATGCGGATCGTGTGCATGGTGATTGAAGAATGGTAAAGCAGAATTTGGAATCATTAATTGGAAATTGGTACTGCCTGTATTGCGGTTGTTTTCCGGTCACTTTTTCGGGAGGTTTGTGTATAATCGTCAGTGCAACCATCGGTGTGAAGCAATGCAACCTTATTTTGATAAATTCTGTTCTGGACAAGTCATAAACCAGATTCCTGATCACCTCCCATCATGATTACCCTGCGCCTCGACAAAGTCACTTTCTCATACCCTTCCACGCCCATCTTTAGCGATGCCTCATGCGAAATCCAGCAGGGCTGCTATGGGTTGATCGGTCCCAATGGCAGCGGAAAGACCACCCTGTTAAAGCTGATCCTCGGCGAGCTGAAACCGGACGCAGGTGTGGTATTGATCGATAAGCGCATGAACGTTGCCTACATGGCACAGGAAGTTGCCCTCGACCCCGAACAATCCGCTTCTGAAGCCGTACGCCAGGGTGCGGGGCGCGTCCTGGCCCTTGAGGTCGAGCTGGCTGAACTGGAAGCAAAATTTGCTCATCCTGAATATTACGCAGACGAAAAGCGCCTGGCGCGCTTGATCGAACAACATGAACGCGCCCTGAGCGCCTATCACGAGCTGGGCGGCTCCGGGCTTGAGGGCCAGGTGAAAGCCCTGCTGACCAGCATCGGCTTTAAAGACCATGAGCTGAACCTGCCGGTTAAAAACCTTAGCGGCGGACAGAAGAAATTGCTGGGCCTGGCGCGCATCATCCTTAGCCGTCCGGATATCCTTTTGCTGGATGAACCAGACAATCACCTGGACCTGGACGGCAAAGCCATGCTCAGCAAGTTGATCCAGTCCTTTCCGGGCAGCGTGGTGATCGTCTCACACGATCGTTATTTCCTGGATATGGTGGTGGATGAGATCCTGGAAGTTGGCCACGGGCGCATTGAGCAATTCAAGGGCAATTATTCAGAATATACCTTCGATAAACAACTTCGACTGCAGCGGCAATCTGTTCTTTTTCAGGCTCAACAGAAAGAGATCTCTCGCCTGGAACAGGCGGCAAAACGCCTGATGATGTGGGGCAAGGTTTACGACAACCCTAAATTTTCCCAGCGCGGGATTAACATTCTCAAACGCCTTGATCGGTTGGAGAGAGTTGATCAACCCCCTTCCGACGCGAACAGGATCGAAATCAACCTGGGCGGCTGGCGCGGCAGTGAAAAGGTGCTGGAAGTCACCGATGTGAGCAAGGGCTTCCCCACTGCGGACGGCAGGGATACAGCCGTGGTGCTGGATAAGATTAACTTCCTCCTGCGCTATGGCGACCGTGCGGGACTGATCGGCCCCAACGGTGTCGGGAAATCACTGCTGATCCGACTGATTTTGGGAGAGTTGCCTCCGGACGGCGGGACGATCTACCTGGGCCCCAGCATCAAGGCAGGTTATTACGCCCAGGAGTTTGAGACGCTTGACCCAAAACCGGGCTTACTGGAAACCGTCTGCAAAGCCGGGAATTTTTCAGAAAACCGCGGCGTGGCGTTCTTAATCAAATATGGCTTTAACTATGAACAACGCGATACCCCGGTCGGGTTGCTCTCTGGCGGAGAGCGCGCCCGGCTGCAAATCGCCCTGATCACTCTTTCTGGCGCCAACTTCCTCCTTCTGGATGAACCCACCAATCACCTCGACATTCCCTCCTGCGAAGTGCTTGAGGATGCCCTGCTGGATTTCAACGGCACCCTGCTGGCAATCTCCCATGACCGATATTTCCTCGATCGAATTGCTAACCGGATCATCGAGTTGCGCGGTGACGGTTTAAGTGAATATTCAGGAAATTATTCGGATTACGAAATTCAGCGTTTATCGCCAGACTCCCCCGATTAAATTGCCGAGCGCCAGGGAAGCCAGTCCTGGCGCTCTTCAGAAGGAGAAGAAAAGTGTGTTTGTTGAGGCTATTGTAGCATTTTAGCAGGGTCTCTACTTGACGGCTCTCCTACGATCACCCTACGCACGCCCTCTAAAACAGGTGATTTTTAAAAATCAAATGGAATCAGCGCTGAATTCAAGAATCTTATACTGAAAATGCCCGGCTATTCGTAACGTAAGGCTTCAACCGGTGCCAGGTTTGCTGCTCGATTGGCAGGATAAAAACCAAAGAAAACGCCAACAGCCGCCGAGAACAGGGTGGCCAGCAAAACAGAGTTCAATGTCACTGCGATCTCCAGCGGGGTGCCGCTGCTCGTGGCAATCTGGCTGACGACGGCGGAAATCCCCCAGCCCAGGACAATGCCGATGGTGCCGCCAAACAGGCTCAATAACACCGATTCTGTCAGAAACTGGATTAAGATATCAGCCTTTCGCGCCCCCAAAGCTTTGCGCAACCCTATTTCCCGGGTGCGCTCGGTCACAGAGACAAGCATGATGTTCATGATCCCGATGCCGCCCACCAGCAGCGAGATCGCCCCAATGCCCCCCAAGAAGATGGTCAGCACGTTGGTGATGGTATCTGCAACTGCCAGGATGTCCTGCTGGTTAAGCAGGGTGAAATCATCCGGGCTGCGCGGTGGGATGCGGTGCGTACTGCGCAGCACCTCGCGGATCTGCCGGAGGGCCAGGTCTGCATTATCGGTGTTGACCATGGAGACCAGAATATTCTGAACCCGGTCAGATGCCCCGCTCCCGCTGCGTGGCAGGCGAGCCTGGGCGGTGGAGATGGGAATATAGACGTTTTTATCAGGGTTATTAAACGCGCTGCCGCCCTTAGCTTCAGTCACACCCACAATCCGATACGGGTATCCGCCAATCCTGACCGTATTTCCCACCACCCCGGCGCTGCGCCCGAGTAATTGCTCTGCTATCGATGGCCCCAGCACCACCACGGCGCTGCGTCCCTCAACCTGGGCTGCGCTGACAAATTCACCTTCCGCCATGGTCAAATTCTGCACGAACTGGTAATCGGGAGTGATTCCCAGGATGGACGTCGTCACACTGCGATCAGCATGGGTGATCTCAGCAGCACCGGAGAAGACCGGCGCCACATAGGCGATCTCTGATGTGCGCGCTGAGGCCGCCAGGGACTGTGCATCCCGCAGGGTTAGTTCCTTAGGATTGGTGACATCCTCGCTGCTGTTGCCTCCCAGGACGTAGATCACATTGGTGCCAATGCTCTCGATCTCCCCGGTGATGGAAGCTCCAGCGCTTTCTCCCAACGAGAGCAGGGCAATCACCGACGCCACACCGATCACAATCCCCAATATCGTCAACAGGGAGCGCATTTTATTGGCGCCCAGGCTGCCCATGGCCTCCCTGATGTTCAGGATCAGATTCACTGGCGCACCTCCTGTTTTTCGATCAGCCCGTCACGCAGGTAGATGACACGCTGAGCCACCGCCGCCACCTCTGCATCATGGGTGACAATCAACAGCGTGGTGTCGTTGGTGTGGTTCAAAGACAGCAAGAGGTTAATAATTTCTTCTCCGGAGGACGTATCCAGGTTGCCGGTGGGTTCGTCCGCCAGGATGATGGCAGGGCTATTGACCAGGGCACGCGCCAAAGCCACTCGCTGCTGCTGACCGCCTGAAAGCTCATTCGGCTTGTGATGCACCCGATCACCCAGCCCCACAGCCTCCAGGGCATCAAGGGCTAATGCTTTACGATTGCCAGTCATCCCTGAATAGCGTAAGGGCAGCTCAACATTGGCCAGCGCGGTTGCCCGCGGCAGCAGGTTGAACTGCTGAAACACAAACCCGATCTTACGGTTGCGCACTTCAGCCAGTTCATCATCCACCAGGGTGGAAACCCGTTCGCCATCCAGGTAATAGTCGCCGTCGGTGGGGGTATCCAAACAGCCAAGCATATTCATCAGCGTTGATTTACCAGAGCCGGAGGGACCCATGATCGCCAGCACTTCTCCGGGCGCCACAGTAAAACTAACGCCGCGCAGGGCATGCACCTGGACCTCCCCCATCTGGTAGACCTTGGTCAGGTTCTCAATTTGAATGACATATTCCTGCTCAGCCATGGTTCATCCTAATTTCTAAATCCGCCAAAACCCCCACTCCCGGGACCCATATTAAAAGGCATCAATCCGGTGATTTCCGCCGGTGGGTTGAGCACGATCAATTCACCTTCTTGTATTTCTGCTTCAAGCACTTCGCTGTAATAATCCGAATAAAAGCCCAAAACAACAGGCACGCCCACATACGCCTCACCCCGGCGGACAAAAACCTGCTCCTGCCCGTTAATGCTGACGATGGCTTCGTTGGAAATGACAAATACATTCTCGATTTCTTCGATCAGGATCGACACAGCCGCAGTCATGCCAGGCCGGATGCTCACATCAGCATCTTGCATCTGGATGGTGACCGTATATTCGACCACACCCTGGCCTGAACTGCCCACCGGAGAAATTTCCGTCACGGTTCCATTGAAGGTTTTTTCATAGTATGCATCAAATACCAGGTGTGCCGGCTGTCCTTGGCTCACATAGGGAATATCGATTTCCGAAATTTGCACCGCCAACCGCAGTTCAGCCAGATTATCCAACTGAACCGCCCTGGCACCCATCTGGACGACATCGCCCACCTGTGCGGGCAGTTCCGTGATCACGCCAGCGAAGGGCGCTTTTATCGTCGGGCTGTCCAGTCGCGATTGGGCAATCGCCAGGCGAGTTTCCAGGATGGTCACCTCGTCGGGGTCCGGCCCATCCGTGAGCAGGTTCACCCGGTTTTGCAGACTGGTCAGGCGGGCTTCGGCCAGCTCGATCTCGAGCTCAGCTTCTGCAATTTCGCGTTCGCTAAATTCCGCCACGCAGAAGTTTAAATTGGCCTGGGCAGTATTGACCCGCTGCAGGTTGGTAGCATTTTGCTGGAAGTTATATATCTGTTCTGCCTTATCCAGCTCCTCTTCCAGTTCCTCGATCTTGTCGTCTGAACAGCGCCGAAAATTCATCACCGACCGCTGATTTTGCAGGTCTTCCAGTTGCTCTTCGGCATTCAACAAATCCAGCCGGGCTTGTGCCAGATCAACGCCCCAGTTTTCATAAAGCTTATCCAGAGCTTGCTGCGCGTTGATCACGTCAATTTGGGCTTGCAGAATCTCCACTGACAGGGAGTCCGTTTCCAGTGACATCAGCACCTGGTCTTTTTCAACCCGGTCACCCATTGCGATCCCGACCTCGCCGATAATGCCGCTGGCAGACCAGGTCAGAACGGCAGTTTGACCAGGTTGGACAGTGCCGGTGCCGTAAATGAAAGCACTCAGGCTGTCCCGTTGATAGGGTTGTGTTTCAATATTAGCCAGAGCCCGGTTGGCTGCCTGGCGAGTGTTAAAAAACCGCCACCCAATATACAAGCCAGCCAAAACCAGGATTAAAAGCAGTATCCACAGTCCTTTTTTACTTCTTTTTCTTCTTTTACTTGTTTCCGTCACTCTCTTCCTCCAAACCTCGCGGGTAGCGTGAACCCGCTGTTATCACATCCTTCACCCGTTAGGAAAAGGCATATTTTTATCCCGGCAATATCCACCATGATATTCAGCCTATATTCCCATTTTACTCTTCAGATTAGAGAATGGTAATGAGTGGCTATTAGCTGGTAGTTGGTCCCGCTTCGCGTAGCACTCCCTGTGCCCTGCAAAGGTATTGAGCGCATGCGTTCGGGGATTGCATAGCTCGTAGTTGATCACTGGAAAAAGTTCCTGACTCCTGCTTCCTGTTTCCTGATTCCTGATCACCACTCACCAATCACCACTCGCCATTAGACAGCGCGGCGATTTCTGTTTATAATGGGGGGCAGCCTCGAAAAAATATTGGTAATCACTGGAGGACCTATGACTCGTAAATCACTTGGCTTTGTACCCCTGATCTGGCAGTGCGCATTTTGTGACACCCAGAACCCCGGCCCGATTAAAAGCTGCACGAACTGCGGTGCACCCCAACCCGAAAACGTGGAGTTCCTGCAGGTCAATGAAGCGCGCTTTAACTTCATTAAAGACGAAGCGCTGATCCGCATGGCCAAATCCGGTCCGGATATTCACTGCCCATTTTGCGGCACGCGCAACCTTGCCACAAACGATATTTGTACAAATTGCGGTGGTGATCTCGGATGGGGTGGCAAAGAACGCCAGGTCGGTCAGCGGGTGCGCTCCGTCACCGAGGCGCAAGCCCCACCGCAAATCGATGATTCAACGGCCAAAAAGCGCAAAGCGCCCACGCTGGCGATCATTCTCATCATCCTGGCGCTTATCGTGGGATGCGTGGTATTGCTGGTCATGCTCCTGCGCACCGATGATGTCACCGCTACGGTCACCGATGTCCTGTGGGAGCGTTCCATCAACGTTGAAGTCTACACATCGATTACCGAAACTGCCTGGCGTGATGAAGTACCCATTGGCGCCCAGGTGACGTATTGCTCATCCACTTACCGGTATACATCCAATACTTACGTCTCGGGCGCAGTTGAGGTCTGCGGTGATCCCTATGTGGAAGACACAGGCACCGGCGTCGGCGAGGTGGTGCAGGACTGCTCCTACGAAGTCTATGACGATTACTGCGAATATACGGCGATGGCATGGGTTGTGGTTCGGACGGTCACCGAAAGCGGTTATGACCTGTCGCCCTTCTGGCCGGCGGTTAATTTACACTTGGGCGAGCGTGAAGGTGAACACTCAGAGAGCTATATGATCAATTTCAGTGATGGCAGTGATACTTACCGATTCACCACCGCCAACGCCCAGCTTTTCTCGCAAGCAGAAATTGGCAGCCGCTGGATTTTGCAAATCAATCAATTGGGCGGCGTGCAATCTTTGGAACCGATCAATTAAGCCTGCGTTTAAAGCAGTTGCTGAAGATGTAGCCAGCCCACCTTCGTTTTTGGTGGGTTGGTTTTATTAATATTGATGATCTCGCGGAAATTTCCTGCAGAATTTTCACTCGCAGCGAAAACCACGTGCCACCCCGTCTAAACGGCCCGGATAATTTCCCCATCACCGGTCATCTCAACGGTCTGCCCGGGCTGTAAGATGAGAAAGTCTGCATCCCATGCCCCATTCAGTAAACGTCTGATCAGTACCAGGTCGCCAGCCAGGCATTCAAAGCGCCAGCCGCGGCGTTGTGCATCGTTCCGAGCACGCTCTGAGGCTTTAGCGCCATCCCCATTCCCAAGGTCGATATAGGCGGCGCGTTCATAATGCTCATGCCAGGCTTGCATCACCTCCATCAGGTAAGAGGCGTTGTCCGCGCCGTATTTTTCAACGTATGCGGCATACAGCGTTTCCGCATCGCCGGCGGTAAAAGCCCCCATCGATAAGGGTGTCGATTCAGATTCACCGCGCTCGACGAAGTCCTGTACGTACCAGTAGGTTCCCGGACAGGCAGAAAATTCCTGATCATAACGCTCCCGTCCGCCCAAAAAAAGGGTGATGCAATCATGGGCGCGCGGGATCACCAGCGGGATCGCCCCCGCCTGTAAGCCATGGGCAGCCTGACCGCACAGGCCATACGCCAGAATCACCGCATCGTAGCAGCCTGCCTGGTCTGCGGAACTAATATGGGCTTGAAGAACATGGCGTAAATTTTTGGGGTTGATATGCAATCCAAAACGTTCGAAAACCACGTCCACCACGTGGGATGAATGAGCTGCTGCCAAGTAGACCGGGCGCGCCAGCACATCACAGGCAATACACTTGATGCGCATGAAGCCGCCTTACAGCCCAGCCCAGAAATTGTTCAACGCGTTGAACAGCTGTTGGGGTGTCTCCCAGTGGGGCAAGCCCCTGGTGGGAGAAATGCGGACGCCCTTCCAGTTTTCGCATTCTCGCAAGACCATGGGCAGCATTTCGTAATTTGTAAAGGGACCAGCGTCGTAGACCACCAGAACCGGAGGCTTAAGCGCCATATAGACGGTCTCTCGCACAGCAGGTGTGAGTAATTTTCCGCTCAGAAAGAAGGTAGGCGCATACTGTGCCCCGGGTTGGTGAGCGGTCTGGTAGGCATAATCCACAAACTCCTCCGGAACCAGCCCCTCAAAGACTTTGTTGAGGAAATAATAAATACTGGGACGGGTTGTGACCAGGTCATAAATGGGTCTGTTCCACAGGGGAACCGCCAGGCCTGTATAAAACGTGTTCTTTGCCCTGGACCGGGCTTCGCTCTGGGCAAATTTATCCATCCGGGGCGGGTTGAATCCGGTGGGTGAAATCATCACCAGTGAGCGGAACAGACCTGGGCTGCGAACTGCTGCGCGTGCGGCAAACTCACAGGAGAGCGAGAGCGCAATCACATCAGCCGGTTTTTTAACCACCTCTTTGAGGAAGTCGTGAATCGCGTGCTGATACAGTTGCGGGCTGTACAGGCGGTCTGAGCGTTCTGACCAGCCAAAGCCGGGCAGGTCAAGGGCATAAACCGGTCGCTGCCCCTGGTAGTGTTCAAATAAAGGTTTCATTTCATAAGCGCTGGGAGCAGCGTTGATGCTGTGCAGCAGGACCAGGGGCGTCCCCTTGCCGCTTGTACTGGCATAATAGCTGATGCGTCCCGCGTGTTGAGAGAGGAAATCGTGCCTGTCTGCGTCGAGGGCTTTATCCAGGGGCATGTCGTGGCGGATATATTTGCGGCTGAAGAGGATCCAGCCGGCAACAGCCGCGGCTATGCCGGAAAGCAGTCCGGCTGCTCCCCATGCAATACCTTTGGTAGTCTTCTTGATGGTTTTTCTCATTGCCGACCTCCAGGTAGAATCGGTTCTCAATCCATGAGCATCATGCTTAAACTTTAGCACATCTTAATCCGATTAAGTGAGGTCGCTCTTCGATTTCCTGCTGCGCTTGATTGTGTTCTCCCGAACGGAAAGACCGACCTGGTCATATCCTGCCACCCTGTCTCCCACGCCCCAAGTTTTTGTCATCATCAGGAATGGTCAACCAACACGTCATGAAAATCGTACCCAAAACGATACTGCTTAACTATCCGTGATTCAAGATCAGTTTTTCGCTTTATAATAAGGGCATTAATCAATCTGTTTTAGGAGGATTCAATGGACCTGATCGAGAAAAAACGTGCCCAGGCCGCCTGGGCGATGTATGATTGGGCAAACTCATCCTTTGCCACCACCATCATGGGGTCAATTCTGCCCAATTACTTCGCGGCGTATATCGCCACCGATGGTGCACTTGCAATCTGGGGATACACCATAGCGATTGGCAGCCTGATCGCGGCGTTGATCAGCCCGCTACTGGGCGCGATCGCCGACTTCCGCGGCTCGAAGAAGAAGTTTATGGCTTTCTTCATCGCCGTAGGTGTGATCAGCACCGGTTTACTTTTCATGGTTAAATCGCCGGATGATCAACTGCTGGCATCGATTTTGTATATTTTCGGCACAATTGGATTTGCGGGGTCGATGGTGTTTTATGACGCCCTGCTGCCCCATGTAGCGGATGATGATGAAATTGACCAGATCTCCTCGAAAGGGTATGCCCTGGGTTATATTGGCGGTGGGTTGCTACTGTTGATTAATGTGATCATGATCTTTTTGGGTCCTTCTTTGCTGCCCCATATGAGCGAGGAGCAGGCCACCATGCTGATGATGCGCCTGAGCCTGGCCAGTGTAGCCGTCTGGTGGGCAGTATTTTCAATCCCAATCTTCCGACGAGTGAAGGAGCCCGTTCGCATGGTAGAAACCAGCGAAATCGGTCAGAACGTGTTGACCGTAGGATTCAGCCGCTTTTTTAATACTTTAAAAGAGATCACCAAATTCCGGGATCTTTTCTGGTTTTTACTGACCTTTTTTGTGTATGCCAACGGGATTGGGACGATTATCACGATGGCAGTGGCTTTTGGTACCGATCTGGGCTTTGGCACGATGATCCTGATTGGCACCCTGTTGATGGTGCAATTTGTGGCGGCGCCCTTTTCTATCTGGTTTGGCAAGCTCTCGAAGAAAATCGGCATTAAACAGTCCATTTCCCTCAGCCTGATGGTGTATGCCGTGATCGCAGTAGTGGGCTTTTTTATGTCAAAAGAATGGCATTTCCTCTTGCTGGGGTTTGGCGTGGCGATGGTGCAGGGCGGAAGCCAGGCTCTCAGCCGCTCGTTAGTCGGTCAGTTGATGCCAAAGAGCAAAACCGCCGAGTTTTATGGCTTTTTCAGCGTGTCGGAGAAGTTTAATACCGTGGTGGGGCCTTTCATTATGGCACTGGTCACGCAACTGACAGGCGATGGTCGCTATGGAATTATTTCTCTGGTGGTTTTCTTTGTAGCCGGCATCCTCATGCTGCGGAGCGTCGATATCCAACGCGGGGTCAAGCTGGCGCAGGAAGTGGACGCAAAGATGGTTGAGGTGGAGTAATTTTCGATATCCCAATTACGCCCATCTCTTGTGTAAGGAAACAGAGGACGGTCTTTAGAACGTAGCTGATAGCTGAAGGGGAACAGTTGTCAGCTTTCATCATATTTGCTGATGCCCGAATTCCAAACACCAAATCCTTCATCCCCATTGGTTGAAGGTTCTTTAGCGCAACAGGTTGGGACCACCTTCAATGAACGCCGAACTTAATTCAACGTGCCTAAAATGTGATCTACTCTAGATTTCGGATGCTATAATTAAGATCAAACCATTTCCCACCATTGGAGACGAAACCTTACAGCCATGAAGAAATTTCGAGTTGCATTACTGGCCAACCTGAAGAAAAACGCACCCTGCTGGGAGGGCATGCCTGAGGATCAATGGGATGACCTGGATGGCGAGACTACGATCCAGGCCCTGGTCGAGGCGATAAGGGCAGGCGGACACACCTGTGAGTTCCTGGAAGGCGACATCACCATCGTCGATACCGTCCGAAAGTTCAAGCCCGATATCTGTTTCAATATTTGCGAAAGCCATTTTGGCGATGCGCGTGAAGCCCAGGTTCCGGCTATCCTGGAAAAATTGCGCATTCCCTATACCGGGTCACAGGTCACATGCCTGGCTTTAACCCTTGATAAACCAATGACAAAGCGCATTTTAACCTACCACGATCTGCCCACGCCGGAATTCCAAACCTTTGAACGCGTCGATGAGCCCTTAGACCCAAAAATGCAGTTTCCACTATTCGTTAAGCCCAGCCGCGAAGGTACCGGTATGGGGGTTTCTGCCAAATCCATTGTCAGAGATGAGTACGAACTGCGCGAACAGGTGCGCATCATGGTTGAACGCTATCAGCAAGCTGCTCTGGTGGAGACCTTCATTGAAGGTCGGGAGGTGACGGTGGGCTTGGTCGGAAACCTGGTGGGCCCGGTAGCCCGTCGCATCCCGCATGATGAGAACCTGCCCCGCATCCAGGCGGGGTTGCGCTTCTTTCCGCCGCTGGAGGTTGACCTCTCCCCCTTCTTTGAGACGGATATTGTCTACGATAACCGGTTGAAAGTTGACCTGGCTGATCAGCTCACCTACCTCTGCCCGACACCGCTGGACGAAGACATGGTTGACGAGCTCAACTGGCTGGCGGCGGCTGTCTTCCGGGTGACCGGCGCGCTGGATGTGGCGCGGGTGGACTTTCGTTTAAACATCAATGAGGACTGGAAGCCCTATATCCTGGAGATCAACCCCCTGCCCGGGCTCACGCCCGGCATCTCGGACATCGTCATCGAAGCCGCTGCCGAAGGGGTCGACCATACTGAACTGGTCAACATGATCCTCGAAACTGCGCTCCGTCGATATGGGTTGATCGCGTAAGCATTCAGGCCAATGCAGGGGGAGGATTGACCGTCCTGGCATAAATCGGGCTTTGCCATGTTTCCTGGAGCAATAAACACAATCGATGATCATCTCTGATTTCACTTGGCGCCATTAACCAACGCCTTCCAAATTTTGGGATACAATTTGCTGGTTGATTTGTGAGGAATATTTATGGAACCCTTGTCTATCCCGGAAGAATTCTTGGGTGAGGTTGTCGCCAGCCATGAACGGATTCAAACGGTGGTTAAACGCCTGGCCAAAGAGATATTTTATAGCATCGATTATGTGGGTAAGGTGCCGGTTTTACTGTGCCTGCGCGAGGGCGCTGCGCCTTTTCATCGCGATCTGATTCATGAACTGAATAAATTATCCTTTGATTTTGAAAGCGCCTGGCTTAAAACGCGTCATTATTATCGGGGGACTGAAGGCACCGGCGAAGTAAACATTTTTTCTTACGAAGGGCCTGAGCTGGCAGGCAGGCTGGTGATCATCGTGGAAGATATCATCGATTCCTCTGCGACGATTGTCAGGGTGTGTGATTATTTGGATGAAGAAAAGGTCGCTCGTCGAAATATCTGTACATTTCTATTTAAAGAACATCCGGAGAATATGGAGTGGCGCAATACCGGTTTGAATGGCTACCGGCACCTCCCGGAGGTACGCCATGTGGGATTATTCATTGAACCACTGTTTGTGGTCGGCTATGGGCTGGATTACAGAGAATTTGGCCGGAATGATAATCAGATCATGCTATTGACGCCGGCAGGACAGGCTTGGGTTGACCAACAGATTGCTCAAAGAAACTCAGGCGGATAAGTGTGTTTTTATTGAAAATAGCTGGTCAACAATAGGTTCTCAAGCGCGCTTGCAGCGTGTCACTGACGACTGGTAAGTCGTCATGTTTGCTGGCCATACTGGTCCATGGCTTACCGGTGTTGACCAGGGTTACCTCGACCCCTGTTTGCCTTTCAATTTCACTGATCAGGTTTTTCACCTTGCCAGTCAAATGTCCCCATTGACGCACATCCCTGACGTCCGGATCATAGTGCTCGGCAAAAGTCAGCGCGATCTGATTGGCGCCATTGAGCTTGATTATGCGTACCAGTAACGCATAATCGATGCCCTTTGCTTTTCTCCTGATCTGGCGTTGCCCTGTTTTGGGGTCGATAATCGAACTGTATTCAAGAATCCCCCGCGTCTGCATTTCTTCGACGGAGAACTCATCCACGGCGCCCATCGAGCCAGTTCCTTCGCGGGTCGGCAAAGCCTTAACGCAAACAATCACATTGTTAACCAGGCGCCAATTTAAGCCTACGCCGGCAATTATTGAAGGCGCAGTTACATCAACAGAGGTGACATTAGGATATTCGCCATGATAGCGGGAAAGGAATGTGCCCTGTGTGCCCTCGAGATTGATGGTTCCCTGCCGGGCCAGTCGATTCGCCAATTCTGGAATATCCTCAAGATAAGGCTGCAGGGCTGGAATATCCCGGGCCAGTGGTGCTATTCGCAAGGCAGCGTGCGCCATGGCAATGCCTGTCCCACTTTTGGTGCTGCCAATCGCCTTCATGCTGCTACTGTGGGTTTCCTCCTGAATATTCTCGGACGTGATGATCGGGCACAGCGGATCAATGCGTACTTTTTCAACTGGCAGTCGAAAGCGATTGACTTCGGAAAGGAATTTATCCACATTGACAGCCGTCCCCGGGCCAAGACCAACCAGCGCTTCTGAAAGAATAAAACCCAGGGGGAGCTGGTTGGTAACGATATAATGCTCGCCGAAAAAGAGCCCATGCTCGGGATTGGTACCACCGCAACCCCGGAAAACACCCAGCGATTGATCTCGATAAGCCTGCCAAGCGCTTACCAACCCCTTGCCTTCATCGCCCCAGAATCCACCGACAATAATGTTTGCTCCCATTACCGTTACCTTTCCATTTATTTGGTTCTGTCAAACCAGGTTTCAAGCCGCACCTGATGATATCACAGAGGGATTAAATTTTAAAGACCTTCACCGCAACGGTATGCTCAACGAATTGTGAAGCAATGCCCTTCGGGGTCAACCGCTTCGGCAGCAGACTTGCCATCTTCCAGGAGGCGAATTTCGCCAATGTTTACCCCGGCGTCATGGAGTTTCTGCCACATCTGTTCTAAGTCATCCACCTTGAAGACGATCTGATGCTGTTTACCCGGGAGTTCATCCGCGCCGCCATGCAAAGCCAATGAACATGCCCCGGCGTCAAGTTCAACCCACATTTCGTCAGTATCGTCTGCTACATGGCTTGGATAGCGGACTTCCAACCCGAGCAGATCCCGATAGAAACGCACTGCACCTGCCATATCCTTAACAAACAAAATGATTTGATTAATTGAAGCTCGAGTCATTGTGATTCCCTTGTAATTAATGGTTTTTTAATACAGCAACTGATTAAACCCAGTTACCCATTTTTCAATAGGGCTCATCAGGGCCTGCCCAGCCAAATACCGCAAAATCAACCCGGCCATGGGCATCAAAGAGCACGCCTTCTTCCTCTAAAAGGGTGCGCTGAATAGCGTGTCCGAAACCATCACTGCGGATGCTGATTTTGCCCTGCGCGTTGATCACCCGCTGCCAGGGGACATCCGGATACGAGCGATATCTGAGGGACGCCAGGGCATATCCGACCATGCGCGCAGTACATCCGCCCACCAGCTCAGCGGTGCGCCCGTAGGTGGTCACTTTTCCTTTTGGGACCAGGCGAACCAGCGCGTAGATTCGTTCGTAAAGCGGTTCCATTGTCAATCTTTGCAGGCTTTAAGAGAAAACATCCCTGGTAAAGGCACGCGCAGATTTGGGAATGTGAACAATTCGGCAGCGTTGGGTTTCATTTCGGGATTGACGGGTTCGGTGAGTGCTTCATATTTGTGCGAAAATACCTCCATTTGCTATAGAAATTCGCGCAGGTCGCTGCTGCGGCTTGGATGGCGCAGCTTGCGCAATGCTTTGGCTTCTATTTGGCGGATGCGTTCGCGAGTCACGTTGAACTGCTGGCTAAGCTCCTCCAAACTGCGTTCCCGACCATCGAACAATCCGAAGCGCTGTTCCAGCACCTCCCGCTCCCGTTCAGACAATGAAGATAATGAGTTGTTGATCTGCTCTCGCAAAATTTCCTTTTCCGCTTCATCCATGGGCATAATCACTTCCTGATCTTCAATGAAATCTGCCAGGGTACTGTTATCCTCATCACCGACCGGTTTTTCTAACGAAAGCGGTTCTTCGGCAATTTTAAGAACATATTGAATCTTAATCGTTGCGTCTTCCAGGGCTGCAATTTGCACGGTGTCCAATGGAATATCATCAGCCAGCGCTTGTTGAATGGTTACTGCCATGGTTGTATCGATAAATTCTGACTCAATCGCAATCTCTTCAAGGGTTGGCTCGCGTCCCAATTTCTGGGTCAAACCTTGCTGAATGCGCAAAACACGCGAGATCATCTCATACACATGCACCGGGATGCGGATGGTGCGGGCTTGCTCAGCAATGTAACGACTGATTGACTGGCGGATCCACCAGGTCGCATAGGTGCTGAATTTATAGCCCAGGGTGGGATCAAATTTTTGTACCGCTCGCAGCAAGCCCAGATTCCCCTCCTGAACCATGTCCAGTAAGGGAATCCCCCGGTTCATAAACCGCTTTGCCACACTGACCACCAGGCGCAGGTTCGCCAGGGTTAAGACCTGATGAGCTTCACCGTTCAGTAAATCAATCTGAGTGAAATTCTCGCGCAGTGCTTCATCCCCCGGAAGGTTGATGTCAAAGAATGCCTGACCCGGCAGCCTGGCTTTTTGTAACAGGAACGCCCCCATTTTTTCCAGGAGTGCAGGCGGCAATACATAGAAACACAGGTACAACCTGAATATCTGATCGATTAATGCCCTGTCCTTTTTTTCCGGTTCCCAGAATTCGGTGTCAAAAAAGTTGCGCATGTATGAGGGTTCATCCAGTTGCCAGGCAAGCCTCAGCCTTTGAGTTTCCAGCACCATGCGGCTTAAATCTGGCATATTGACCTGGCTTTTCCTGACCTGTTTTTTGAGTTGGCGATTGATCGCCAGGATTTCGTCAAAGATTACCCGCATTAATGCCGTTATCTCCCCCTGTGTTGCTTTGTCAAGCTGATCATCCAGCGCTTCAACCAGGCCCTGCGCTTTCATTCGGCTGGCAAGCCAGAATTCGTCATCAGCGTCAAGCAGATTGATATGCCCAATTTCACGCATATACAGTCTGACGGGATCATTCAGCGCGCTGAATAACGCGTCACTGCCGGGAAGGTCATCACGCTTCTCGTTACCCGTTGGTTCTGAATCTTTTGCGGTCATAGCAGTTTGGTTAGGAGTGCTCTCCGATCAAAATTAACAAGGAAAACAATCCCAATAACAACCCTTATTTCATTTATAACACCCATAAATTGACAATTACTTTGCCCTGGCAAAGGATTGTTGCAAAGCATGGTCAAGCTTTGCCCGAACCTGGACATACTCCAGGGCTGTCTTTTTTACATCAATGGATAATTCACCGGATTCATCTCGCTCCTGGGCCTGGAGGAAAACCAGTTGATCCAAGCCTTCGTCAATTCGAACCCGCCGTAGACGAATAAAGGTTCGTACCAATGCTTCTAATTTCGCGTCCACCGGTTGCAAGCGCCAGTCCGGGTAAGTCTCTTCGGACGTGTTTTCGATGAATGCTTCTTTCATCTCGGCAGATAAACGCTCATGGATAAAGTTCAGTGGCTCTTCCGCTTCTTGATCGATAGATTCCTTTAAAAGTTTGAAGAATTCTCTGTGGTCAGTATCTGAGAAATCATCAACATGGATACAGGCCAACTCAAAACTCCTGAAAGCCCGATCGATATAGTTAAGCAGGGTTGGATCTGAAAGCAATGCCAGCAGGCAGGCCTGTTCAAGCTGGCGATGGGGCGTCAAGAAAGCTTTGGTTATGCTTACGGGATCTTCGGGGGTTGGACGGGATGCTCCTCGTCTGCGCGCAGGTCTTCCAGCAGGGCGGGTGACCAGGGCGCGTTCGTCGACTTTTAACAAGCGCGCCAGGCGCTGGCGGTAAGCCTCCCGCTCAACACTGCCCCTCACGTCTTCAATCAACGGCAAAACCTGCGCGGCGATCTCCTCCTTGGCTTTGGGGTCATCGAAGTCCTCCCGCTGTGCCAGGGTTTCCATCACGTGGATCACCACGGGTTTAGCGTCTTTGATGATCTGAGCCCAGCGGTCGGGGTTCTCCAGTGCGATCTCATCCGGGTCAAGGCCTTCCGGGAGGGTCGTTACCCGGATATCCGCCTTGAGCCGTCCTTCCATTCCCATCAGGCCGCGGGAATCGAAAAATAGTTCACCTTCCCGCTCCAGGGACTGGCGAGCCATCTCCAGCCCGCGCAATGTCGCCTGCTGCCCGGCAGCATCCGGGTCAAGCGCCAGGATAATCCGGCGTGAATAGCGTTTGATCAGGCGGAACTGGTCTTCGGTCAGGGCAGTGCCCATGGGGGAGACGCAGTTCTTAAATCCAGCCTGGTAAGGGCCGATCACATCCAGGTAACCCTCAACGATCACGACCTGGTCCTGCAAGCGAATCTCTCTGCGGGCTGTATCCAGGCCGAACAACAAACGACCTTTATCGAAAACTGCAGTCTTGGGTGAGTTGAGGTATTTGGGGATATCATCCGGGCGCAGCACACGTCCACCAAAGCCCGTCATGCGCCCCTGGTGATCGCGAATGGGAATCACCAGGCGGTGCCTGAAACGATCGTATACGCCGCCATCGTCCCGCTCGGAGACCAGGCCAGCTTTGATCAGATCGTCGAGGGAGATCTGGCGTGAGGTCAAATAATGGGTGAGGGCATCCCAGGAATCGGGTGCATACCCCAGCGCAAACGCGTTGATGGTTTCGTCCGTCAGTTTACGAGCATAAAGATAATCCAGGGCTGCCTTCCCTGCGGCGGTGTTGCGCAGTTGATGCTGGAAGAAAGTCACTGCCATGCTGAGAACCTCCCGCAGGTGCTCGTTCTCTTCTACCTGTTCCTGCTCCTTGGGGGTGAACTCCTGCAGCGCAACGCCTGCGCGCTCTGCCAGGTAGCGCAGGGTTTCAGGGAAATCCCAGCCCTCGCGCTTCATCACAAAATTGAAGATGTCCCCGCCCTCGTTGCACTGCCCAAAGCAGCGCCAGGATTGAGAATCGGGAAATACAGCAAAAGCGGGTGTTTTTGTGTTGGGGTGAAAGGGGCAAAAACCGGTGTAATTCTTCCCCGAGTGACGTAATTTCACCGTCTCGGAGACGATATCGACAATATCCAGCCTTCCCTTAATCTCATCAACGACGCTCATAAGCTTATCCTACCTGAATTATAAGGGAAAATGGAGAATAAGACTCAGAAATGTGTTCAAGATAGCAAATGCTGTCCATCAAAACATCAATTCCTGTTTTCTGTTCCTTTTAAACAGCGTTCCTTCTTCTTAATTTCTTATCAGCTAATTCCGAATCCAAAATCAATCACTTGACTATGGATTTTCTACTCGGTAGAATTCTTATTGAAAAATATTTTCAATAAGGAATAATTATGGATTGGCAAGAAAAGCTCAATCAGGAAGGGCTCAGGGTGACTCATCCACGCCGGGTGGTCATCTCCGTCCTAGAACAGTCTGGTACTCCTCTTTCACCGCAGGCCATTCACCGGCGCTCGCTGGAGGCTAAAGAAGAAATCGGCCTGGTATCTGTTTACCGCACATTGGATCTGCTGACTGAACTCGGGCTGGTGAGACGAGTTCACGGTCAAAACGAGTGCCAGTGTTACGTGCTGGCATCGCCCGGACATTATCATCACCTTGTCTGTCAACATTGTGGCTCAGCGGTGGAATTCAGCGGGATGGAAGATCTTTCATCCCTGCTTGCCCCAATAGAATTAGAAACCGGCTTTACAATCAATGAACATCTGCTCCAATTTTCCGGTGTTTGCCCGGAATGTCAAAGGAGAACCGGCTATCATGATCAGGAATAAGAAAACAAGCCTTTGGAAACTCGGCTTGGCCTTGTTATCCATCTTGTTTCTGGTCGCCTGTCAGCCAGAGCCCGATCAGGGACCTGTTGATGATGGTCGCCTGCAGGTCACCGTCAGTATTTTGCCCCAGGCTTATTTTGTAGAGCGCATCGGCGGTGATTTTGTTGCGGTCAATGTGATGGTTGGTCCGGGTGAAGACCCACATACTTACGAACCTAAGCCCGACCAAATGCGGGCGCTGAGTCATTCACAGCTATTTTTCACCATTGGCACTGAATATGAAGACGCCTGGATGCCACGCTTACGGGAAGCTAATCCTGAGATTACCTTTGTCGATAGTGCTGCCGGTATTCAACGCATTCCCCTGACCAGCCCGCATGATCATCCTGATCAAGAAACCGATCCCGAGAAAACCAATCATTCAGGAGAAAAAGGCCTTGACCCCCATGTTTGGCTGGCGCCCGCCAATGGGAAAATAATCGCCAGCAATATTTTTAAAGCCCTGCAGGCCCTGCAGCCCGAGCACGCAGATGCCTTCCAGTCGAATTACGACGCTCTGCTTGCTGATATCATGGCATTGGATGAAAAAATTGAAGGTTTGCTTTCAGGAAATATGGGAAATGCTTTTGTGGTGTTTCATCCTGCCTGGGGCTATTTTGCCAATCAATACAAGCTTGAACAGATACCTGTTCAGGTCGGCGGCCAGGAGCCCAGCGCCAGCGACTTGGCAGCCCTCATTTCCACCTCCAGACAAAAAAACATCCGCGCCATCTTTATTCAGCCGACGTATAGTACCGCCATCGCACAAGCCATTGCTGCAGAGATCAACGCTGAGATTGCAATTGTAGACCCTTTAGCACATGATTGGTTAACCAACCTGGAAGGTGTTGCAGAAGCTTTCGCCGCCGCCTTGGAAAAATAATGTGCATCAATAATCAGGTTTCAGGTCGCTGTATCATGACAAAAAGATACTGAAATCAATTAAATGGAAGATATAGAACACCCATCATGAATGACATATTTAAAACTTCACAGCCATTAGTCGAAATAAAAAATCTTTACGCCGGCTATCAGTACGAGATGATACTTGAAGATATCAATCTAACCATTGAACAGGACGACTTTATCGGGTTGATTGGCCCCAACGGCGGCGGTAAGACGACCCTGCTCAGGGTTATACTCGGTTTGCTTCAGCCCAAAAGTGGCAGCATCGCGGTCATGGGCGAAAAACCCGAAAAGGGTCGTCGGCGCATTGGGTATGTGCCCCAATTTGCTGAATACGATACAGAATTCCCAATTTCAGTTCGAGACGTGGTCCGAATGGGGCGCCTGAGCAGTCAGCGCCTATTTAAACCGTATTCTACCGAAGATGACCGGCTGGTCGACGAACGCCTTGCTTGGGTGGGCATGCTCGAATATCAAGACCGAGCCATCCGCGAACTTTCCGGTGGGCAGCGCCAGCGGGTTTACATCGCCCGAGCCCTCACCACAAACCCCGCGCTGCTCGTTTTGGATGAACCCACCATCAGCGTGGATATCGAAGCCCGCACCCAAATTTACGAGCTGCTGCATAAGATCAACCAGGAAGGCGTAACGATTTTCCTGGTGACCCACGATTTAAATGTGATCTCAAGCTATGTTAAGACCATCGGTTGCCTGAACCGAAAATTACATTATCATGGTGAAAAACAGATCACCGATGAAATGCTTCAATCGACCTACGGTTGCCCGGTTGACCTGATAGCCCACGGACTGCCCCACCGGGTGTTGGCTGAACACGAAGGAGGGAATTAATGGCAGAATTACTCAGCTATAGCTTCATGCGCAACGCGCTGATGGCCGGGGTTCTGGTAAGCCTGACCTGCGGGATTATTGGTACTCTGGTGGTCCTCAAGCGGATGGTATTCATTTCCGGTGGAGTGGCTCACACTGCCTATGGCGGTGTGGGATTGGCTTTCTATCTGGGTGTGAACCCAATCTTAGGGGCGGTAGCTTTCAGTTTGATTGCATCTTTTTTAATGGGTTATGTCCAGCGTCAAACCCGACAGCGACAGGACACCCTGATCGGTGTTATGTGGGCTATCGGCATGGCAATTGGGATCATTTTCGCTGATATGACCCCCGGTTACAAAGCAGATCTGATGAGCTACCTTTTTGGCAGTATTTTGGCGGTAACCCACACGGACCTGTGGATGATGCTGGGAGTAAACCTTTTAGTGCTCAGTTTCGTAATCCTCTTTTACAAGGAATTGCAGGCAGTCGCGTTTGATGAATCCTTTGCCAGGGTGCGTAATCTGCCTGTGGATTTGCTTTACATAGCTCTGGTGGCAATGATTGGATTGGCAGTTGTGATGCTGATGCGGGTGGTCGGTTTGATTATGATCATCGCCTTGCTGACCGTCCCCGCTGCAATTGGCACTCTATTTCTTAAACATATGAAACAAATCATGTGGTTGGCAATAGCCTTGAGCCTGATATTTACAACTGGCGGTTTGTTGTTGTCTTATTTTTTCAACCTGACCTCAGGCGCTACCATCATCTTGATTGCCGGAATAAGCTATCTGAGCGCGTTGCTGATCCATAAATCTTGCCGGCAATGCCCAGCTTGAAAAATATTCTGTTCGTGATCTGTTTGGTTTTATCAAATCACTAAGGCAGAAGGATACACACCGGTTTCTCTCTTACCACTCACGATTACCCATACCTAATACACAATCGGGCTGATTTTTTGAAGAGTATCCAGATGATGGTGAGAAACAATCTCGCGCACCGTGTGGGTCAGACCGCGCGTCACCAGGCTGTGGGTGCGGACAAAATCCCCGGAGTAATTGACACCATCCAAAAGCGTTCCATCGGAAATGCCGGTGGCGACAAAAAAAGTGTCATTTGAGGAAACCAGGTCTTCCAGGGTCAGGACACGCGATAAATCAATGCCAGAAGCTTTTGCCAGCCGGCGGTCTTCAACATTACGCGGCCAGAGAATGCCCTGCATCGTGCCCCGCATCGCACTTAATCCACAGGCAGCCAGCACAGCCTCGGGCGTTCCGCCAACGCCCATCAGAACATCGATTCCAGTTCCCGGCCAGGCAGTCATCAGGGCACCGGCTACATCGCCGGCGGGAATTAAACGGATCCGCGCACCACAATCACGCACCTCATGAATCAATCGCGTATGCCGGGGGCGGTCCAGAATCACCACTGTTAATTCATCGATATCCATGCCCTTGGCATGCGCAATTTTGTTGAGGTTGTCTTCCACGGGAGCGTAAATATCAATCACATCCCTGGCTTCATAACCGACAGCAATTTTTGACATATAAAACATGGGGCCCGGGTCAAACATGGTCCCGGGCGGAGCAGCCGCTACGGTGGCAATCGCATTCGGCATGCCTTTAGCAACCAATTCTGTGCCCTCCACAGGGTCAACCGCCATATCCAATACAGGCAGCTCGCCGGTGCCGACCTTCTCGCCATTATAGAGCATCGGCGCCAGGTCTTTCTCACCCTCACCGATGATGATCGTTCCATCCAGATCGATCTCGTTCAACAAAAAGCGCATCGCATCCACTGCCGCCTTATCAGCCTCGTTTTTTGATCCGCGACCAAAATGGCGCGCAGCAGCCATTGCGGCTGCCTCTGTAACCCGAACGAGTTCCAGGGCAATATTCCGGGTTGGTTTTTGCGTTGTGAGGTTCTCCATATGTCCTCCTTTTGTCTACGCATCTTGAGGTCATTATATCAAATTCCATTACGACCCGGCTCTGACGTCAGCGCCGTTCATAAACAGTGTGAAGCCAGTATAATAGGGTCTAAAGACCGTCTGTGAGGAGATTTAATGAACATCGAGATGATTGGCTTCGATGCCGATGACACCCTCTGGTATACCGAGGTCCACTACCTTAAGGCACAGGAAGACATCAAACAGATCCTTAGCCAATGGGGAAAAGCTGACCAGGTCAGCGAGGTGATCGACCAAATGATCATCAACAACCTGGTAAATTATGGCTACGGCATCAAAGCCTTTATTCTCTCGCTTATTGAAGCCGCCATCCACGCCTCCCAGGGTGAGCTCCAGGCACATCAGGTTATGCAAATTTTGTCAATAGGCAAAAGGATGCTCGCTGAGGAGATTGTCTTAAAGCCCCACGTCCAGCAGACTCTGCAAAGGCTGGTCGCATCGTACCCGCTGATGATCATCACCAAGGGTGATCTTTTAGACCAGTTAACCAAGGTGAAGCGTTCCGGTATTGGGGATTATTTTTCATTGATTGAAGTTGTGAACGAAAAATCAGTGGAGACTTACGTCAGCATCTTCAAAAAGCACCACATTAATCCGAAAAACTTTCTGATGATTGGTAACACCATCCGCTCTGACATTCACCCGGTTCTGAGTTTAGGATGTAGGGCTATTCATATCCCAGCGGAATCAACCTGGGAACACGAAAATGTTCCGAGCTTTGACACCACGCATGATGGATATTATGAATTGGAGCATATCGGGCAGCTACTTGATTTAATTGCCAGGATTGACGGCAATGGGTGAGCCGTTTAACTGCCCATAAATAAGGCCTTTTAAAGGAAAAACGGTTTTACATCCTCACAAGCCTACCGCGCCCTTGTGTTCCACATCTGAAACAAACCGGCTTTAAAACATTCAAGCCAGGGATTGCAGATAACGGTAGAAAACTGGGGGAATAGAAGCCCGCTAAGGTTTCAGTTTGGGCTCACTGGATTTTTACACTATCAATCTCATCAATTTCGTAAAGCGAATCAATCAACATTTCTATGGGCTCATCATTTGTAAAACGAGCCAGCGTTGTAATTTGCATGCGGTTGTTCTTAACATTTCTCTGAGCGTTAAAATTCATCTGTTTATCAGAATGTTGAGCGATACTTTCCCTGATCGTCCTGACCAGTCCCTTGCGATACTCCGCTTCAATAATAATTAATCGTGAAATAGAGGCGCGAAGAAAGCGATTTTCAATCATATTCAGAAGTGTTAGAACGCCCAGCATGAGCGCAGTGGCGACTACAGCAACCAGGTAATAACCTGCACCCACAGACATACCAACAATCGCCATGGTCCACAAGGAAGTCGCTGTGGTCAAGCCTTTGACGTTATAGCCATAACGCAAAATCGCGCCAGCACCCAGGAAACCGATTCCGGAGATCACCTGGGCTGCAATGCGCGCAGGGTCAAAAGGGGAACTTTCCCGGGCATAGAGATGTCCCAAATTAACCGATAAAATCATGGCCAGAGTGGCGCCAATCACCAGGATGATATGGGTACGAAGCCCGGCTGGTTGATCGTGCCGTTCACGTTCAAAGCCAATCACGCCACCCAAGAGAGCCCCTACCAGTATTCGCAAGATGATTTGTTTTTCAGTAATCATCATCGGTTTTTTCCTCCAAAAATAAAATTTTCAATTTATAAGTTAAAGGATCGCCCGTAAGGTTACCCTGATTACATAATCCGCTCTCAAAGCATTTTCATCAGGTGATTAAAACCTCCTGATCCAGCCATTGATTGCTTTTTTCATAATTATGCTGGCTTGTAAACAACCTGCACAGTATTCTATCACGAACACAAACAAACTGACAGAGCGTGTTGAAAAAAATGATGTTTAATAATACGTGCCTTTTTAAAAAGTTGTTGTCAGGGAACCCTGTCAAGGGTGGGAATACACAAAGTCTTTGAGGCTGGCAAATATGCTTTACTGTTCAACCAGAGGAAATGATCTCAAGTAGTAATTTTAACCCCACAAAATCCGTGTGATCCTCAATGCGCAGCCACAGCCAGCGTCCCTGCGGCAGTGCAGAGGGCTGGTTCAATAATTCTCGAAGGCGGGCGTTGAAGTAATTAATCTTGCCCTGGGCTGCCTCCTCGGCATGCTGGGTGAGGGTCAGGAGCACAGTAAACCCGCCCCGCTCTGGAAACAGGATGCACAATCGTTGTGCCGCTTTGCGATAATCCTGTCCCCAACCGCGCTGGGTGTTGTAATAAGTTAATTCAACCTCAAAATCCGGATAGTGTGCCTGCAAATAACGGTTGACGGCCACCCAAACCGGGAAGACTTCCCTGCCGATGATCTGGCGGATCAGCTCAGGCCGAGGGGGCGCATCTCGATTTAATAAGCGTTCATCTTGCATCGGTCCGTTCCAAATTAATTTTTATACGAATCAAGGTATTAAAATTCACACAGGCAAAATTTGACCCAACGTTTTGGGCTGGTGCATAACTGTCCAACACCTATTGATTGTATCCTACAATATGTACGGGTTGATATCAAGCCCCGAAACGCTTAGATTTCGTCGTACAACAGCCACCAAACGTCATCCCCGGTAAAACCGCAACTTCGATAAAGTTGTTCTGGTTGAGACTCACTCTCCACCTCGCCCGAGACAGTGAGAAAAGCAACCTCTTCTAATGCCCGCTGAGACAATTCATTGACAAGCGCCTTTCCAAGGCCTTTTCCCCGGTAAGCCGGATGTACTTGGACCCACTCTAATGAAGCTTCTGGCACCCTCGGATCACGTTCAGCGATCCCTAAACCTACTTTGACTCCGCTGGCTTGATGAACAACCCAAACCCAGAGCTCGGGGTCATAAACAAAGTGCCCGGTCCAGGTTCGGACAATTTGAGAGCTGACTTTGATTTCAGTGTAACAATCACAAATAAAATCTGCAATTGCATCGATATCTTCCTTAGGATTGACCACTTGAAAAGTGAACCCGGGTGGACACAGGGCCTTTTCAGAGTGTCCTTGGTTGATCAGGCGAAAATAGGCTCGACGGTGGGCGAATTTGCGGCCCGAAAATATGGGTAAGCCATCAGCGTGAACAAGGGCAAAAGGTGTGTGCTCGATCTTTTCCTGACTTAAAGGGTGTTTTCCCGAGTCAGCACACCAAAACGCCATCAACCGCTGATCTTTTTTCAAGACCAGTGAAGTGACCACCCCCGCAGGATCTCGGGAAATCCTCAGCTCAGTCTCTGACCAACTACCCGCTGTTTTCCAAAATGCGTTAGGAAGTGTGCGGCAAGGGTTGGCCGTGTAAATTTCTAAAAATTCTTGCAAAGAATTCAACCCTCTCCAGTTACGGGCAAGCTTTTCGCTTGATCATCATTTTTACAGCGCATAAAGGCTGCCCAGGTCGACGGGTGACCACCACCACCGTCTGGCCGACGCTCAACAGAGTCTTCACGCCATTGGCAGCACAAAAAGTCTGAAAGCTGGACGAAATCGCTTTCAGATAGGCCATGTAGATCCGTAACAGCCTTTTTTCGGTGTGCATAGAGCAGAAAATAACCACCCGGTTTCAGCCAATTTGCCAAATTAGCCTGGTAAGCTGAACGCTCTCTGGAGCGCAAATCATGATAACAGCCAATATCCAAAACCAGGTCAAATTCTTTTCCCGGGCGTACCCCTGAGGAAACATCCCCGTGGATCACACGGCCCCTCACCCCAGCCTGGTTCAGCTTGGTGCGCGACTTAATTACGGAAATCCAGGCCAGGTCAATCCCGACCACCTGCCAGCCGTAAGAGGCCATGCTTACTAAATTGGTACCCGTACCGCAACCCACATCCAGGGCTTTACCCGGTGGGACGCTTTGTAGAAATCGAATCAATTCCGGCGGTGAAATGCCCGTATCCCAGGGAGGTTGGCCAAAATAACGCAAATTATAACGAACCCAACGAGTGATTTTGTTCAATCCTATTTCCTTGAATAGTTGTAATAAATAGGCTCACAGCCGGCCGGGCAGATTAAGTATACCGGGAAAGCCCTTAATGCCATTTAATCCGGCCAGCTTCTTTTTACTGGAGCAAAATTTTAGCAATTTGTCCAATCCATAACTGAGCAGCAGGTTTTTATCCCAGGTTTCAGCAGGTAGAATTAAAACCCCACACGTTAAAAAGAAAGGAGTGCGATGAAGAAAAAGATCACCACTAATGACGGGGTTGAGATTCCCCTGCTGGGGCTGGGCACGTGGCTGGCACGCGGTCGGGATTGTCAACACGCAGTAGAATTTGCCCTCACCCACGGCTATGACCACATCGACACCGCCCAGGGCTATGATAACGAGAAGGATGTCGGCAAAGGCTGGAAAGCCAGCGGCCGCTCGCGAGAAGATATTTACATCACCACAAAAATCACTACCTCAAACCAGGGGTATGAAAAGAGCATGCGCTCGTTAGAAAAAAGCCTGCAGGCGCTGCAAACAGAGTATGTTGACCTGCTGCTGATCCACTGGCCTAACCTGTCAAATATCGAGCGCACCTTTGAAACCTGGCAGGCGCTGGTTGAATTGCATTCACGCGGTCTGACCCGCAGCATTGGCGTCAGCAACTTCCCTGTTGATCTGCTTGAAGACTTACTGGGCAGAACCGATGTGGTCCCGGCGATTAACCAGGTTGAATTTCACACCTTTCTCTATCAACAAGAACTGCTGGCGTATTGCCGGGAAAAAGGGATTCAAATTGAAGCCTACAGTCCAGTTGCCAGGGCGAAGTTTTTCAACCACGAAAAACTGGTGAAAATCGCCCAAAAATACTCCAGAACACCCGCCCAGGTGATGCTGGCTTGGCTGGTCAACCACGACCTGGTGACCATCCCAAAATCGATCCACGAGGCACGTATTTTGGAGAACGCGGATATCTTCTTCCAGCTTGACGGAGAGGATATGCACATCCTGGATAATCTCCAACCGCAAAGGCGGTTGGTGGAAGAGCCCAACCTGTTCAAAGATTAGGGTAATCGATTAAGGGGGTTGTGCAAACAGCGGCGGGTTTCGGTTTTGCTATGAAATCGCTGCTGGAAATTTTTTTGTGTCAGCTCGTAATACATGACTACTACGGGTTAAAAAAACAGGCCGTGTCATCGCACGGCCTGGTATTTTCTTGTTGAGTGCAATAAATTGCGAGATCAGACTTCCTGGGCAATATCGACCATCTGCTCGAGAATCAACTCGAGCGCCATGGTATGGCTGCAGCGGCCGCGTGAGTGAAAAAATTCACACGTACAGCCCCACTCCCCATCTTCATAGGTCACCGTGTGATCGTTGTGATTCCCTGTAAACAGGACATTGAATTGCTTGAATACAATCCGTTCTCGTTCTTCTGCGTAGCGTTTGGCTTTTTCCATTTTGCCAATCATTCCATAGTCCATGGCGCACTTTTCCTTTCTATAGGTGGGGAAATAAAAAAAAGCACGCGCGGTCCTGCCGGCGTGCTATAAACTCTTTGTCTTCGGTTGATTGTTTGCATATGTACCTTTTGCACACAGCTTCATGGGTCTGAGTATAAACCTCCTCGCCTGTAATGTCAAATTCTTTTTTCAAACACCAGGGCATCTTCACCGCCCACGTAGTATTTCTTCCAGCGGTTAATGATCGCATAACCTTGCCCCTCATACAGGCAAATAGCCGCCCGGTTAGATTCCCGCACACTGAGCCGGATGTTGGGCATATCCAGGTCCCGTTCGCAGGCTGCCAGCAAAGCCAGGGCGATGCCGAGACGCCGGTATTCAGGCATCACGCCGAGGGTGGTCACCCAGCCGATGCGCCTTTCAAGATCACGCTCGCCAGCAATGAATCCCACCATCTGCTCGCCCACAAGTGCCTTTAAACGCACCACACCGGGCAGGGTCAGCACGCCGATCAGGTCCCAAAAAGGCCACAGGTCTTCTGCCGGAAAACACGCCCGTTCGAGCTGGGATAACTGGGTGTAATCGCGCCAACTGGCAACGTGGATGGACCAATCGCTCATACTGAAACTCATGCTATCTGGTACGCCTGGCTCGCATTGCTCAGGGTGATTTTTAAAAATCAATGCTGCTTAAACAATGGACGATAAAAATATTATACCTTGATCACTTATACTGACAGGCCGCTGAATATTTTCGGATCAAAACCAGGTAAAATACAGCAAAGACCACCTCGCTCAACGAATTTACGGAAAGAATGACGAGCGCCGAAACGGGTAAAACATGAACATCGACCTGACCATCGAGGCTGAACAGACTGAAAAAATCCTCACCGGGTTCATCCGCACTGAACTGAACCGGGCAGGGTTCCAGCGTGCCCTGCTGGGCGTCTCCGGCGGTCTGGATTCAGCGGTCAGCCTGTATTTATGTGCCAGAGCGCTGGGACCTGAAAATGTGCTGGCGGTGCGCCTGCCCTATAGGACCTCGCCGCAGCATACGCTGGTTGATGCACAGGCGATGATTGATGCCCTCGGCGTCCGGTCGCTGACAGTCGAGATCACCCCCATGGTCGACCCGTTGATCGCTAAATTCCCCGATATGAGCCGCTTACGGGCGGGCAATCTTATGGCACGCATGCGCATGATCGTGCTGTTTGACCAATCCGTGGTCTTCAACGGTCTGGTGGTGGGCGCCAGCAATAAAACTGAGCTGCTGCTGGGCTATACCACCGTCCACGGCGATTCGGGCGTTGCCTTGCAGCCATTGGGCGATTTGTTCAAAACCCAGGTGCGCCTGCTGGCCCGGCACCTGGGCGTACCTTTAACAGTGATCAACAAAGCACCTTCAGCCGACCTGTGGGAAGGACAAACCGACGAAGATGAGCTGGGCTTCACCTACGGCGAGGTCGACGGGCTGTTGTATTTGCTGGTCGAGCGGGGCTATCATCCCGAAGCCTGCATCAAAGCGGGCTTTGCGCGCGAATTTGTCAAGCGCGTGGTGCACAGGGTGCGTCAGAACCACTTCAAACGGGTCATGCCGCCCATTGCCTGGCTCTCCGCGGACAAAAAGGCGTATGACCTCTCAAGTCTGTGGGATTGGGGGCGGAATTAATCACTGGAGCCACCTGCATCCTTGGCAGGTATCTACATCTCAGGCGGAAACAATGAATCATATTCACACACCGGCGCAAAACTCCGCCGGTGAACCGCACACGGCCCCAACTCGCGTACCGCCAAACGATGCGTGCGGGTGGCATAGCCCTTATTGCGGGCAAAGCCGTACCCGGGGTGGATCTGTTCCATCTCAATCAACACGGCATCCCGACCGGTTTTAGCTAAAATTGAAGCCGCTGCGATCGACAGAGAACGGGCGTCGCCCTTGACCAGGCTTGTTTGAGAGACTGTTACCCCCGTCAGGAGCAGGTAATCCACCAGCAGGTGTGCAGGAGTCACATTCAGGGCGTCCAGCGCCCGCTGAGCCGCCAGGCGTGTGGCCGGGACAATACCCATATGATCAATTTCCGTATTGGAAGCGAAACCCACCCCCCAGCCCAGCGCGACCGTCCTGATCTCTGCTGCCCAGTGCTCCCGTTCAGCCGATGTCATGATCTTGGAATCGCGGATACCGCTCAGACGGGACATTAAATCAACCTGCTCACCCGGCAGTACCACCGCGCCGACGGCCACCGGCCCGGCCAGCGCGCCGCGCCCGGCCTCATCGATGCCAGCCACCAGGGTTGCCCCCTTTTTCCATAATTCGTTTTCAAAGGAAAGGTCCGGTCGTTCGGGCAGCAGCGCCGGGTCAAATTTAACCCTGGGCGTCATACAGCCCCTGCCTGGCGTTTGAGCGGATTTTCAGCAAATCGAACGCCATGAGTAACGAATCCTGCACTAGCCTAACCCTGCTGTCAGGATCAAAATACCAGTCGATCGCCACTTCACACACACTGTAACCCATCTGCCAGGCGATGAATAATACTTCAGCATCAAAAGACATCCCGACCAGGGTTTGCAGGGGGAAGACGGCATCGGCGACATCACCCCGGAAGCACTTGAATCCGCACTGCGAATCCTGGATTCCTGGCAGCACCAGCCCGCGCACCATGGCGTTGAATACCCGCCCGATCAGGTGCCGATAGCCCGGCTCATCATAGCGCACCGACCCGGGCAGCTCGCGCGACCCGATGGCCACGTCCACCCCTGCCAGGGCGGGGGGTAAAAAACGGTTCACCTGGTCAATGGGCATCGATAAATCAGCGTCGCATAAAAAGCGGTATTCGCCCTGTGCTGCCAGCATGCCGCGCCGCACAGCCAGGCCTTTCCCGCGCGGTGCTTCTGTTAACACCCGCAGGTATGGCATGCGTTCCTGGTAGCTTTGAGCAAGGGTTAAAGTTGCATCGCTGCTGCCGTTCTCCACCACCAGTACTTCGGCTGGATACGCCTGCTGCGCGAGGAAGCGGTCAATTTTCTCCAGGGTGGATGGAAGCCGTTCAGCTTCGTTATGGGCTGGGATAATGATGGAAAGGAAAGGTTGGGTCAAAATGTCACCCTTAATCCGTTGATCGATCAGAGATGAAAAAATGGCAAGGGAACGATGGATTTGTGGTCGTTCACCTTCCCATTCAACCGTCAGTCGGGGTGGGCGGACTTGAACCGCCGACCTCCGCGTCCCAAACGCGGCGCGCTGGCCGTCTGCGCTACACCCCGGCAGATAAGAGTATAATCCGAACCATGTGTAAACGTCAAGATACCGTCCTCGTTCTTTTTCAAAGCGCGGCTTACCTGGCCTGTGTGCTCATATTGATGTTCAGTGCTGCCGCCTGCCAGGCTGGTGAAAGCCCCGCGACGATTGTGCCTCTTGAACCTGCTCCTGCTCAAACAACCGGTGTGCCGGTTGCACCTCATACAGCCAGCGTTACACCAATTGCGTCGAAAGCAGTTTCCGCCACGCCTACAGCGCAAGAGCCAAGCCCAACACCGGGGATAACCATGACCAGCATTGATTGCCGCCATGCAGGGGGACAGGTTCTCAGCGAAGCATTGTTCAGCGAGCACCTGGGGGAAGACCTGCACTACCTGCTTTACCTCCCGCCCTGTTACCACGAGGATCTCACAGAAGATTACCCGGTCACCTATTTGCTGCACGGTCTTTCCTACACACAGGATCAATGGGTGCGTCTGGGCGTGGCTGAGCAGATGGATGCCCTGATTTCCGAGGGTCGGATTGCCCCCTTCATCATCGTCATGCCCGCTGAAGCCCGGTTCCAACCGCCACTCAACTCTGCCTTCGCCGATGCCCTGGTGCAGGAATTGTTCCCGTTCGTCGATCAGCAATACCGCACCCTACCCGAGAGAGCTTACCGGGCAATTGGTGGGCTTTCTCGTGGTGCAGCATGGGCGGTCCACTTTGGCTTTGAGCATCCGCATCTCTTCAGCCGCGTGGGAGCGCACAGTCTGCCCCTGTTCGAAGTCGATGGTGGTCGGCTGGATGGCTGGCTGGCAGAAATGCCTGACGCTGGTCTACCCGATTTTTTTATTGATATTGGACGTTCTGACCCTGAGCGCTGGTCTGCCCAGAACTTTGCTGACCGTTTGAATGCTTACCACATCCCCCACATCTGGTACCTGTTCAACGGCGGACATACCGAAGCCTACTGGTCAACCCATCTTGAACTTTATCTACATTGGTATGCACAGGATTGGTATTAAAATTCTTTAAATAATCAAGTAAAATAGGGTTACTTACACACTCATCCAGGAAAGGGAGCACACATGTATCAACAGATCACCATTGTAGGGTATTTAGGTAATGACCCTGACATGCGCTTCACGCCAAATGGTCAGGCGGTTACCAGTTTCTCAGTTGCCACCTCCAATAAATACACCAGCAACACCGGGCAACGGGTTGATGAAACCACCTGGTTCCGCGTTTCGGTATGGGGGGCGCAAGCAGAATCCTGTAACCAATATCTCAAAAAGGGTCGGCCCGTTCTGGTCATCGGTCGATTGCGACCAGATCCGCAGACCGGTAATCCCAGGATTTTCAATCGCCAGGACGGAACACCAGCTGCATCCTTTGAAATCACGGCGCAACAGGTTAAATTCTTGCCATACGAATCTCGCGGCGGAGGCGGCGGTGAAGATGATTTCGGCGACGTACACGGAAGCCCAGAAACCGACGACGAAATTCCCTTCTAAGCCAAAGAGCCTATGACCCAAAAACCAATCCCTAATCTCGAAATCCCGCAGGATCTGGAGTCTAAATATGTAAATTTCGTCCGGATTGCGCATACGGTGTCGGAGTTTGTCCTCGATTTTTCTCTGCTGTTACCGGGCGTCACCAAATTCGAGGTTAATTCTCGCTTGATGATGTCCCCTACAGCTGCCAAACTGTTCTTGCAGGCCCTGACAGAAAACCTTAAGCGCTATGAGACCAATTTTGGCAAGATTACCATACCGGGCAGTCATTCATTGGCTGATGACCTGTTCCGCCCCATCGATCCACCTGAAGGTGGTTGATGGATAACCACCTGGAGTCGCTTTCCGATCGGATCAGGGAGTCCTTTGAACGGAAAACTGAAAAGCGGGATAAAGCGCTGGCTCACAGCCGCGAACTGACGCGCCATGCGGCGCGTGCCATTCGCGCGATCCATCGCAATGAGGCCAGCCTCGCCCGCAACCATCTTGCTCAGGCAAAACTGCTAGCTGAAGCCCTGCGAACCGACCTGGCAGATGAACCCGACCTGTATTTTTCCGGTTATACACAGGACGCGCTTAAGGAATATTGCGAGGCTCACCTCACCGTGACCATCATCCTGAATGAGGATTATTCCACCCCGGAGGACCTGCAGGTGAGCTATGCCACTTACCTCAACGGGATGTCTGAGGTGGTTGGCGAGTTGCGCCGCAGGATCATGGATCTGATGCACACCGGTCATTCCCCTGAAGTCGAACGCCTGCTGGATAATATGGACAGCATCTATGCCCTGCTGGTCACCATGGATTATCCCGATGCCCTCACCTATGGCTTGCGCCGCCGGACTGATATTGCCCGCAGCATCATCGAACGCACCCAGGCAGATGTGACCATCAGCTACCGCCAGCAATTGCTCGAAAATCGGATTGCTGATCTATCTGACCGGTTATCCCGCTATGAAATGCCGAATGAAATGCTCTGAGCCGCCTGCTCAGCTCGCTCAACCAATTCGCTCCACAAGCCAACCCGGGCGCTGTATTTGATCCTCAGTTCATGCCAGGTGATTAACACCCCGGGTACCTGTGCTGCTAACTGCGATCCGCTATCGAAAACACCTGAGCCTGGATACGCTGTTTTAATCAATTGCTATCAAACAATAGCGCCATATTACATGATTGACTCAAGATTCGCCTTTTTTCTTAAATAATGCTAAACTTTTAAGCAAGATAAAACATGAAGGATACAAGTAATCCCTGGCAGCTTCCCGAAACAGCCTCCAGCGAAGCCGCCTTCCCACCTGAAGCAACATCAGTGCCCTCTGAACCCAAATACATTCAATTTTGGGAGCGCTTGCGCCACTGGGGATTGGGCGATTCTGTCCTGCGGGGAGCTACCGTATTGACGACCTCCCTGTTAATCCTGCTGGTGGTATGGGTGATGGGCGCTTTTTCCCAGCATGATCCCGAACCCGCTTATGAAAGCAGCGGTGTAGCGTTGGCAGAATCCCTGGGCGAGACAGCGCCACCCCCCGCTGTCCCCATTTTTCATGCCGGCGGCGCTGATACGGAGGGCATCTCCCGCGCAATGGGCCTGAACACCGTCCTGCCACATCGTTTAGCTCGCAATGAGGTCATCCAATACACCATAGAATCCGGCGATTCGATATTTTCCATTGCGGATAAATTCAACCTCAAACCAGAGAGCATCCTGTGGGGTAATCGCTACACCCTGGGCGATGACCCGCACCTCATCCTGCCCGGTCAGACCATCAACATCCTGCCCGTAGATGGCGTATATCACCAGTGGAGCGCGGGCGAAGGTTTGAACGGCGTCGCCGCCTTTTATCAGGTCACCCCCGAGGACATCATCAACTGGCCAGGAAACGAACTTGATCCCAATCAAATCGGTGATTATTCTAATCCTCACATTCCGCCAGACAAAATGCTGGTCATCCCGGGCGGTCAGGGCATGTTCACGGATTGGCGCACGCCGCGCATCAGCCGGGATGAACCCGCTAAAGCCCGGAACCTCGGCCCGGGCGCCTGCAGCGCCAGTTATGACGGGGTGACCGGGTCGCTCACCTTTATTTGGCCCACAACCGAACGGCACCTGTCTGGTTTTGACTACTCCCCTGAAACCAACCATTTTGGCATCGATATTGCCGGCAGTATCGGTAACCTGATCTTCGCTGCCGACCACGGCGTGGTGGTGTACGCAGGATGGAATGATCATGGCTATGGCGAGATGGTCGTCATCGACCATGGGGCAGGCTGGCAAACCCTGTACGCCCACCTCAGCCAGGTGATCGTCGTATGCGGACAGGAAGTCTACCAGGGCGACACCATCGGGTTGATGGGCAGTACCGGCAAGTCTACCGGACCGCACCTGCATTTTGAGATGCGAAGCGACGATTACGGACGGGTCAACCCCTGGAATTTCTTGAATTGAACCTGAACCAGCACTTAAAATTCGTAAATGATCAAACCGCCAGCTTGCTCAGGGAGGATTATGGAATTCGAGCCAGGTTTATGCTAAAATTTAATCATGATGACTGAAAAACGAACCGTCAGACCTTCCCCAATTGCAGGCACCTGGTACCCGGGCAACGCAATCCAGCTCAGAAATAGCGTATCTGCTTTTCTCGACGCGGCTGTAAATCCCCCCCTGCCCGGTCAGGTGGTCGGACTGGTGGCACCCCATGCAGGTTATGTCTATTCAGGAACGGTTGCGGGGCATGCTTTCAAGACTGTTCAGGGGCGCAGCTTTGATTACGTCTGCCTGCTGGCACCCATGCATCAGTATTACCCGCAATCCCTGCTGACCAGTGCTCATCGTGCTTACTGGACCCCCCTGGGCGAGATTCCCCTGGCCGATGACATAATCGATCAAATCAACGCCAGGCTGATCGAGAAAATTGGGCTCGGGCTGACCCCCATCAGCAATGATTATGAGCATTCCCTGGAGATTGAATTGCCCTTCCTGCAGGTAGCCCTGTCAGGCGAGTTCACCCTGATCCCGATTATGTTTCGCGACCAATCCCGCCAGGTGACCAAAGCGCTGGCTGAGGTTTTGGCTGAAGTCTTCGAGTCCACAGCATGCCTGCTGGTTGCCAGCAGCGACCTGTCACATTTCTATGCTCAATCCCAGGCGGAAAAGCTGGATGCACACGTGCTGAACATGCTGGAGGCTTTCTCACCCGAGGGCTTGTTTGACCTCAAAGATCTGGGGCAGGGGCAGGCTTGCGGCCTGGCGCCAATCGCTGCGGCATTATGGGCTTCAGCACCGTTGGGCGCCACCGATGTGACTCTGCTTAAATACAACACTTCAGCAGCGACCTCCGGGGATACCGCATCCGTGGTTGGATACGGCGCTGCTGCCATCACCCGCCCGTTTTGAGGAATCACACGCACCGCACACGGCCCATGATGCCTAAGCTCACCAGATCACCGCTGATCCTGATCCTGACCCTGTTGCTTCTGGCGGCTTCCGGCTGTCAATCCACGCGCGCGCCAGGCAGCGCCGAGACGCTCACAGCCACCCCCTCGCCGACACTCACCCCGACCCCCACCAACACGCCTACTTTTACGCCCACCCCCACCAGCACACTGGCGTTTACGATCACCTCGCCTCCCACCAGCACGCCGACTATGACCCCCACGCCCTTCAGAATCCTCAGCCTGACGCCTACCCCCAGCCTGGCGCCGCTCAGACCGGCGGTGTTATTTCCGCTGCAGGATAACTTTGGCATGACGATCGATTGGTCCTACATTCACGTTACCCACACCGGCTATAACAATCTGGATGAAGTCAATGACCTGTGGGCATTTATGGCTTTTCAATTGCTGGATCGCGGCATTCACCAGCGCAAATTCCGCTTTCAGGGGGAGACGATCACCGTCTATTACCTGAATGTGGCACATGCTTTTAATGACGAGCCCCTGCCCATGCAATTGGTGCTGGGCGGCACTCCAGGCGAAAATGTGCCGATCAGCGTGATCCCGGCGGGCGGCACAGCCTATATCCAGGTGGCGATCCGGGATGGGTCGACCTATTTTTCGCCGCGCAGCGCCCATCAGGAAGCCAACCGCGCCTTTGACGAACGCGATGAGGCTTATCCCTTCCTGTTTTTGCATGAGTTAGAGGCGCTGCTGCCAGAGTTGCCCGATGAGCTGATCTTACTGGCTAACCACCCGATCCTGGTGCCACGCAACAACTGGCCGCAGGTTAAGCTGGATATGGAGCGGGTCAGTTTCCTGGCCGCGCGCTACCAGCCCTTTTTCGAACTGGACCCATACGACCGCATCGTGGATCAGAGCGCCTTTGCATATGCCCTCAGAGACCATATCTTTGACGGTGAAACGGTGCCACCTGGTATTTATGCCTTTGGCAGTCGTAATTTGATCATAATTACCGGGCAATAGCTGGTCGATTGTCGGTGGTGGCTGTTCGCCAGGCGCTTGACAGTCGCCCCCTGCGGAGCCTCACCATAACAGCAGGCTGTCAACAGTCAGCTGTCAACTCCTCCAGCCAAACCGCGGCGATCTTGCGATTGCGCGCTTCCAGCGCCCCCATCAGAGTCAACAGCTTAACTTTAATTTCAGCCACCGGCCAACCGCGCGCTGCGATCGTTGCTTGCACAGCCTGGCAGGTCTTCTCAGTGAAGCGTGTCTGGGACAGCATATCCACCAGGCGCCACTGGCTGTAAGCCGCACAAATCTCCTGGATTGTCAATGTCTCCAGCTGGTCCAGGGCAGCATCGATGATCACCTTGCCCAAAAGCGGGTCTTTGCTCTCCACATACACCCGGTTGATCGGTTCTGTGCCCGAGGCGCGCACCCGCAACTGGTAGCGCTCATCCCCCTCGGCATCTTTCAATTGCATTTCAGCCACTTCATAACGGATCCCGCCCAGGAAGGCGATGCCCATCCCGGCGACCTCAGCGCCTGCGCCCAGGTTGAGGTAATGGTCGATGAAAGCTTCCTTGGCTTCCAGGGGAGCATCCACATCCACGCGGCCGGTATGTGAAGTGGCGTCATCCGGTGAACATCCAAAGGTTTCCCACAAACCCGGCATCCTGACCGTATCCTCCCAGATCTCGTCAATGGTGGTCAGCGGGTTCTCTGGCCGGGTTCCGAAGTAAGCCAGCATATCCATGATCAGCAGGTTCGCCCACGGCCCGTCCTTGTCGGTGATGTGCCCGCGGCTGGTCAGCCCCGAGGATTCCTCTCCGCCAATCAGGATGCGGTCGCGCCAATCCGCCGGTAGCGGGTTTTGCGCCCGGTAGGAGCGGTCCACACGCCGGATTTCCTCAATGTATTTGATGCCCACGGGCACCAGGAAAGCGTTTTGTAAAATGCGGTCCTTCGGGCTTCCGATAACGATCTTATAGAAGGGATGGCTCACATACCCCGGGAGTGCACCCTCTGCAGGCTTGTTCTCCTCATTGCCCGGGATCATTCCTGCCAAAATTTCAATCAGGGGGGAGCCCGTCTGTGTGGCAATCACCCGGCCGGTAAAGCCGCGTTCCACGCCCAGGTAGCGCACCAGCATGGTTAAAATTTGGTTCGGGCGGAAATATACCCCGCCCAGAGATACCACCCCAAAGCGGTCGGCGTCGGTATCCATTCCCAGACCGAGGTGGGCGCCCGTTTCCCTCACCTTCGCTTTAAGTGGATTAATAAAGGGTTCTTCAGGGTTAGCGTAATCCAGCCCGGTCAGTTCCGGGTCGCGCTGGGCATGCAGCACCGTGTAACGCACACCAGCCTCGCCCACCAGGCGGGTCAGATACCCCCGACCGGAACCATGAAACTCGTCAATCACCACCATCTTATCGCTGAAGAATTCCCGAATGCGGTCAAAGTCAATCGGAATGCGGGCATTCCCATTGCCGTTATCTTTGATCCACGCCACGTAATCATCCAGCGGATCAAAGCCGCGCAGACGCCCTTCCTGCCGACCTTCTTCCATATTCGTGACGCGCGCATCGGCATCCTCTAATTGCAATTCGTTGATGCGAAAGGCGATGAAATCCGTCAGGTTAGTGGGCGCCGGGTAACCCAGGCGCGGGTTAAACTTAATCCCCTGCCATTCCGGCGGGTTGTGGCTGGCTGTACAGATGATCAGCCCAGCCACCTCATCGGGTGGCAGCGCATCCGTCAGGTAAAAGGCTAGGGCTGGCGTGGGTGTATCGCGGTTGGCAAATTCCACCTGGAAACCATTCGCCAGGCAGACCTGTGCAGTCCATTCTGCTACCCGGTCCGCATTTCTACGGGTATCATAGCCGATGACGATCTTGCGTCCAGCCAGGTTCTCTCTGCCCACAAAATTAGGTACACCAACATCGTTTAGAAAATCACAGATTGCCTGGGCTACCTGTTTGGCACGCCGCTCGGTGAAATCTGCGCCCCAACGGCCGCGCACCCCGGACGTGCCAAAACGCAGGTACTTACGGTCGTAGATCATGCGCAGCAAGCCCGGTCCGTGTGTATTGCCGATCAAGCGCGGGTCCTGCGTGCGCAGGCGGAACATAAACAATCGTTCATAAATATTGCCGATCTGGATCACCCGGAAGGGCATCCAGCGATCTCGGTCCTGCTCAAAGTCCATGCTGTGGAGCAGGGGCAGAATTTCATGGTCAATATCATCTCGCAAGCTGTCAAAGACCGGTGCTGCCAGGAATTCTGCCGCTAGGTTGATCGCCTTTTTGCGCAATTGCCCGGTGAGGGGCAGGTAAACCGCGTCGATCAGCGCCCGGCGCTCCCGGCCGGCGGCATCTTGGGGGAGGTACTGCTCCAGACGGTACTGCGTCCCCGTGGCAGCCAGGGTCAGCAGGATGCTGAAGGCTCGCGAGGCATGAATTGGCATCTGTGCGATTAATTCAGGGTCTGAAATCACCCGCTGCGCCAGGATATCGATAAATTGGTCCATGGCAGCCACTGAGGCATGCCAATCTGCTTCGCTTTCAGCGGTCATCAAAGCCCGGTTGAACCGGTTAAAGGCCGTCCCCAATTGCAGGACTGTGATCTGATCAAAGGCAAACTCCAATGGATCCATGTAATACTCCTAAAAATAAAATACTGGTTTTATTGATTTTCTATCCCATCAAACCGGTGGTTTGATCACCCCGGTCTGGGGATCAACCCGCCGCGAGAGACGTTTAATACTTCCAGTCGGCTGCCCGCCGGCGTGTTCGTTCCGACCTGGACCGCCTCGCACAGGGCATAGGCTTTTTCAGCCAGTTCAGCCTCCGTGTGGCGCGTGTCTGCTTCGAGCATCAGGCGCACCATGGGCTCCGTTCCGGAATAACGTAAATTGACGCGGGTCAAACCCGGCAGCTCATCTCTGAGCGCCTCCCGCAGGGCAACCACGCCCTCAAGTTCTTCCAGGTCAATTTTCCGGTTCACTGTGGCAGAGGCGATGATTTGGGGATATTTATGGATGCTCTCCGCCAGCTCAGCCAGGGTTGACCGCCCACTAGCCAGAAAAGCACGCAGCAGGTAAATCGCCGAGCGCAGCCCGTCGCCGGTGGTATGCTTTTGATCCATCAAAATGATATGCCCGGATTGCTCTCCGCCCAGGCCGATCTGGTTATTGGGGTGGTTTTGCAGGTTCATCTTGTGCAGTTCACCCATGATATATTTGTCGCCCACCGACGTTTCGACAAAGTTGATCGCTCGGTCGGTAAAATAGTTCACCAGGGCTCCGTTGCGCATAGTCGTGCTGATCACAGTGTCGCCCAGCAGTCTGCCCTGGCTCTGCAGGTAATCGCCCAGGATCGCCAGGAAATGGTCGCCGTCCACCAGGTGACCGGTCTCATCCACAAAAATCACCCGGTCCGCATCACCGTCAAACCCGGCGGCGAAATTGGCCCGATGTTGTCGGATCAGTGCGAAAAGGTCTTCGGGAAACTGGCGCACGTGCTCTGAGCCGCAATCCCGGTTGATATTCGTGCCATCAGGCGAGGCATGCACCGCCACAACGTCAACGCCCAGGCGTGAAAATACCTCGCTGGCATACCAGGATGCCGCCCCGTTGGCGCAATCCACAACCAGTTTGATCCCATTCAGGTTCAGATCCTGGTGTTCGCCCACCAGGTAATCAACATACAATTTGCGCAGGTGCGTGCCATCCATGCGCTGCGTGGACCGGTCTGCCTGTGCCAGACGCAGGGATAACGGCTTCTCCAGCAGGGATTCAATCTCCAGTTCGATGCCTTCGCTGAGCTTCAGGGCGCCCTGGTTAAAGAATTTGATCCCGTTCTCGTTCACCGGGTTGTGAGAAGCTGAAATCACCACCCCGGCTTCTGCATGCATTTCGTTGACCATGAAGGCGACCCCGGGCGTGGGGATGACCCCCAGGTCGATCACGTTGGCGCCGCTGGCCAGCAGGCCCACGGTCAACGCGTTTTGCAGCATCTCACCCGATTGACGGGTATCGCGCCCGATCACAAAGGTGGGATGCTCTGCCTGGCGCGAGATCACCGTTCCAGCCGCATAACCCAGGCGGGTGATGAAATCGGGCATCAGCGGATCGCTGCCAACATGACCGCGAATGCCATCGGTGCCAAAATACTTTCTGTGTTGTGATTCAGGTGCCATATTTGTGTTTTCCAATTTTTAAATATCCTGTTCATTCACGCTGCGCCGCTGACCGGAAACGGGTTGGCACAGCAGAAATTCAAAGTCGGTTTACCTGATCTGTAGCTCAGCGACCACCGGAAGGTGATCGGATGCTCGCCGGCTGAGGTCGCTGGTATCGATCCAGCAGGTATAGTCCACCAGGCGCGAGCGGGGGAAAAAGAAAATGTGGTCCACTGCACGCGACAGGTCAGGGTGGGTCGGACCGTCGTTTTCAGGCTGCAGGCGCATAAACTCGGGATGCGCATCCAGCAGATGCCGAATGCCTGCTTCATCTTCGGTGGCATTGAAATCGCCGGCGACAATCAAAGGTTCGTTTTTCTCCAAAATATAGGTGCGTACCAGGTCTAAAAAGCGGCTGATCTGCTGAAAGCGCATCAAATGCGCCTGTTCCCTCTTGCGAGGGATCATGTCCGGCGGGCGCTCGCCCACCAGGGTGGTCAGGTGCAGATTGGCAATAAACGGGTAAGGCGCCTCTTTCAAGCGCGTCAACAGCACATATCGGGGGTCGGTATCCCGGTTGCCTTCATAGGACAGCGGTTGAAAGATGGGGATATTGCGCGGCATGCCCGAACGCGCGGGATCAGCCAGGCGGGCAAAGGGAAAGCAGGAATGGATAGAATTTCCCATCGACCAGTTCCACCAATCTGAGAAGATACCCTTGACCATCACATCTTTTTTGACCTGCATGTGGGTTTCCATCGAGATGATTTTACCGAAGAATGCGTGGGGGTAGTGATCCGTCCTTTCGATCACATCCATCAGGCTGTGGGTCAGCCCGTCGACGTCCATGTGTTGGGTGACCTCCTGCAGGCACAGAACATCGGCTTCCAACTGCTTGACCAGCATTTCCAGCGCTTTCTGGCGCGACGCCTGGGTCGATTGGGTAAAGTCATCGAAGGTTTTTTCGCCGCCGCCGATATTCAGGGTGGCGACGCGTAGGTCAAGAGAGGTCATAGCCGCTCCCCCGGTGCGTGCTGGAAAGATCAGGTATGAATTGAAACATCATCCCATTATTATACCAACAGGAATCGGGGCGTGGGCAGTGAGGATTTCACCAGGGGTGACCGCCGGTCGGCGGACCGGAGATAGTCAGTCGGTGAGGGATGAAAAAGCAATCAACTTAATCAATGTGGTTGGCGCAGCCAACCAAAATCGTCAAGGGCTGGAAAAACTGCTGTATTATCGCCAATCCACTCGCTAAGGGTATAATCGCTTGCATGGAAAACATATATAAAATCGCTTATTTCCATCTTCAGCAGCCCTGCGTGACCATCAATGAAACCGGTGTAGAGGGCAGTCATCTCAAGTCTGCCACGCGCCCCCTCAGCCTGATCAGCCTGTCGGCGCGCCAGGAGGTCGACTCGGCTGAAGAAATCGGTCTGTGTTACCCGCGCTTCAAGGCGGATATCACCCTGGATTGTGAATGGATGCCCCCAAAGGGTGCACGACTGACCTGCGGGGCTGTGACCATCCGCATCCTGCCCGAGGATAAAAGCTGTTACCCCGAGTGTATCCTGATCCAGGAAGGTCTGCCCTGCCCGCTGATTGATGGCGTGCGTTATGCCAGCGTGGAAGCGGGCGGGACCCTGTGCCAGGGAGATCAGCTCATCCCCGAGCAGGAAGGGAACGGATAAACCGCTTCACCTGCCGATGCGAGATGAGAAAACAGCGCTCGACAACCATCTCGTTTGCAGAGTGATCTCACCCCTCCCGGGTATAATCTTTACATGCAAAAAACACTGCTGGTCTGCCTGTTGACTCTCATCCTGGCGGGGATCGCCCTGCCCGCCTGCGCGCCAGCCCCAACGCTTGAGCCACTCACAGCCAGCCCCACACGCGATTCGACCCTGCGTCCCTATCCCACTTCCACCCATACAGCGACGCCGCTGCCCACCGACTACGTCACCCCCACTTCCTCGCCGACGGTCACACCCACCATGACCCCGGTCTATTACGCGGTGCTGGAAGGCGATGATTTTTACAGCGTCGGCTGGCGCTTTAATGTCAGCCCACAGCAGATCATGACTGCCAACCCCTCGGTTAATCCGCGTGCCATGGGTGTCGGCACCACCCTGTTGATCCCAATCACCCCCGGACCCGACTCCACGGCCACGCCGTTGGTCGAACTGACCCCCACCGCCACACCATTTTTCACCGATTTCCAACCGCCAGATTGCTATCCGGACCCCCAGGGCGGGTTGTGGTGCTTTGTGCTGATAACCAACAATACCGGTAAGCCGGTTGAAAACCTCTCAGGCGTATTCACCCTGCACCATGGCGATGAAACATTGCAAGTTTCTGCCATCATGCCCCTCAACCTGCTGCCGGACGGGAACGCCCTGCCCCTGATCGCTTACATCCAGCCGCCCTTGCCTGACGCGTACACCGTCAACGCGCGGGTGAATTTCCTGCTGCCGGTCATGCCTGGCGATCAGCGCTACCTGCCCGCCACCATCACGCAGCAAACCCTGGAGCTTAACGCTGATTGCCGCCTGGCGACGGTGCGCGGTCGGGTGAGCCTGCCTGCAGGTCAGCCCGCGGCACGCTACGCCTGGGTCAACGCGACCGCCTTCGATGCTGAGGGGCGCATCGTGGCCGTCCGGCGCTGGGACAGCCCCGGGACGTTGTCAGGCGGTACCGAGCTGCCCTTCACCCTGTACCTGTACAGCCTGGACGGGCCAATCGAGCGGGTTGACCTGCTGGTCGAAGCCCCTGCCCAAGCTGAAGCCTCAGACGAAGATTGAACCGCTCTACGCCCGGAGAAAAGACCATGGACCCATTCCCATCTGCCCCGCTACCCTGGGGTACACGCACCTTCATCATGGGCATTATCAACGTCACTCCTGATAGTTTTTCAGGAGACGGGATTTTAAAAGGCAGCGACGCCGTTGAGGCAGCGGTAGCCCAGGCAGCACAGTTCCTGCAGGAAGGCGCCGACATCCTCGATATTGGCGGCGAGAGCACCCGTCCAGGGTCACAACCGGTGGATGCTGATGAGGAACTGGCGCGAGTGCTACCCGTGATAACAGCCATCCACGCTGCCTTCCCCGACGCCCTGCTTTCCATCGACACTTACCGGGCTGTTGTAGCACAGGCAGCTCTGGATAGCGGAGCTCGCTGGGTCAACGATGTGTGGGGGTTGCACGCCGATCCAAACCTGGCTGATGTGGCTGCAAAGCATGGGGCACCGCTGGTCTTGATGCACAACCGCTTGAAGCCGGACAGCGCTGAACTGCAGGCACGACTGGGCGGGCGTTACGTGGGTGTGGAGTACGATGATCTGCTTGCTGACATCCAGCGCGAGCTGCTGGAAAGCGTTGCCCTGGCACACCGGGCAGGTGTCCCCGATGCGCACATCATCCTCGACCCCGGGATCGGTTTCGGCAAGACGGTGGAGCAAAACCTCGAGCTGGTCGATCGGCTGGGAGCGATCAAAACCCTTGGATACCCCCTGCTGGTCGGTCCCTCGCGCAAATCCTTCATCGGGTACACGCTGAATTTGCCGCTTGAGGAACGCGTTGAAGGTACAGCGGCGGCGGTGGCGCTGTGCATCGATCGCGGCGCGGACATCATCCGCGTGCACGACGTGGGTGTGATGACCCGGGTAGCCAGGATGACCGATGCCATCGTCAGGCGGTGAGGGGGGATTGGTGATCCCGCGTGTTACTCTCGAGGTCTTGACAGCTTTTGGCTCAAAGCTGGTGGCGGATCGACATCGGTCGGATACAGGTTAAGTTGCTCACAGGCATTTGTAACCTCGTGTCACCAGTGGGAAATTAGCGCACATCCCAGCCGCTGGCAGTAAATATTTCGGATAAGAATAAAGCGCGTTCTTCCTCTGTCATCGGTCTGGGCTGCGCATAGTCGATCAGCTTAGCCGTCAGCAGCTCAACGCTCAAATGGCGCCCGGCATAGAAAGTATGGCGCTGAATGAACTCCCAGCTGGTTTGGACAACCACATTACCGTACATATCGATATACCAGTTCTGGTCAAAAAACAGGTTTCCCAGCCCATAGTGGACAAAGGCATCGCGGGTAAAGGCCATCGACTTGGGACGGTGCGACTGGCTTCCGTTGACGATCACCGCGCCAGCATCAGCCATGATGCCAAAATCACGCCTGTGGTGATCGGCGGCAAAATCGTAATAGTCTTCAAAGTATTGAAAGGTGGCGATCGGTAGGTAGCCTTCATCCCTCAACCGGCTGATCTCACCGGCCATCCACTGGTAATCTTCACAGGGGGCTGAACCACCGCCCGTATCCGTTGCCCAGGCAAAATCCGGTCCAAAGGCATTGCAGCCGATAAACGCCAGTTTGTTACCGTTATGGGTGATCAACAGAGGTGTTTTCGCCTCCGCCAGGTTCCGCCCGCCGCCAAAATAGAGCATTTCATGTTCGTCATACAGGTCAAGGGTGAACGGCACAACATCCACACCGTACACAATTAATGAATCGTTATTGTGGTTTCCCGTCAGCTCGATGATGTCCACGCCGATATCCATAAACAGCTCTAAATATTTCGGATCGCTGCAGAATAACAATCTTTCGGAAGTTGGGTCGGGAAAGGGACAGTCCTCGTAAAATGAGACTTCATTGGAAATATGGGTCAGATCTGCCTCGGTCAGCCAGTGGCGGACCTTCTCCCCGGGGTAGGTGACGCCATACATTTCCATGCGGTAGGCAGTCGCCCTGACCAGGGCTGTCACTCCCGTCATCACCAGGGTGGTCAGCATCTCCGAATCGCGGTTGCCGGGCTGAATAGCCGCGAGGAGGGGTTCCAGCACATCAGCAGGGATGCTTGCTGCCTGAACGTTGTGCACTAACTGAAACTGAAGCGTGAAAGGATAACTCTCGAGGTCAAAATCCTTGAACAGCGGTGAGCAGCCGTCCACCTGGATGACCTTCAATTGCGGGTCCAGCACCTCAAAGGGGAGCAGTATCCAGGCGTTGTCCTCCCACAACGCTGCAACTTCAGGGGGTTCCTGGAAGGTTTGGATACGGGCTTCACCAGGGGCGCCCCAGCGTTCAACCAGGACCTGCAACAGAAGTTCCGGCACGTACAGCCGTGTCACTTCGTCCAGCCGGCCGACAGTCATCCCCAACCAGTAAGCCTGCAACTCGTCCAAAGAGATATCATCCAGCAGGGTTGGGAAGGGTGCAGCCAGGGCAAACACCAGGGTTGAGGTCTGCAAAACCTCGCCAGAGGGCGCTTCCAGTGCCGGTCCAAACCACAGGGAAGCACCGGGGTCGGCGCTGATGACCACTCCACTTAAGGCGTCCAGTGCAATCAACTCCGATGGAAGTTTTTCCGATAGGTGCAGGGTTACAGGCACCGGTGTAGCGGTGGGAACCTGTGTGGGGGTAGCAGTGGGTGGATTGCCAAGGGTTGGCAGCAAGGGCGTTGGGTCAGGCGGAAGTTCATCGAGGACTGGTTCGGGAACACAGGCGCTGATCAGAAGCAGGAGCAGGATCACAACCAGGCTTATTTGGATAATTTTAGTGGATTCGCTGTGCATAAACTGCTGTTCCCTTCCAGGTGCTTGACTCGAGATCGATGGGTGATCATTTCCATCCCCCGATTATATCTCATTGAAAGGACAGGTAAAACCGTAAGAACGCTTGCCTGTGAAGCCGATAACATCAATAATCGGGGTTATTGCATATACAGGTGTATAATGTCTGGGATATGAACACGAAGAAGTGGAAAATAAACGCCGAGATCAGCCTCTACACGCTGACCAGGACGGTACTCAGCACAAATATCCGCATGGTGTACCCCTTTCTGCCGGTTTTCGCCCGGGGTATGGGTGTTGAGCCGGCTGCCCTGGTGATGGCCTTATCCGTACGTTCTTTTTTAGGCGTCCTGGGACCTTTTTTTGCCTCAATTGCCGACACCCACGACCGGAAAACAGGCATTCTACTGGGAATGGGCCTGTTCACGATAGGCAGCGGGATGCTTGGCATCTGGCCAACCTTCTGGTCTTTCATCCTGGGCACCAGCCTGGCACTTTTAGGCAACGGTGTCTTTATCCCCTCGGTAAATGCATATCTTGCGGATCGCATCCCCTACGAGAAGCGCGGCCGAGTCATCGCCATCCTGGAAGTGAATTGGGCGCTATCGTTTATCATCGGCATCCCCATTGTGCAGCTCTTAATCGAAAACTACAACTGGGTGGCACCGTTTTTTATTTTCACCGCCATCGGCATATTATGCTTAATCGTGTTCTTAGTGATCCTGCCCGCACAGCGCGTTTCTAAAACCGATGAAAATAAAATTGTGAAGAATTTGGTGCGCATCGCACGCTCCTGGCCTGCTCTGGCAGGCTTGCTGGTGGGCATACTGATTTCGGGCGCGAATGAAACGGTCAACTTGATCTTCGGATTGTGGATCGAAGACCAGTTTGGCATAAACTTCGCAGCATTGACGGCTGCCTCAGTGGTGATCGGGTTTTCGGAATTGGGGGGCGGGGTGATGACGAGCCTGTTTCTCGATACCTTCGGTAAACGCCGCATGATCTGGTTTTCTATCGGCGTTAACACCCTGGCTTCAGTGTTGCTGCCCCTGATGCAAGGCAACCTTAGCTGGGCTATGGCGGGTTTGGGTCTGTTTTTCATCTCCTTTGAGATCAGCCTGGTGAGCACCCTGACATTGATGAGCGAGGTGGTGCCGGACGCGCGGGCGACGATGATGGCAGCGACGTTGGGCGGATTCTCCCTGGGGCGCTTGTTGGGGAGCCTGATTGCTCCGGGATTGTTTGCAATCAGCTTTTGGGCGGTCTGCCTGGCAGCGGTGTTCTTAAACCTGTTTGCTGCTGGGTTCTTAAGCCAGGTGCGGGTAGAGCCGCACTCGTCGTCGATTACGGCTTAATGCATACCTTATACCCTCAGCACGCCGCGAAAGCCCCGCGAAGAATAATAGGAATCTGCCCCATTGTGATACACAAAGACCTGCCCATAACGCCTGTGTGCATATTTGCCGGTTGAACGGGCTGAGTCGAGTTGACTGAGGAAGTTTTTCCACCCAAACACCAAGAGGACTTAATTTTGAAAAAATGCTGAGACGCGGAAACTGTTTGAGGTGTGCGTAGAATCTTCCGTGTCGGGTGCTTGCCTGGTTCGGTGGTGGTTATTCAGCCTTCCAAACCTTTTGACGGATATATTTATCACCATTTATTGCAATTAAACCTATTCCAACAGTATCAATAAAGCCATGTGTGAAAATCACTAACCATAAATTAAAATCACTCCACACAAAAATGCAACCTAATAAAATCCCAACGAACCCTGTACTGATGATCCCACAACGATTTTGATACCCATGTGAAAGTCCGAACACAACTGATGTGAAGATAATATTGGCAGCCAAGCCCCAAATGCCTTTACCTAAAAGTGTTGATACTTCTGTCATCAGGAACCCACGATAGATCCCTTCTTCGAGAAACACAACAAATATCCATACAACAACCATCCATTGTAAAAAAGCTTTCCAATTTCCCTTGACGTTTTTAAGGACGTCGTGGTCATGAACTGTTTTTGTTATTCTTTCACTCAAGGGTTCGATAAAAGCAACTGCTGCCAGTTGAATGAGAATCCCGAATATTAGCCCCCAAAGAATTGTTCTTACCCAATCTTGAGGGGGAGATAACCCTAAATTGCTGAAATTATCATCACGGATCCAAATCGTTATGCCGATGATTAAGATCGCAAGAAGGATTCCGATACCTGGCTGTTTTTTCAACCCTGTAACGATCAGGATAGTGGAAATGATTAGTATGAGCAGTATGGGGATGATATAAGAAGTTATAACCATTTTCGTTTCTCCAATTGGTTTTGTTTTCTTGTCGTTACTTAAGTTGAGCGCTTTGTTAGCCGCCAATTTTTGCAAGGAACGCTTGCATAGCCTTTCGGCTTCCCGTTCGAGACGGAGAGATCGCAGGGAACTCAGCCAAGGGTATTATCCTGGCTGCGCCTTCGTCGCTGCCTTTGATATGACCACCGATAATCTCTGCTTCATATAGAATTTGTATCATTGGCCCTGGCCAACTTGTGCGATTAACAAATATCCAGCCTAGACAATCAATAATTTTTACTTCAAGACCCGTCTCCTCGAAAACTTCTCTGATAGCAGATTCGGCAGGATCCTCTCCATACTCAACCAGACCCGCTGGTAGTCCAACACCTGCTTCGCCTGGTGGATAAATGGCAGCAATTCCCTGTTCATTTCTTGCGACAACGGCAACGGATATGACATTTGATGAAAGTTGAATCCAACCACATACAGGACATTTCACGCGGGGAATATTGTCATCAAAGATAACTTCCCGAACTAATGGAGAAGTACACATTGGGCAATACTGAAAGCGAAGTGAGGAGATCACATTATCTGCGTAGGTAAGCATTGTTTATTTTTCCTGTGAAGATTGGCGATGTAAAACTGGCGGCGAATGTTCGATAGTATGGATTTAAATACACTGCAATTATGCTGTATATTAACCATTTAGGTTGCTATAACACAATTAGGCCTGGTTTTCTCAAACCATCAGCAGGAAATAGGCCTGCATTTATTATACTCATCGATTCGAAAAGTCGAATATCTATGGGCAACCAATTTTCTTTGAAATCTAAAAAACTTCTCAACCAAATTGGCGATGCTGTCCGCTTAAAGCGTTGTTTTAAGGATAGACGGACGTTTAAGAAGAACAAAAAAAAACGTTCTCATGGTTGGGAGAACGTTTTTTATGATCTTTGTTTGAAAAAGAGATTAATGCGGACTGGCTACCACTGGCCTGAACTTATACCCGTACACCAGGATACCGCGCTCGTCGCCATCGGAACGCAGCCTGCGGGTGACCATCTCCACCGGCATGCCGATCTTAACATCATCATCGCCCAGGTCGGTCAACTGTGCAGTGACGATGGGACCTTCATCCAGTTTGATCAGTGCCACGGTATAGGGCGCCTGCGCTTCAAAGCCGGCCGGCACTGTGCTCATACGGGTAAAGGAATACACCTCCCCCTTGCCGCTGAACACGTAGGGAGTTTTAGCCTCTCCGTTGCATTCCGGGCACACATCCCGCGGCGGGAAGATCTTCGCCTCACAATGGGGGCAGACCTCACCCACCAGGGCATAACGTTGTTTTCTTAATCTCCAGTGACGTGGTACTTCCATGACAATCTCTCCTGGTAACCCATAAATCAGCTCTTTGGCTGGTTTATTCTAATTTTCTGACTCGTAGTGTACCGAATTGAAACTCTCATTAACTATCAAATTACCCATTATCCTGCCCTTTGTCCCTGTTTCAGGCGTAATTTCAATCAACTTCCGGGTTTGCACACCAGGGTTTTGCTTCCAGAGCGCATTTTCAGGCTCAAAGGGGTAATATTATGATGATCTGATTTGAAGTTGGCTCACCGTTGATACCATCAGGAGGTATGGGTCGATGACGATTTATTTACTGGATAAGACCTTACAAATCGGCATCTTCTATGAATGTGCAGACCAGGACCTGGAAGATAATGTCTGTGTCTCAATCATCGAACGCTGCCCACCGGAAGAGAAGATTTTTCGCTCCGGCACAACCCACCTTTATCTGACAGCAGACCAGGCGCAACATCTGGGTGAAGCCCTGCTGGAGGCTGCTCGGAAAAGCCATGCTGAATCCAGCCATTTGGATTCCTGAAACGCAGTCCACCACCTCGTCCAAGCAAATTTGAGACCTTCTTGCTATGACAATTTCCCCGGGATTCACCCTGTGCTTTCTTTTACACGACGATGATGTGCTCATGCTGCATCGCCGCTATCCGCCCAACCAGGGGTTGTGGAATGGCGTGGGCGGTCACATCGAGCCGGGCGAATCCCCCCGCCAGGCTATGATCCGCGAGATCGCCGAGGAGACCGGCTACCAGATCGACCACCCGCAGTTTGCCGGTCTGCTGAGCTGGGAGGGGTACGAGGTTCCCCCGGGTGCACTTACCATTTTTACCGCACGGGTTCCGCACAAAAATTTCATCAACAACCACGAGGGTGAGCTCGCATGGAAACCCAGAGATTGGGTGTGCACCTCGCCAGAAGTGGTGGACAACATTCTCGTGTTCTTGCCGATGGTTTTTGCCGATGATCAACCGCAGCATTATCACTTCATCTACCAGGATGGCAAGCGGATTGAAGATATCATCACTCCATTGCCGGAGGGATTTAACCCCGATCTACCCATCCAGTTCGATACAGAACGATGGGAAGAGCAACGCGGCACTTACCTGCTCAGTTTTGACAAAGAGCGCTTGCAACTTGATAGGATTGAAAACTTCATCGCCCGGCAATCTTATTGGGCAAAAAACCGCCCCCTGGAAGTGATTAAAACCTCTATCCAGCATTCTGTGTGCTTGGGTATCTATCACTACGGGCGGCAGGTGGGCTTTGCCCGCATGGTGACCGATCAATCCACCTTTGCCTGGTTGGCAGATGTTTTCGTTGATAAAGAGCATCGTAACCAGGGCCTGGGTAAATGGTTGCTGGAAGCGTCCATCCGGTTTGTTGATCAACGCAAAATCAGGCGCATGGTGTTAATCACCAAAGACGCACAATCGTTATATGAGACCTATGGGGACTTCGCCCCTCTTGATGATTCCAATACCTGGCTTCAACGGGTTCGATTGTATTGGGAGCAGGAATAAAAAATAACGCTAAGGAGATCCGCCATGATTTTTATCAGAGGTGATTATCAGATCAGTACTGACAAGGAAAAATTACAAATTGAGGTCATCCATCGTTACATGACGGAATCAGCCTACTGGGCTACCGGTCGCACACTTGAAATGACCAGGAAAACCATTGAACATTCCCTGTGTTTTGGCGTTTACCATCGTGAGCAACAGGTCGGATTTTCTCGAATCGTCACTGACTATACTATTTTCGCCTATTTATGTGATGCATTCATCCTGCCGGAATACCAGGGGCAGGGGCTGGGCAAGTGGCTGACAGAAGCCATGCTGCAAGTACTGGATCATGAAGGTGTAAACTGGTCTATGTTAACCACCCGTGATGCCCATGAGCTTTACGAGTTCTATGGCGGATACAAAAAGCTTTATTTACCACAAAATTGGATGGGTCGGGTCCATCCCGACCTTTTGCGCAGTTCAAAGAAAAAGTTTTCAGTACCCGGAGAACAGTAGCATCCCAACAGGCGCATCTTCAGGATTTAGTTCGGGTTGATAGACGGTCTGCCGTACTCTCCATGACCTTTGACCCATTCAACGATGGGTCTGTGAATCGCTTCCAATCGATGCGTTGATTAAGAAAGTACATATCGGTTTTCTACCACGTAAACTTCACAGGTGTCGCTATCATTCGGCTTAATGAAATCGCTACCACGATTTCAGTCATTTAATATCTTGTATTTCACCCCTCGGCAAGTATAATAATTGAATAAGGTTTCAATAACATAGCAACCGGGGGAAAGAAACCTCTGGTGCGTGTTGTATTGAAGAAAAGCAGAACCCGGATTGAGG
>JAKPNN010000041.1 GCA_029548365.1 Chloroflexota bacterium
GTACGGATCTCGACCCAATCGGCTCAGAAAGAGCTGATGCCCCTGGCAGTCATTTCCGTGCTGACCCCCCTGGCAGTTGGTCTGTTCCTGGGCGTTGAAGCGCTGGGCGGTTTCCTGGCTGGCGTGATCCTGTGTGGTCAGATGCTGGCGGTGTTCATGTCCAACGCCGGTGGCGCCTGGGACAATGCCAAAAAGGGTATCGAAGACGAACCGCGTGATCTGGTTGCCAATACCGGTAAAGGTTCCGAGCGGCACAAGGCCTCCGTGGTAGGTGATACGGTTGGCGATCCGCTGAAGGATACAGCTGGTCCGGCGTTGAACCCGATGATCAAAGTCGTCAACCTGGTTTCCCTGCTGGCGGCACCGATTATGGTGCAGTCCTCGGGCATCATCCCAATCATCGTGGGTCTGCTGATGGTTGTTGCGATTGTCTGGGCGATTGGCCGCAGCAAGAAACACGACGAAACTCAGTTCTAAGTCAAGTTAGCTTGTAAAAAAAGAACCGGCAATTTATTTTGCCGGTTCTTTTTTTATCTGGTTGACCAAGTTAGCAAAATCGTCCGGGTAAGGTGCGCTGACTATAAGAGGCTGTGCGGTTTTTGGATGAATAAAGGAGATTTGAATCGCGTGCAACGCGGTTCTGTTGAATGGGGGAATTTGATCACCGGTGATTCTTGGGCCTTGCCAGGATTTGGGGTAGCGATACAACGGATCGCCCAAGATCGGCAAGCCCAACAAGGACAGGTGCGCTCGGATTTGGTGCGTATAGCCAGTATGGGGGTGGGCTTCGATCAGGGAAAGGGCAAGAGAATTGGAATCTGAAAGCAGAGCGAAATCCGTGATGGCTGGTTTGCCCTTCTCCTGATCAAATACCGTTCTGTGGCTGCGATCGCCATTTACCTTCAGTGGAAAACGAGCCGTAGTTTGTTGCCAGTCGGGACAACCGCTGCACAGGGCATGGTAGATCTTATCCACCTGCCGGTTGCGGAATGCTTCAGAAAGTGAGCGATGCGCATCCGGATTGCGGGCGAACACCAAAACGCCCGAGGTGTCCTTATCCAAGCGGTGAACGGTCCACAACCGTCCGTGATCCGCTTCTAAAATGCTCTTTAGATAAGGAAGCTCCTTTGAAAAACCATCCGGAATTACCAGAATTCCGGATGGTTTGTTGATTATGAGCAGGTCATTATCTATATAGATGACCATTTCCAGTTAAAGCTTACCAGGCGTAGGCGTTGGGGGCTTCGCCGCCGGGACCGGGCCAAATCTCGTCCAGCTTTTTCATGTCATCCTGGCTCAGTTTTACCTTCAATGCGCGCAAGCTGCCTTCGAACTGCTCGATCGTGCGCGGGCCGATGATCGGCGCGGTGACGACCGGGTTCTTCAACAGCCAAGCCAACGCCACATCGGCAGGTTTCTCGCCTTTTTCCTCGCAGAACTTTTCATAAGCCTGGATCTGTTTTCGTTTGGATTCCACTTCTTTGGCCATCTCGTCATCCGCACGGCGGCCTTCGCTGGCTTTTTTGAGCACCCCTGCCAGCAACC
>JAKPNN010000027.1 GCA_029548365.1 Chloroflexota bacterium
ATCGCAAACGCTGCCGATGCCATTAAATACGGTATCGGGATGCTCCATCAAGACCCTCTTGACTTTCCACCCATGCGAATTATTGACAATTTCATCCTTGGACAGCATGGCGGTTTAATCCTTTCTCATAAAGACGCGATCCAGGCATTTCATAAATTACAGGCTGAATTTGGATTCTCTCTCGATCCGGATACTTATGTCGAAACCTTAACGGTGGGTGAACGCCAGCAATTAGAGATCTTGCGCCTATTATGGTTAGGAGCACGGGTATTGATCTTAGATGAACCCACTACTGGCATTAGCGTTCAGCAAAAAGAGAAGTTGTTTGCCACATTAAAGGTGCTAGCAAAACAAGGTAAAACCATCATCTTTGTGTCACACAAGTTGGAAGATGTAGATTTCCTCTGTAATCGAGCCGTTGTATTAAGGAAGGGCGTGTTAATTGATGAGGTTGAAAGCCCTTACGACAGCGACCAGTTGATCGAGATGATGTTCGGTAAACAAATCGTTTTGAAAGATTACCAGTCCACAGAAAAGGGTAAAGTCGTATTTGCCCTGGAAAATCTCTTTGTTGAAAAATATCCACTCACCATTGAGAACGTCAATTTTCAGCTGCATGCCGGCGAGGTGATCGGCTTAGCAGGCATGGAAGGGAGCGGCCAGGATGTGCTCATCAAAGCTTGCGCCGGGCTTTTGCGCCCTGTCAGCGGCCGGGTGATCGTTAAGGGAAAAGACCTTACCGGAAGGAATTATCACGAGTTCAAGCGGAACGGAGTTGCCTGTTTGCCGGCTGCCCGCCTGGAAGAGGGGCTGGTTCCTGGTCTTTCCCTGGCAGAGCACGTTACCCTCGTAAGCAATGATAAAAAATCACTGTTTATTGACCGGTCCTATTTTCGAGAACGTACAAACCAGTTAATTGATGATTACCGGATTGTTGGGCGTCCTGAAACACCGGTCGAATCCCTTTCGGGTGGAAATCAGCAGCGGGCTGTGCTCTCCCTGCTGCATGAATCCCTCTCAATTATATTACTCGAGCACCCCACCCGCGGGTTGGATGTCGAATCTGCCATTTATATGTGGGATAAGCTAAAAGAACGCTGCAAACGGGGCGCATCCATCTTTTTCATTTCGGCAGATTTAGACGAGATTTTGCGTTACAGCGATCGCATCTTGGTGTTCTTCAGCGGACGCGTTTCACAGCCGCTGGATGCTGCCACCACCACCCTTGATCAACTTGGTCAGCTGATCGGCGGTAAGAGGTGGAATCTTGAGGAGAAATATGAAACAAGCACGCAGTCTTAGTCTTTCGGTTTTGTTCCAGCTTGGGGGGTTGGTCCTTGCCTTTGGGTTTGTATCGTTAATCTTAGTCTTGATAGGATCAAACCCCTTAGAAGTCTTTCGCTTGATCTGGGCAGGTGCGGTTGGCAACCCAACCCGGATTGCCAATGTGTTTGTGGCATGGGTACCCTTGGTTTTAGTCACTTCGGGTGTACTGGTCACGTTTACTGCAGGCTTGTGGAATATTGGTATTGAAGGTCAGGTGACTATGGGCGCCATCTTCACCACTGGGGTGATC
>JAKPNN010000004.1 GCA_029548365.1 Chloroflexota bacterium
TCCGGAAGCCGCCAAAGCGCTGCTCACCGAAATCGGCTACACCTGGCAAAATGACAAGTTGATCGGTTTGGATGGCCAACCGGTCAAGGTCGAATTCGGTACCCCCACCGGAATCCAGGGGATGGAATACCTGATGGCACAGGATTGGATCGAAGACCTGAAAGCTATCGGCATCGATGCCACCCTGCAGCACTACGAGCAACCCGTCTGGTTTGATAAAACCGCCAATGGGCAGTTCGATGCGGGTGTGTGGTGGATGTGCGGTGCCACGGTGGATCCGCTCGAGCTCTACGGTGGATACACCAGCGACCGGGCGGTTGCGATCGGTGAACGCGCCGTCAAGGGCAATGATGTCCGCCTCAAGGATCCCGAGCTGGATGATGTCGTCCACAAACTGATGGCCATCACCCCCGATGATCCGGCAGCCGACCCGCTCTACCAGCAGGCTTATGACATCTTTATCCGCGATGCCGCCGTCGTCCCGCTGATTCAAACCTACTACACCGCCTACTTCAGCGATGCCTACTGGGCAAACGCTCCCACCAATCAGAACCTCTACACCCTGCCCTTCAACTGGTGGGCACAGATCCTCTTCGTCCTCACCAACGTCAAACCGTCTTAATTGCGGATTTGACCCGGATAAGGTGAAGTATTAGATACCCGGTCCGCAGCAACCCTCCTCGCTGCGGACCGGGTAAACAGATTCCCCACAAGTAACGAATTTTATTGAACCGCGGAGGTCACATCCCGCCATGCTCAAAAAACAACCTCTTCTTCGGTACGTCCTCAAAAAAATTTTTACCTACATTTTCACCATCTGGGGCGCGTTCACCATTGCTTTTGTGCTTTTCCGCTCCATGCCGACCAATCCGGTCGATTCCTGGATTAAATCCCTCCAGCAGCAGTACGCCGTCAATATGGAGGGCGGGGATAAGATGGTGGAATATTACAAAGAACAATTCGGCCTGAACGGGACGATCTGGGAACAGTACTACCGCTACATGTACAACATCGTCGTCAAACAGGACCTCGGGCCGTCATTTATTAATTTCCCAACCCCCGTGCAAGACTTGCTGATGCAGCGTTTGCCCTGGACCTTGGCATTAATGGGTGTATCAGTGGTGACCGCCTGGATCCTCGGAATCCTGATCGGCGGGACTGCAGGCTGGTTCCGTGGCTCGCGCCTCAGCGATGCCATCACCAATATATCCATCACTTTAAGCCAGATCCCGCCTTATCTGATCGCCATCTTCCTGGTGCTTTTCCTGGCTTACCGCCTGAAGCTGTTCCCAACCCGCGGTGCCTACGACGCCCAATTTGCAATCGGGTTTAATTGGCCGTTCATCGCCAGCGTGCTCAAGCACAGCTTCCTGCCGGCGCTCTCCATCATCATCGTCTCCCTGGCGAATTGGATCCTCTCCACCCGCTCGCTGATCGTTTCCATCCTGGGAGAAGATTACCTGATGTACGCCGAAGCCAAAGGCCTGCGCCCCTTCGATATCATGACCCGTTACGCGCTGCGCAATGCGCTCCTGCCCCAGGCGATGGGGCTGGCGCTCACCCTCGGGTTCATGATGAGCGGGCAGCTGCTGATCGAAATGCTCTTTGTTTACCCAGGCATTGGCGAGCTGATGATGCGCGCGATTCAGGTGTTCGATTTCAACAGCATGATGGGGGTGATCATCCTCTCCATCTTCAGCGTGATGACCGCCAGCCTGTTTGTCGAGCTGCTCCTGCCGGTGATCGATCCACGCATCCGTAAAGAGATTATGGCATAAGGGGGATGCGATGAAATTCCTTGTTGCCTGCTGGCGTACGAACTCAAAATTCCGTTTTGGTGTGTCGGTATTGGGGATCATCATCCTCCTGGCCATCATCGGTCCGTTTGTGTACCAACCCATCCTCAAGGGCGAAAGTCCCGCCAGGCCGGGAACCTTTGGCCGCTGGCTGCCCTTCTCCGCCGAGCATCCCCTGGGAACCGAAGGCTCCGGGCGCGATCTGCTGGCTGCCTATTTCTCTGGCTTGGCCAATTCCCTCAAGATTG
>JAKPNN010000015.1 GCA_029548365.1 Chloroflexota bacterium
ATGCCGCGGGTCGTCCATCTTGCGACCTTTGCGGTCCTTGAGGTATTTATCCAGCACCTGGTAGCCGCCGATCTGGTAATTCCACACCTCGGGCGCCACGCCCTCAAAATAATGGGTTTTGTTGATGTAAACGCGTTGTTCTTCTTCGTTATAGACGGGCTTTCCGATGGTGTGATCATCGCCCTGCCCCTGGTATTTGACGGTCGGCTGGTCAAGCTCCGGGCTTTTGAGCAAATGCAAATTAGCCAACCTCTGGCCCAATGATGCAGAAGCCATAAATAATTCTGGATTTCTCGTAAAAGGAATCCTTGGAAAATCGAATTTTAGATAATGTGAATACGTTGCTCTGTAAATATTACAATAAAGGACACTATAAATATAAAACAGAATATCTTCTGCAGTAAAATGTTCGGAATTTGATCCCATTATTTTCTTAAGAAATTCTTTAGTGAAGTTTGGCGTTTTTTCTGAGGATCCAAAATCAAAGAGATTCTTATTGTTTGGATCTGGATAAAGGTAAAGTGGGAACAAGTAATTTATATCGTATGCACTAACAGTTTTATGTCCAATTATTGTTTTCGTTATAAAGGCACCGGGTTGTTCTTTGAATTGTTTTGGAACAATTACACCAAGATTTTCACCCTCTAACATATGTCTCATGACTCTTTTTACAGTTCGCCAAACAAGTGAGTCATGATAAAAAATATATCTATCGTCAAATGGCCGATAGTTAACCCTGATAATTAATTTGTCAATTTCATGATCTTGTATTTCTTGTAATTGGTTCCAAGCCTTTCTTATACTCCAACCCTTCTTTTTCCGAATATCAAAGGCTTTATGCAAACCATCATCATCTAAGTCAGAATGTTTAAAAAGCCGGATCCTATTTAATAATTTGTTTTTATCACCATCAACAACAAAGCCGTCTCTAGCAGTTGTCATCCCTACACCAAAAACCTGAAAAATATCGGTGATAATGGGCCAGCCTAAATAATATTGAATATTTTCGGTTGCACGGGGTACAAAAAAGTAATACGGGCTGGATGGTTCTGTTTCTTCGTAATCGCATGTCCCCACATCATGTTTATTCAACCAATCATATTTTTTGTTTCTGAGTCCATAAATATCTTTGTGAAAAATATTTTCCGACTTGTTCTTAGCGGTTTTGACAAACAAAGCAATCGCCACACCCTGGCGGATATCAAAGACATTCTCATCCTTGCCGCCATCCGGGGCGGTTTCCTTTTTCAGGCTGTTGCCATGCAGGTCAAGGATATAAATTTTATCAAAGGTCTTCATCAGCGATTGGCGCATGCCCCTGAAGGTGGGGTTATCCAGGTAGCTGTGGTTGGTGATCATCGCCACGATGCCCTTGCCGGCTTCGTGGATCTTCCACTGGGCAAAGCGCAGGAACTTGACGTAATCATCCTGCAGCCATTTTGGATTTTTCTCACCCAGCGGTTTGCCGTCCACCGTGTAATAGCTCTGCGCGCCGTCAACATCGGTTTTCAGCAGTTGCTCCGTCCATGCATTCTTGTTCGCAGAAATGCCGGAATAGGGCGGGTTGCCCATGATCACCAGGATCGGCTCGCGCTTTACCTTGCCCGCCAGCCGGCTTTCCACGCTCAGCGCGCTGACCCCGGGAATGCTGATCTGCTCGATCTCCTCCATCTCCAACGTGTTGGTCAGGTAGAGCTGGAAGCTGTCATCCCCCTGCAGTTGACAGCCGAGCGACTCAAGCAAATAGCTGATCTTCATGTGCCCGATGGCGTAGGGCGCCATCATCAGCTCCAGCGCGTAGTAATTCTTCAGGATCTGGTTGCGAATAAAGCCCTGCTTGCCGCCCTGGCCATATTTACCCACGTATTCCTCTACTGCCAGGCGGATAGCCTCCGCCGGAAAGGTCAGCGTGCCGGCGGCCGGGTCCAGCACGGTCACGGATGGGTCAGCCAGCCCGTCGCGCAGTTCAAAACGGGTCTTCAACAGGCTGTGCACCGAGCGGACAATGTACTTCACCACCGGTTCGGGGGTGTAATACACGCCGCGCCGTTCGCGGGTTTGCGGGTCGTACTGGTTGAGGAAGGTCTCGTAAAAGTGCACGATCGGGTCTTCGCCGCGGCCTTCCTTGTAATACTGGTCGAGGATGCTGTTGATATCGGCAGCGTTCAGCACCGCAGTGATATCATCCACGATCACTTCCATCTGATCGGAGAGGTTGCCCAAAGAAATAAACTGGAACACCTCCCGCAGGATGCCGATCGATTGGGGGATGTAGTCAAAGGCAATTTTCCGGTTGAAGTCCCCATCGGCGCGGGTGCGAGCGGCGAACAAGCCGTAGGCGATCGTCTGGGAATAGAGATCGGCAAATTGTTGAGGGGTCAGGCTGGTGATCAGGTATTTCTGAAAAGCCTGGTAAAAACCGTAAATTGCGCCCTTTCCCCGCTCTGATTCACGCAGATCTTCGGCGACCACCTGGTCACGTAAAAAACGGGTGCGCTTGGCCAGTTCAACAGCCAGGCTTTCCGCGGTGAAAGTTTTGGGCAGTTTGAATGAGAAAAAGCGATTCGCTAAATTTTCAAACGCATCAATATTTTCAAGTGCGGGCGTGGTTTTTAAGGTTCTGGCGGTGAAGTGTTGCCCGATAATCGCCCGGTCGATCATGATCCCATTGCGGTACAGGCGGAATTCGTAAAAATCCGTCAGGATCACGTTGGGAAAGGTGTTCAGGTAGCGCTCTAACTGTTCGCTGGTTTCAGCCTGGTCCAGGTTGGTCCCCGGCGCCTTGGCTTCAATATAACCGACGATGAAGTGGTCGCCGTCCCACACGCGAAAATCCGGGTTACCGGCTTCGGTCTGCTTGGGCAGTTGGGTTACATCGGTTCTACGCCCTTTTTCAAGCGGGAAGCCGGAAAACAGGGTTTTCAGTGCAGGGTAATAGGTTTCTTCACGCGCGTCACCGTGCTTCTCGGTATCGGCGATATCTTTCAGGTATTGAGTGAGCAGTTTCTGCATAGCCGGTCCCCTTCGGATAATGACATCAGTTTAATTATAAACCATTCTGGCGGTTGCGTCGGATCACACAGGTGTTTTCGGTTTTTTGGGGGTGGTGAGTGGTGAATAGTGAATGGGCGTTGAGTAGACCGGGGTTGGCATCGATAATCCCATCGTAGGGGCGGACCTCCATGTCCGCCCAGGGCAGGCACAGCTCGATACCCTTGCAGGGCACAGGGAGTGCTACGCGAAGACCTGCCCCTACGGGTGACTGGCAAATTAATGCATCTGCGGATGATCGATCAATCCGGCGGTTAACCCTGTTTTGAACCATAAAGGACGCAAAGAACACGAAGTTTGTCATTGCGAGCTTACGGCGCGAACTCATGTTTCCACCAGAGATTGCTTCTCTCCGCTGCGCTCCGATCGCAATGACAACGCGTTTGTATGTCATCGCGAGCTTGCGAAGCGATCTCGGTTTTTGGCGATGCACCCGAAATAGATAATCCCATCGTAGGGGCGGACTTCCACGTCCGCCCAGGGCAACCACGGAGGGTTGCCCCTACGGATGGCCGGGGCAGGCACAGCTCGATACCCTTGCAGGGCACAGGGAGTGCTGCGCGAAGGGTTGCCCCTACGGGTGACCGGCAAATCAATACCTCTGGGGATGATCAATTAATCCGGCGGTTAACCCTGTTTTGAACCACAAAAGACGCAAAGAACACGAAGTTTGTCATTGCGAACATACAGCGCGATCTCATGTTTCCACCAGAGATTGCTTCTCTCCGCTGCGCTCCGATCGCAATGACAACGCGTTTGTATGTCATCGCGAGCTTGCGAAGCGATCTCGGTTTTTGGTGATGCACCCGAAATAGATAATCCCATCGTAGGGGCGGACCTCCATGTCCGCCCAGGGCAACCACGAAGGGTTGCCCCCACGGGGGATCAATATAACAATTGCAATTATAATTTCTTCATGAACGCGACCAATCGACCCCTGTCCAATCGCAAAAACCCGCGTCTACCCGGGTATGATTATGCCCAAGCCGGGGCGTATTTCATCACTGTCGTCACCCAGGGGCGCGTCCCCCTGTTTGGTGAGGTTGCAAATGGTGAAATGCACCTTAATCCCGCCGGGGAGATGGTGGTGTGGGTGTGTGAGGAAATGCCAAATTATATTCCGGGCATGGAATGGGGCATTTATCAGGTCATGCCGAATCATTTTCATGGGGTTATTGAATTGCACATTGGCGATGCACCCAAATCAAATAATCCCATTGTAGGGGCGGACTTCCATGTCCGCCCAGGGCAACCACGAAGGGTTGCCCCCACGGGTGGCCGACAAATCAATACCTCTGCGGATGATAAATCAATCCGGCGGTTAACATTGGGCAATATCGTGGGACGTTTCAAATCTCTGACGACGCGGCGCTATCTCGATGGTGTCCATGCCGACAATTGGCAGCCACTTCCAACCCACCTGTGGCAGCGCAATTACTACGAACACATCATTCGTGATGACCAGGATTACCAATCCATTTTCGATTATATCCTCGCTAACCCCCAAAATTGGGAGCAGGACCGGGAACACCCATCAAGATAAAAAAACATCATGCGCTGGGCACCGGGGTTGACATCGATAATCCCATCGTAGGGGCGGACTTCCATGTCCGCCCAAGGCAACCACGGCTCGATACCCTTGCAGGGCACAGGGAGTGCTGCGCGAAGGGTTGCCCCTACAGGTAACCGGCAAATCAATACCTCTGCGGATGATCAATTAATCCGGTAGTTAACCCTGTTTTGAACCACAAAGGACGCAAAGAACACGAAGTTTGTCATTGCGAGCTTACGGCGCGATCTCATGTTTCCACCAGAGATTGCTTCTCTCTGCTGCGCTACGATCGCAATGACAACGCGTTTGTTTGTCATCGCGAGCTTGCGAAGCGATCTCGGTTTTTAGTGATGCACCCGAAATAGATAACCCCATCGTAGGGGCGGACTTCCACGTCCGCCCAGGGCAGGTACCGCTCAGACTTTGGGATATCATTCGATCGGGGTAAAATAAGGTCTGGTAAGCGGAAAAATAATTAAGCCAAACACGGTGAATGCAGATGAACAATCACTCTGATAATCGAGGAACAAGCCCACACCATGATCATGATCATGATCATGCGCAGCATGTCTATGTCCACAGCCAGGCTGAAAAAAAAGCGGTGATCAATCGCCTTTCGAAGGCTGTGGGTCATATTGAGGCGATCAAGCGCATGGTAGAAAACGATGCCGATTGCAGCCAGATCCTGATCCAGCTTGCTGCGGTGAAAGCGGCGATCAATAACACAGGAAACCTTGTGTTGAAGAATCACATCAGCCACTGCATTGTCCAGGCAGCCAAAGAGGGGAATGAGAAGGCGATCAGCGACCTGAACACCGCTATTGATCGGTTTATTAAATAAAAAATGCTATTTTTCCACCGCTGGCGCAGCGCTTATTAAAATTTGTCTTTAATCCCGGCAACCTGGTACATCCTCTCGTTTGAGATCTTCACCTTCACGGTCAGATACTGCCCAAGCAAAGTTTCAAGCTGATCTTCATGCATCAATCCAATGGATACGCTGCTGGCGGTGCTCTGGTGATGCCGGTCAATGCTGGAGCGGCTCATCCCGTGGGCTACTGTCAACACCCCGCCGGGTTTGAGGTCGCCCGCCAGCTTTTCGATCAATCTGGCGGGGCGGAAAAAATGCGGAAAAGCGTTATACACGATGATGCGGTCAAAGGCTGACTCAAACGTGAGTGTTTCAACATCGGCGCAGATCAGGTGAACATTGGGCTGAGAAAACTTCCGGCGAGCGTGTGCGATCATCTCCGGTGAAATATCCACTGCAGTGACCAGAGACACGCCGCGCAGCAGGTAATCCGGGATCAGTACGCCCGTACCGCAGGCGACATCCAGAACACAATCGCCAGCTTCCACACCGGCGTTATCGAGGATAGCATCAATCACCGCGTCGTCACGGATCATTTTTGCATCCCAAACCGGTGCGCAGCGATCAAAAAATTTGATGATCTCCTGCTGGTTCATGTGGATGCCACCCTCAGCACCTGCGGGAAGTTAAAGCGCAGTACTGCTTTCACGCTGATTTTGGATAGCGTCTGGGGATCAACCTGGCGTTCATCAGTGCAAAGACAATCGTTGGGATCAGCACAAGCTGGATGATAATCCCCGGCAGGCTGGTGACAAAATAGCTGGCAGCCCAGGTAGCCATGGTGGTGGCTCCGCGCGCAAAGATGAAAGCCCTCGCCAGGCCAGCGACAATCCGCCCGGTCACCATGGCGATGATCAAGCTGATGTACAAATCGACGTAGGTTTTCCTGGTGCGGATCAAGGACATTATCAAGCCGCTCACCAACCCGTAAACAGCCAGCTCTATGATCATAACAGGCAAAACCGCAACCGGGGGCATACCGGTGAACAGCGTAGACAGGGCAGGCCCAGCCAGTCCGCACAGCAATCCAAAGGGCCAGCCACAAATCAGTCCGCACAGGAGGACCGGGATGTGCATCGGCAGATACACCGAACCGGCATTGGGGATGGCATGAAACGCCTGTGGAAGGACCACGCACAGCGCCAGGCAAACCGCGGTGATAATGGATTTTTTAACAACGGACATTTCTTTCATGATATTTTTCTCCTTTTAATTCAATGGTAAACCAAGTTGAACCTGTTCTAAAATTAATACAAGTTGTGGTGTTCAGACAACCTCACAATCTACCTGATTAAAATTTGTAAAATACAGATCGCAATCACAATCAACAGAGCGAAATAATCATCCACCTTCAGGGGAGCGAATTTTTTCCTGGTACGGCCGGATGCAGAGCGGTAGCCCCTGGCTTCCATCGCGATGGAAAGCTCGTCGGCACGCTTGAACGCAGATAAAAAGATCGGAACGACCAGGGGCAGCACAGCAGCGGCTTTTTCAGTCAATTTTTTGCTGTCAAACCTTGCACCCCTGGCTGTCTGCGCTTTGCGGATCATCTCCGTCTCTTCAGAGAAGGTTGGAATAAACTGGATCGCAATCGACAGGATCATGGCAATTTGCTCGGCAGGGATGCCAACCAGTTTGAATGGGGAGATGAGGGCTTCGAGCGCGTTGGTGATCTCCATCGGCGCTGTGGAGCTGGTGATGACATTGCTGGCAACCAGCGCAAAAACAACGCGCAGCACAACGTCGACGCCCTGCATCAAACCAGCGGAAGAGGGTGTGAAGATCCACCAGGAGAACCAGGCATTTTCCGGGCTGTAGAAAAAGGTGTTCATCATGAAAATGACCAGAAAGAACCATGATAGTCTTTGAACCGAATTGAGAGCAATCTTGATCGAAAGGCCGGATAGCGCCACAGTGAAGGCCAGAAAAGCCAGTATGACCCCGTAACCGATCAACGGCCTGACGAGGATGATAGCGGTAACTGAGATGAACAGCCCCAGCAGTTTGACGCGTGGGTCTAACCTGTGAATCGGTGAATCGCCAGGCAGGTACATACCGGTTGGAAGACGGTTCATCGGCTGGCTCCCTTGCCAATGTTGATTAAGAAAGGCAGCAATTCCTGGTAGCGGATGGTGTCTTGTGGGATGGGATGACCGCAGGCCGATAATAGGTGCGCCATTTCCCTGGCTGGGCTGATGCCGATGCCTTTTTCCTGGAGTAATGCAACGTCCCTGAAGGCGTGCTTTGCGGGGGCGTTGATGAGCAAGCGACCGTCTTCGAGTACGATCACGCGCTGGGCGTTCTCTGCGATGGCATCAGCGTTGTGCGAGACCATGATGATCGTCACGCCGGCTGCGTTCAGATGCGTGGTTAGCTCGAGAAAAGCTGCTCTGCCGCGGGGATCAAGGCCAACGATCGGTTCATCCAGGATCAGGATTTTTGGTTTTGCCGCCAGAACCCCTGCAATGGCAACCCGCCGTTTCTCACCGCCGGAAAGGCTGAACGGCGATTCGGCGCGGATCGCCTCAAAGTCAAGGCCGACGGTTTCAATCGCCCAGCGGACATTTTCGGCAATTGTAGTTTTTGATAATCCCGAATGCCTCAATCCAAAAGCTACGTCCTTTTCAACGCTGGTTTCAAATAACTGCACCTCGGGGTATTGAAAGACAATGCCCACCTTTCGCCGCAGTTCCTCTCGCGGGTAATCGCGGGCGTTGATGTCCTTGCCGTCGATGATGATTTGCCCTTCCAAAGGCGGCATTAACCCTGCGATCAGTTGGATCAGCGTGGATTTACCGCACCCGGTTTTGCCCATGATCCCGACATAGTCGCCATCATCAATCTGCAGGCTGAAATCCTGTAGAGCCAGCGACTCGAAGATTGTGCCCGGGAAATAAGTGTAGGAGGCGTGCTTTATTTCGATGGGCATAGAGCTTCAACCAGTTCTTGATGGGTCAGCGGGCAGCATGGCAGTGTCACGCCCTCTTTTTGCAGGTCATAATAGGCTCTGATCGGCAGGGGCGGGGTCAAACCGGCGTTATGCAATAAATCCAGGTTACTGAGGACTTCCCTTGGGCTGCTGACGCCGAGCAGTTTCCCCTGACTGAAAACAGCTACGCGATCCGCCAGCGTTGCTTCCTCCACAAGGTGAGTGATCATCACGATCGTCTTGCCTTCTTCTGCATGCAGTTTGTGGATGGTGGAGAGAACCTCCTGCCGACCTTCCGGGTCGAGCATGCTGGTCGCCTCGTCGAACAGGATGATCTGCGGGTCGATGGCCAGAACGCCAGCGATCGCGATGCGCTGTTTCTGACCGCCGGAAAGCATGTGCGGGGACTTCTTTTCGAAGCCGTCCATGCCCACAATCGCCAGCGCACGTTCGACCCGCGCGGGGATTTCACCTGCGGGCGTGTCGTAATTTTCCAGCCCGAAGGCGATATCTTCCTCTATCACGGATGAAACAAACTGGTTGTTGGGATCCTGGAACACCATGCCGCAGTGCCTGCGGATTTCCCAGATGTTGGCTGGATCGCGCGCATCCAGCCTGGCAACGTTCAGTTCTCCGCCCTGGACGGGCAACAGGGCGTTGATATGCTTGGCGAAGGTGGTTTTGCCGCTCCCGTTTCTGCCCAGAATAACGAGCCACTCTCCCTGTTCAATATGGAGGGTAACGCCGTCGATGGAGCGATTTTGGCTTCCTTCAAATTCGTATGAGTGCACCAGATCGGTGGCTTCAATAATAACCATAAGATAAAACCTGGCAGCAGACCGGGTGAAACAGCCTGCATCGGAACCTTGTTGTCAGCCAATATCGAATGAATGAACCATCATTATTGATTTGTGGCTTTTTTTACTTGAGTCAGTTTACTGAATGGAGCCTGATTGTGAAAGCCCCCTGGGGGGATAAACGGGTGGATTATGATGCGCAGTGAATAAAGCATTGTGAATGGTCCCAATCCCAAATTGCTGTAGCTTCGAGAATGGGTTATTCCTTGCTTAATTTGACAAATTCTGTCTAATATACCAAAATTAAGCTTGAGTAAGAAAGAAAATAAAAGAAAATTTTTGAACGGGATTCATAATCAATTTCGTTCGAAAGGAAATGGTGAAATCAAATGAAACCACGGCTGAGTTATCCCAAAACCTCCCCCGAAGGCGTTGAAATCTTAGGCAAACTGGAAGCTTACATCAAACAGTCCGGACTTGAACCCGAGTTGGTGGAACTGGTCAAATTGCGAGCATCGCAGATCAATGGCTGCGCCTTCTGTATTGACATGCATACAAAGGACGCCCGCAGCCAGGGCGAAAGCGAGCAACGCTTGTATGGACTGAGTGCCTGGCGGGAAGCACCGTTTTACACACCGCGGGAACGAGCTGCGCTTGATTGGGCAGAACACGTTACATTAATCAACCAGAATCATGTGCCCGACGCGGTCTATAACCAGGTCAGGGAGCATTTCTCAGAGAAAGAACTGGTCGATTTAACCTTAGCAGTCATCGCTATCAATTCTTGGAACCGACTGGCGATCAGTTTTCACACGCTGGCTGGGTCTTACCAGCCAAACCATCCCGTGGCAAAAAAGAATACCCTGGAAAAATAAAGATGTTGAGGTATGCGCCCGATGAGCGATGAATTTAAAAGGAGGTTGACCGCTGACTTATGGAAGAACGTCAATTAATTTTAAATCCCGTTCCGCCCTTCAGACTGGATCACACCGTTTGGGCGCTGCGCCGGCGACCGGATAATATCGTCGACCGCTGGGATGGCGAGACCTACCGGCGTGTGCTGATCGACAATGCAGGAGCGCCGTTTGAAATCGGGGTGAGGATGTCGGGCGGGGTGGACGCGCCGCAACTCCATGTTTCCATTCACAGCCACAAGGCGAACGGCGAGATAGAACGCCAGATCGCCACAACTGTGGAGCGGGTGCTGGGGATTAATTTGCACCTGGATGATTTTTACCGCCTGGCTGACCAGGACGATGATTTAAAGCCGCTCGCAGATCGATTTCGAGGTTTTAAGCCGACGCGCTACCCAACCTATTTTGAGACTCTGGTCAATGCCATTGCCTGCCAGCAGCTCACGCTGACCATGGGCATTCGTATTTTGAACGAAATGGTAAAAACTTATGGGCTTGAATTTCGCACCGAAGAGGGGACCTTCTATGCCTTCCCGCGCCCGCAGGACCTGTCGGACGCCGATATCGAAGATTTGCGCAGGATGAAGTTCAGCTACCAGAAAGCCCGTTACATCACCGGCATTGCGCAATTGATTGTCAGCGGAGAACTTGACCTGGAAGCAATCAATCTGTTGGATGACCGGAGCGCCGTGGAGCGTTTATGCGAATTAAAGGGCGTCGGGCGGTGGACAGCGGAGTATTACCTCTTGCGGGGGCTTGGGCGGACGCACATCTTCCCTGGCGATGATGTCGGCGGACGCAATCACTTGCAGCGTTGGCTGGGGCTGCCCGAGAAGCTGGATCACGATGGCGTCCATCACGTTTTAGAACCCTGGAGGGGCTACGGCGGTCTGGTGTACTTCCATCTGCTGATGAAGGGCATTGATGACAAATCCTTACGTGCGATCTTAAAGGAAGAGCGATGATCAAATTAAAACGAGTTTATGAAAGTGTCGACCCAGGCGATGGCGTGCGCTTCCTGATTGAGCGCTTATGGCCGCGCGGCATGAAGAAAGAAGCTGTGAAGATGGATGCCTGGCTGAAAGAGGTTGCGCCCAGCAATGAGCTGCGCAAGTGGTTCGGGCACGACCCGGATAAGTGGGAGCAGTTTCAGGAACGCTACCGGGCTGAATTGAAGACCAACCCGGCAGGGTGGGAGCCGATCTTGCAGGCGGCCAGGCAGGGCGATGTGACTTTGTTGTACAGCACCCATGACCTGGAGCATAATAACGCCGTTGTCTTGAAGCAGTTTTTGGAGGAACGCCTGGGTTAGCGCTTGAAATCGGGTCAATTTATTGGCGCCGACAAAGGGTGGCGCGAATTGAATAAGGGGCTAACTTTTCAGGGCAGTTGACGGATCAGGATGTAGCCGTTGCTTGATCCCGGCATATTTTTTAGCGAAGGATTGGGCTTCAGGCTGATCACCTGGAAATCCTGATCGCCAATGGAGAAGATATCACATTCGTGAACGATTAAGATGTCGCTTTCCCCCGTGTCCTCGTTCCAGACGGAGATTCTCGCTCCTCTTCTGCACATTCTCTTGTTCAACCCCTGTTGTCTCTCAAACAAAGACCCGCGGGGTTTATGATTAATCTCCGCAGACCATGCGTGAAAACCCCGCGGGTCTATTCTTATTTGTGAGATTGCTTCTCACTTGCTAGCCCGTGATGAAAAACACACGCGTTGTCATTGTGAACGAAGTGAAGCAATCTCTGGTGGAAACATGCGATCACTCAAAACCCCGAGATCGCAAGAACGCATAAGAAAACAGAAAATCAGTATGCCGACAACTGCTTACCAGCAGGGACCGGAGGATTCCCATTCTCCGGATTTGCTCTTGATCGTATCAACCGAATAATAGAAGCCACACGAGTCATAACAGCTCATCCCAACCAGGCAGGAATTGTCTTCGTAGCGGCGGTATTCGATTTCGCAAGTTAAATTAATCCCCCTGACGGGGCAGCTGGGGGGATTGTAGCCCCAGGTGATGTCAGCAGGAAAAAAATCTGCTCTTGGCCAGATAAACCCCACGGGGGTTGGTGTGAGTGGAATAATGTCAAGATCAGTAGTAAAGGACCCCGCGTAAACGCGGTAGGTATGCGCTTCATCTGCGAAAAACTCAAACGCTTTGAGGCTGGTGCCAAATAAGTTCGCATCTGTGCTGCACACCAGCAGGTTAACCTGGCTGGGATCGGGTTCGCAGGTCAGATCATGACCATCGACGGTTCCAAAATAAGGTGATTTCACGCCAGGCGCGATGAAATAAAACAAAGTTCCATCAGAATTTGCATAAGCTTTGTACACCCGTGCATGCTCGAAGCCTGAGTATTTTGTCGGTGTGGCGGTTGGGGTTGTGGTCGAAGTCGCAGTCGATGACTTTTCAGCGGTGGGTGAGGGTGTGCCTGTCAGGGTTGGTGCTGGTGTTGCTGTTAGCGATGGAGACAGCGTTGGGCTGGCGGGGTCAGGATAGGGCGAATCGATTGCCGAGGTAGTTTTTGCGATTATTAGATCATCAGGTGCGTTGCAAGCTGAAAGCAAAAACAGGAAAGTGGTAAGAATAAGACCGGTAATGACGAGGGTTGATTGATTTTTCATAGCTTGATAGGGCTGCGCCAGTCGTTGATTAAGGGTTATAGTTGATTTAAAAAGAGAATTCTACTACAAATTTGCCAATGTTGAACGCGGACTCCAGCAGGTCAGAGCTAACCAGCCCGCTTCAGAAAACCAACGGGGCTTTTTTTGGTATAGGGCTGCTTCTCACTCGCTGTATCTCAACCCCTTTTGCTACACTTCTTTCCACCTCTGCTTCGCTTCGTGGATGAGCTCCAGGGGCTTCGTTGCGATTCGCTTTTCCTGACCCTAATCCACTGATTGCGAATATCTAATCCCTAATCCCCCTTTTCCCACTCACCAATGACTGAAAGATAAAATCAAGGCCAGAGCTTCCAGAATACCAGGTTGACCAGTATCCCCAGGATCACGCCGCCCAGGGCTTCGGCGGGTGAGTGTCCCAACACTTCGCGCAATTCTTTGAACTCCTCCACCGGTGCTTTTTCACCACCGAACATTTCTTTAATAATGCGATTGATCTGCTGGGCGTGGAAGCCGGCCTGGCGGCGGATATTGGTGGCATCGTAGATCACCACAACGGCGGTGGCAAAAGCCAAGCCAAACAGAGGCGTATTGAAACCGGTATAATAGCCCACACCCGCAGCCGCGGCAGTAACCACGGCAGAGTGCGAGCTGGGCATTCCGCCGGTGCTGAACAGCAGAGAAAAATTCCATTCCCGGGTTTGCAGGTAGCTGAGAGGCAGTTTGAGAACCTGGGCCACAAATGAAGTTACCAGTGTGGCGATTAAGACCGGGTTGTGAAGCAGACCGGATAGTGGCATGGTGTTATGCTTCTGTTTCTTCTTCAGAATCCACAGTCAAGGTGCGGACTTTAAGCTCGGCTTCTTCCAACAAAGCGGCGCAACGTTTGGCCAGCGCCTGGCCGCGCTCAAACAAAGCCAGGGCTTGTTCGAGGGGCAGGTCTTCTCCTTCAAGTTTGCTCACATTTTCCTGCAGGGCATTAAAGGCGGTTTCAAAATCCATTGCCTGGATATCTTCAGACGGGTTATCGGTCATGTTTATTCTCCTGGTGGGTTTGTAAAATACGGGCATCCATCGTCCCCTGGCTGACCTGGATGCGGATGTCATCCTGCGGGTTCACATGGTCAAACCGTTTGACCAGGGCGCCGTCGCTGGATCGGGTGACGATGGCATAGCCGCGGTTGAGCACCGCGTGGGGGTTCAAGCTGCGCAGAGATTGCTCCAGGTGAGCGAGATGTAAGGTCTTTCTTTCCAGGTCAACCCGGGCGGCGCGTTCCAGACGCAGGCTGATTTCGTCCAGGCGCTGGCGATAGGTATTGACCGCATAGCTGGGAGAGAGGCGCGCCAGGGTATTGTGCGCTTGTCCGAGCGACCAGCGCAGGCTGGAAAGGCGTGAATTCAGGTAAGAGGTATGGCGGTTAGCTAGTTCTGTAAGGGCACCCAGCAAATCAACGCGATCCGGGGTGGCGACTTCGGCCGCGGCGGTGGGTGTGGGAGCGCGCAGGTCTGCGGCGAAATCGGTCAGGGTGAAGTCAGTTTCATGCCCGACGCCTGAGATGACCGGTGCTTCAGAAGCAGCCACGGCGCGTGCAACAGCCTGATCGTTGAAAGCCCACAGGTCTTCAATCGAACCGCCGCCGCGCCCGACGAGGATTACATCCGGTTTGACCTGGCGGTTAAGCAGCTTCAGGGCTGCCACGATCTCACCCGGAGCTGCCACCCCCTGCATCGACGCGGGCGCGATGACCACTTCAACGACCGGATACCTGCGGCGCAGCGTGTTGAGCATGTCCTGCAGGGCAGCGCCCGTTAGCGAGGTGACGATGCCAATCACTTTGGGCAGGGTTGGGATGGCCTGTTTTGTGGACGGGTCAAACAGGCCTTCAGCCTCCAATTTGGCTTTCAGGCGCAGAAACTCCTGGAAGAGCAAACCTTCACCGGCAGGGCGCAAGGTGTCGACGTAGAGCTGCACCTGACCGGAGGTCTCGTAGACGCCCATTCCACCGTGGGCTTCGACGGCCAGTCCTTCGCGGGGTTCAAAGGTTAAGCGTGCTGCCGAGTTACGCCACATCACGCAGCGGATGGCGGACTGGCTGTCTTTAAGGGTGAAGTACAGGTGACCTGAAGAGGGCCGGGAAAAATTGGAAATCTCACCTTCAACCCACAGATCTTGCATCAGGTCATCGCCCTCAATTAACTGGCGCAGGTACCCGGTTAGCTGACTGACGCTGAGGATATTTTGTGGTTGAAAAAGGCTGTATTGTTCCATGGTATCAATATCACTTTAAAATTGGGTTAAGTATATCCAATAATCATACCTCTGGCGAGGGGGTTGAGATTAATTCGCAAGCAGATCAAGGCGCAAAGAATTAGAAAATGGGAAAATCTTGTTCTGTAAATCCTTGTCAATTCTTGATCTGAGGGGATGAGTTTATCTTTTTTACAACATCTGTCTATGATGTTCTCCTTCTTCGCTTGCTAACCCACTTTTTGGCAGGAAAAGACCCCCAGAGCGGAATGATCCTCACCCGGTTTAATTCGGATACAATTATAAGCGCAGCGAAAGGATGAGACTCAATGAACCATATCTGGACACCGTGGCGGATGAAATACTTTCAAAAGGACACTGCTGAGCAGGGTTGTGCCTTTTGCCTGGCAGCTGAAAGAGAGGATGGGCCGGAAAACCTGGTCTTTCATCGAGGTGAAAATCTTTTTATGATTTTGAACCGCTACCCGTATACCAGCGGACATGTGATGAGCGTACCTTTTATGCATATTAGCAAATTGGAGGATCTCACCTCAGAGACGCGCTGTGAGCTGATGGAACAGGTCGCAAAAGCGGTGCGGGTGCTGAGTGACGTGTATAAGCCGGAAGGATTTAATGTGGGGATGAACCTGGGCAGTGCGGCCGGAGCGGGCATCGCAGATCACCTGCATATGCACATCGTCCCGCGCTGGGGGGGCGACACGAGTTTTATTTCAACCCTGGGTGGGACACGGGTGGTTCCAGAACCCCTGGAAGTTACTTATCAGAAGGTGAAGGAAGCCTGGGAACGGGTGGATTAGTAAATCTCAATTTTGACTGCATCACAACAGGGCTGGAGGTAATGAACATCCAGCCCTGTGAATGTTGATGTGCACATCATTTTTCGAAAATTGCCAGTAAGCTGGCAGTGGGTTCAGGCACGCGGTTTCTTTTTGGAGAAGACGGCGCGCACCAGGGCAATCACTCCCAGAAGGACCAACAATACCGGCCAGTACCGGGTTATCTCAGCGTACAGCCCGAAGAATTCTCCAAATGCAAAAAATAACACACCGCTGATCAACAGCAGGGTGAGTCCTCCGGTAAAGGCCTCTTTATAATTGCCATCGATGATCCCGCTGAGGATCACCCCGATACCGACAAAGCCCGGGATCAACCCCCAGATATAAGACCAAGAAGCCCAATCATTGGTCAGGCTCTGGTAGTAAAGGATGCCACCGATGCCTGCCAGGATTGTCCCGGGAACAGCCAGCCCGCCAGTTTTGTTGACAATTGCCCAGAGGATGAAAACACCGCCCAGCCCGATGATAAAAAACGGCCAATCCCAGAATTGAAATAATTCCGGCCAGATTTCACGGCTGAGCAGAAAGGCGCCTAATAGGACCAGCAGAATGCCGCCAAAGATCATGCTTTTTTGTTTCATAAAGATCTCCTTACAATGAAACCATTCATTGGAACCCGAGCTGACCCCGGTTTCTGGTTAATTCTATCATAAGGACTATCATAAGGACGAATTATTTTCAGCCCAGGACGATTAACTGGTCCATGCACGGATGGTGTGTGAGACATCTGGTGATCCAACGCATTATTCGTAAAAAAACGCAAAATGACGGTCCGAATCGAGGTATTCATCCATGGTTTCAGCCCGGGTTGCGTTTGACGGTTGTATAAGAAAAATGATAAAATGACTTAAAGAACTTACCGATTGCAGAGGTCAATAAATTGTCACAAACAAACAAGCGCCAAAACCTGTTTGATCGTTGGGCGAGCACCTATGACGAAGACCTGGGGGGTGAGGAAACATTCCCGTTTTTCGGTTATGATGCTGTTTTGCAGAGCATGCTCACAGGCGCAGAAATCCAACCGGGTCACCGGGTCCTCGATGTGGGAATTGGTACGGGTAATTTAGCCCGACAGTTGCCCATTCCTGGTGACCAAATCTGGGGCCTGGATTTCTCTGCAGCGATGTTGGAAAAAGCTCGCCTGGCGCTACCCGCTGCACACCTTGTCCAGGCTGATCTGGCTGGTGAGGATTGGCTGGCGAAAATTGAACAGCGCTTTGAACACATCCTGTCAGCCTATACCCTGCATGAGTTTCCTGACCCCCTGAAAATAGAAATTTTGATCAAGCTGGCAAAAAATAGCCTGGAAGCAGGCGGGGAAATAATTATCGGTGATATTTCCTTTCAGAATCAGGCTGATTACCGTTTTGCGCGGGAAAAGTATTTTGATTCATGGGATGAGGATGAATATTACTGGTGCGCCGAGCCCCTGACAGTCATACTCAACCAGGCTGGATTTTCCGTTCAATACGAGCAGATTTCTATTTGTGCTGGCACTTATCAATTGCACTGGAAAGGGTGTTGACCCGATGGCTCACCAGCCAGAGACGCGCCTGGTCAAGTTGTGCGATTTACAGCCCTCACAGCTGTATATCAGCCGGGAAAAACTTACACGGGTTCAGGCCGGGCTTAATCCGCTTTGCCTGCAAAGCATTGATGCAGTACCCTTCAAGGATTTGGACGGTCTGTTGGTGATGACCGATGGCCATACCCGAGCTTTTGCAGTTTTTCTGGCGGGATTTGATGCCATACCGGCTTATCCCGATCCGGACGAACTGGATTGGGATGCTTACCGCATTTGTGTGAGCTGGTGCCATGCCGAGGAGATTTACTCCATCGCTGATTTGGCGAGTAGGCTGGTGGACGCCGGGGATTATGAGCGCCTATGGCATGACCGTTGCCGCGTCATGCAAGCTGAGCTGAAAAAAAACAGAGCCAGATAAATCAATCAATGCCGTGTGATCGATTGGCAGGAAAAACAGGTTGTTTATTAACTGTTTGACAGGGCTTATAATAAGGTGTTTATTACTGGTTTTCTATCAAAGAGCGAGGATGATGATGGCTGATTACAAAACTGAAAATCACATTCCTGGAAAAGTACAACCCGGTTGGACTCAAAGACGCGCCCTGAATAAATGGCTTATCCTGGGCTTGCTAGCTTTTGTTATGATCGCGGGTTTGGGATGTCTGGAGTCCATGTTTAGCGGACAAACAGAAGGTGGGTTGACCGTCGAAGTTGCTGCACCGGCGGGTCCGGTTAGCATCGGAGAGACTTTCACCGTTGAAGTCGCGCTTTCTAACACCGGCAATCGAAATGTGACGGTTACCGAAATCCTTCTGCCAAATTCAATGACCGAAAGAGCAAACATGCTCAGCGTCGATCCTGCGGGCTCTGGACTGCAGAATAAATTCGCATACGATATGATGATTGCTCCCAATGGTCGTGAAAAGGTGATCTTTCATTTTCAGGCGGTCAGTCCTGGTGAAATTAAAGACCAGGTGAGTGTGAAAACAAGTTTAGATTCGATTACTGCCCCTATCAGTGTGGTCATCGCTGCCGGTCAAAGCGACGTGGTTTTAGAACCGACCGCAACGGCGTCAGTGGTGATGGGTGATGTGATCCCATTTCAGGCGGTTGTGCAGATTACCGCTCTTGTCGATTTCTATGGTGATGTGATTGATGGCTGGACGGGGTCTGGCACGATTATTTCTGAGGATGGGCTGATCCTGACCAACGCGCATGTGGTGCTTTCGGATCGGTTTTACACTGTGGTTGACCTGGTGGTCTCGATCACCGAAGAACAGGATCAACCGCCTACAGAAATGTTCTATGCGGATGTGCTGCAAGCGGACTATAACCTGGACCTGGCGGTAATTAAAATCAGGTCGGACCTGAATGGAAACCCACCAAATTTCAGCGCACTGGGGATCGAACCGGTGAAAATTGGACGGGCTGAAACGCTTAAACTGGGTGATCCCCTCGTTATCATTGGTTATCCGGGCATTGGCGGTGAGACAATCACGCTGACGCGTGGAGAGGTAAGCGGTTTCACAGCGGAAGCTCCCTATGGCAACCGCGCTTACATCAAAACCTCGGCAACAATTGCTGGCGGCAACAGCGGTGGCCTGGCAGCTACCCCCCAGGGCGAGATCATCGGTGTGCCCACCCAGGTCGGTTCGGGCGATTTGGAGGGGGAGGTCGTGGATTGCCGCGCCCTGGCGGATACGAACCGGGACGGCGTCATTGATGAATTTGATAACTGTGTTCCCACCGGCGGATTCATTAACGCGCTGCGTCCAATCAACCTGGCGCAACCCTTAATCGATGCTGCCCTGGCAGGCCAGGTGGCAATTATTGAGGAACCCCTGTCAGAAGAGTATGTCGATGAATACTCTTATGAAGGTGATATGTTGCTGCACGACACATTCGAAGATAATCGCAACAAGTGGCTGCTTGAAGATTATAACGAGGGCTGGGCGGATATTGTGGACCGGCAGTTGGTGATCAAAGTGATTGATGAAAGCACCTATATTTATTCAATCCTACCAGATTCGTATTCAAATATCATCATGGTGGTTGATGCCGAGGTTTTGTTGGCTGCAGGAGACGGTGATTTTGGCTTCATCTGCGGCTATGTGGATGAAGAGAACTTTACCGTCCTTGAAATCAGCGAAGATGGTTATTTCACAATCTGGGCGCTGGTGAATGATAAGTCGGTCTCGGTTGTAGATTGGACACTTTCGAGTTCTGTTCCCGCCAGCGGGATTAACACCTTGTCTGCTTATTGCGGAAATGATGGATTTGCCCTGGCGGTCAACAACATCCTGCTGGTTGATGTGGATAGCGATATTTATCGACCTGGACAGGCCGGGCTCTTCGTCGGTACCTGGGACCAAAGGGAAATCATGGTTGGGTTTTCTGAATTCGCGATTTTTAAACCCTGAGCGATCCAGTTTAACTGCTATAAAAACATCGACCCCAGGAATGAAATTCGTTAGGGGATGTCGTTTTCAATCCATTTGATTGAATTATTCGCCCGTTTGACGACTGGTTTCAGGGTTATGGGTCATGGGCGAACCTGGCCGCGAATTCCTCCAGTGAATCGCTGCCGTGGATTTCGATCCGATGAAGATAAAACAAATTCCCCCAGGTGTGGGTAATTGAACCTCCCAGACCCATGCCCGCCTTGTAAGTAGCATTGCTGACAATTGTGGCGGTATATGGATCGATCAACCCGTAGGGATAGGCAAAAGTATTGACCGGTGCCTCCAGGGCAGCTTGCAGATCGTACTTTGATTGGGCAATTTCGTATTCAGCGGTGTAATGATTCTGGGTGACATCCAGGTGAGAGTAGCCGTGGCTTCCGACCTCCCAGCCGGCATCCAGCATGGTTTTGATTTGTTCCACATCGACAAAATTCGGAGAGCCATTGATGCGGTTGGCGACGATGTAAAACACGCCCGGAAAACCGTACTCTTCCATGATGGGAAAGGCTTTCTCATACACACTTAAATGACCATCATCGAAGGTGAGCACGATTGGTTTTTCTGGCAGTTCACCGCCCTCCAGCAGCACGTCAACCAGGGTGGAGATCGTGATGGCGGTATAGCCTTGATCGAAAAGCCATTGCATTTGGGCGCGAAAATCGGGAACCGCTACCTGGTAGCGGTTATCGTAACCATCCCCGTCAATATGATGGTAAAGCAGAATCGGCGCTACGACCTCGCCGGGCTCGTGATACACCAAAACAGGGGTGGACGTTGCTGTGGGCGGGGGTGGCGTTGGTGAAGGGGATGCTGTGACCGTCGCAGTAAGGGTGGGCGGCAGGACTTCAGCGGTGTGTGTGGGGTCAGGCTGTGTAGCGGTCAGGGTTTCGGAGGCAGCCGGTGCGGTTTCCACGGGTGTTTGTGGAAGGTGGCAACCCGTAAGGATGAGTGTGCCCATTAAAAAAATGGGTATTAACTGAAGTAAACGACTATTTTGCATATTGAGTCCATTTACATGTGTTCTTCATCCTGAAATCCCTTTCTGTTTTATTCTATACCTGTAAACATATTTCAGGACGGCACATCTGATCCCTAAATCCTAATTCCTAATTTCCAATCACAAAACCCGGCTCCTGGCTCCCCATCCTTACCGTCGCTGACTTCTGCCGCCGACCAAGGAGACGAAGTACAGCAATTGCATCAGGGAGGTGACGATGGCAGCCACATAAGTCAGTGCCGCGGCATTCAGCACCTGTTTCACGCCCTGGTCCTCTTCCTGAGTCATGATCAGGCCGCTGGATTTGAGCATGACGCGTGCCCGTCGAGAAGCGTTCAGTTCCACGGGCAGTGTCGCTACAGAAAAGATCACGCCTGCGGAGAAGGCAATCACTCCCAACCAGGCCAACCCGCTGATCTGGATGATCAGCCCGAGCATGATCAAAATCCAACCCAGGTTGGTGCCGATATTCACCATTGGTACCAGGGCTGAGCGCAGACGCATGGGCAGATAGTTATCTTTATCCTGCTGGGCATGACCCAGTTCGTGGGCGGCAATCGCCATCGCTGCCACACTCGAGGTTTGGGCGACGCCCTGCGAGAGAGCCAGGGTTTTATTGCGCGGGTCGTAATGATCGGTTAGCTGACCGGCGATACCTTTGAGTTGCAGATTGTGCATACCCTGTCGTTCTAACAGGTGTTGCGCGACCTGAGCACCGGACATGCCAGACCGGTTTTGCACCTTGCTCCACTTGTTGTACCTGCTTTGGACATAAACCTGGGCTATCAACCCCAGCAGGAGCGCCGGGAGCATATAAACCAGGTAGTTGATGTTAAACATCGAATACATTATTGTTTACCTTACTTTATTCACTTATTTTATCAATTCTTTCAGGACCTCGATGGCTTTATCCAATTGCGGATCGAGCCCGGCCTCGTAATCTTCGGCGGTTAATTCGACGATATATTCGGGTTCCAAGCCGACTTCGCTGATCTGGCGCCCGTTAGGTGTCAGCCAGCGGGCAATCGTGACGCGCACACCGCCCGCATCGCCTTCCAGTGCAATCCAGCTTTGAACAGAACCTTTGCCATACGTTATGTCGCCCACCAGCGGACCCCGGTTATAGTCCTGGATGGCACCGGCGGTGATCTCCGCGGCGGAAGCAGTGCCCCCATCAACCAGCACCACAAGCGGAATTTCAGTGGCTAACCCGCCCGATATTGCCTGGTATGTGAAGGTTTCGCCATCGCCATATTGTTCGAACATGACCACACCGTCAGCGATGAATTCTGAAACCACCTGGATGGCGGTGTTGAGGTAACCGCCGCCATTGCCGCGCAAGTCGAGGATCAAACCTTCCGGATCCTGTGCCAGCAGGCTTTTTAAGGCATCTCGCAGTTGTTGGGTGGTTTTATCGCCGTAGTTAGATAATTCAATGTAGGCGATGTTGTCTTTCAGCATTTCATGTTCCACAGTGGGGACGATGATGTTCGACCGCGTAATGACGACATCGAAGGTCTCGTCGCCGCGGCGGATGGTGAGGGTCACACGGGTTCCGGCAGGACCAAGAATGCGCCTGAGCGCCAGGTCGCCTGGGATGCCGGTCATATCCTCGCCGTCAATCGCGATGACGAGGTCTTTGGGCTGCAAGCCGGCTTCAGCAGCTGGAGAACCGCGCATGGGGCTGATGATCTCGATATAGTCTCCGGAGGTATCGACCCAGGCACCAATTCCTTCATACTCACCTTCCAGGTTTTCATTGGCCTGTTTAAACTCTTCGGGCGTCATATAAGAGGTATGCTTGTCTCCCAGGGCATCCAGCATGCCGATGATGGCGCCGCGCATCAGCGCCAATTGGTCTACGGGTTGATCAACATACAGCTCGTGGACAATATCCCAGGTCTCCCAGAAGGGGCTAAATAATCCTTGTAATTCCTCGGGAGTATCGCCCTCAGCATCTACATAGGGGATTTCAGGGCATTTTGGGCACTCAACTGGCGTGACGACGATGGATTCACCATCTTCGCCTGCTGTGATGACCGTCTCAGGGCAGGGCGGGCAGGACACCGGTCCCGTAACGGGAACCGTGCTCCCCAGCAGCCGGGGGGTGATATAACCAGCGCCAAAACCCAGTCCAAAGCTAAACACCAAAAAAATCAGTGCGAGGACAATCAATAAACAGGTGCGGAGGCTTTTCGATTTCATGCAAATCTCCTTCAAATCCATCGGCTCACCATGGATTGATGTTCTATTAAATTATTCCTTGAAGATTACCACATAAATGTTAACAATTGGTAGGAATGCGTGATGTATGTGAATTTTTCTGATGAGATTAAGCCTGTGTTCAAGCTGAGGTGTGGGTTAATGCGCGTGATCAAGGGGAGGACTGGGGTATTTTTACCAGCCATGTTTCGCCAACCCATCCTACGACCCGTCTACTGTCTTTGGCCCTCCGTATTCCCTACTCCTCTTTCCGATCAACTATAATAAAGTGGAACATAAGCAGTACAAATTCCGTCTATAATGATGTCTATCTGACTCACACGGAGATCAAAAAAATGGAAGATGAGAGCAACCCCCCGCACTTACAAACTGAATCACCAAAAAGACATTGGCGTTTTTTATTAGAGATTTTTTATGCTCCACGGCGTGTTTTTAATGACTTAGCCAATATCGAGGTGAATGCCTGGCTAATTCCGATGCTGTTGCTGACAGCCTTGATTATCCTTGCTGCGCTGGCAGGCGGCCCTGCCAGGTTGCAGCACACCCTCATGAACCTTCAACAGCCCCCAGACGATTTTTTGTACTGGACATCTGAACAACAAAACCAATTTGCAGAAGGACAGATCGCCATGCAAGGACCCCTGTTTACGGTTATCTTTCCAATGATTGGCAGCCTGGCTGGGCTATGGTTGGGCTGGTTCCTGCTCAGCAGCGTTTTGCACTTGCTGATGACGCTTAAGGGCTCCCGGCAAAGCCGCGAAGTCTACTTCAATTTTGTAGCCTGGGCAGCGGTTCCCTTTGGACTGCGCAGCCTGGTGCAAATCGTCGCGCTGCTTTCTACCCGGCAAATGATTAATAATCCCGGGCTTTCCGGGTTAATCAGTCAGCAGGCTGGCGGTTGGCAGGTTTACCTTCGATTGATTCTGGAGCTGGTGGACCTGTACGGCATCTGGTTCCTCGTATTGCTCCTTGTGGGGAGCCCAATTATCAGCGACCTCAAAACAAGCAAGGCAATATCGACTGCGCTGATCGCCATTCTGATTTTTATCGTCCTGGCGCTAATCCCCGGCATTGTTCGTACTCAACTGGGTGGACTGGGTGCTGTGAGGCCGTTCATCTATTTTTAATGCTGTGTCATGATGGATTATATTAATACCACCAGCCTCACCAAGCACTACCGAATGGGCCTGGGTACCGTTAAGGCACTCAACGGCGTTGACCTGAACTTGCCTGAAAAATCCCTGTCGGTGGTGATGGGGCCTTCCGGCTCGGGGAAAAGTACGTTGCTGCACCTGCTTGGCGGACTGGACAGGCCTACCAGCGGCGAAATCTACCTGGATGGGAGTCGGCTGTCGCAGCTTGATGAAAACGACCTGGCTGTTTTCAGACGCCAGACTGTGGGTTTTGTTTTTCAATCCTTCAACCTGATTCAATCCTTCAATGCTGTGGAAAATGTCAGTTTTCCCATGCGTTTTATGAACACTCCCCGTAAAAAACGCAATGAAGCGGCTATGTTTTATTTAGAGCAGGTCGGGATTGCAGACCGTGCCACCCACAAACCTGCTGAGCTCTCTGGGGGCGAGCAGCAACGTGTCGCCATCGCCCGAGCCCTGGTCAACAACCCCTCACTCATCCTGGCTGATGAACCCACCGGAAATCTCGACACGACGATCGGGTTCAGCATCATGGAAATTTTGGCCTCGCTCAATCAATCCGGGCGGACGGTTCTGGTGGTTACCCACGACCCGCGTATGACGCAGTTTGCTTCTCACATTATCTATTTGCTGGACGGTAAAATTGTAGAAGCCTCGGTCTATAACCAGGCTGCCCAGGAGATTACACAATCTCGTTAAGGAACACAACATGAAAAAGAAATCCCTGTTACTGTTTTTCCTCGTGATCGTTTTATTATCCCAGGTGAAGATGCCTGTAAACGCACAGTCAGCATCTGAGCGCCCGGTGATTGCAATTGATTCGTACTCGACCGATATCACCCCTGCACGCGGCGAAACTTTCTCCATGACGATTGCCTTTCTGAACCGAGGGCAATTAGCCTCCACCAACCTGATGATTGAGTTTATTCCCGGTGACCTGATCCCGCGTGATACCGGCGGCTTCCAAACGATCTACCAGTTGATCACGGGCGAAAAGAAAAATATCACACAAACCTTTACGGTCAACCAGGATTTGTGGGGCGCGAGTATTGCCAACACAACCGTGAACATCAACTATTCCGATTACGATGGCAATCTCTACAGCGATAGTTTTACCCTGGCGATTGACCTCAGGATCCCACCTTATGTTGCTCCAACCCCCACGCCAACCCCTACCCCAGCGACGATGTTGCATCCGCAGTTGGTGATTCAATCTTTTTCTACCGATGAAGCCATCCTGCAACCCGGCACGATTTTTGAGCTGACCCTCAACCTGATGAACCTGGGAAATACTCCTGCTAAATCCGTCTCAATGGTTATGGGCGGCGGCACCGTGGAGACGAATATGGAAGGCACACCCCAGCCAGGCATCTCTGGCAGCACCGGAGATTTTACCCGTTTTGCACCGCTTGATTCCTCCAACATTACGTTTATCGGGGATATCCCTCCCGGGGAAACCATCAAAACAACCCAGCGCATCATCGTCAACGTTAATACGACCCCCGGTGCGCACTCTATTAATTACTCCTTCGTTTACCAGACTGAGGATGAGCAAAAAGTCGTCGACAACCAGGTGATCACCCTGCTGGTTTATCGCCTGCCTTCTTTGCAGGTTGACTTCTCTATGGATCCAGGAGCGTTTTTTGCCAATCAGCCCAATATCCTGCCCTTGCAGGTGGTTAATCTTAGCAAGCAATCCGTTATTTTGGGGAATATGCTGGTTTCTGCCAACGACGCTCTGCTTGAGAACAACACGGCACTGGTTGGTGTGATTGAACCGGGCTTCTACTTCACCCTGGACACCATGATCACACCCTTCCAGGTCGGGCCGATGGAAATCCTGGTCAGCGTCCATTTTACGGATGATTTTAACCAGGCGCGCACCTTCGAAACCACGCTCCTGATTGATGTGGTGGAGATGGATGTGGGTGATTTTTATCCAGACGATGATTCCTTCTCACCGCATGATGGCTTTGAAGATTGGGAACCCCCAGCGATAGAGGAAACCTTCTGGCAAAAATTACTCCGTGTGCTCAAAGGTCTGATCGGGCTGGATAGCGGAGTCAAGACCGATCCCGTGTTTTTTGAAGATGCAATGATGCCCAGCGACCTGCCTTGATGGAAACTCGCAATGAAACTGCGTGAACTCATAAGTTTGATTTTGCTCAACCTCAACCGGCGAAAAGGGCGCGTCATGCTGACGGCGATCGGCGTGGTGATCGGTACGGCGGCGGTTGTGGTGTTGGTCTCCCTGGCGCAGGGTTTGAAGCAAAGCGCCAGTGCACAGTTCGGCAATATTGCTGAAATGTCGCAGATTAGAGTTTACCCGGATTGGGGGTCTCAAATGAGCCAGGAAGTGACAGGGACGGGCGAGTACACTGAACCGCCACCGATCAACCAGGCTGTTATTGAGGACATTGGCGCGATTCCCTCTGTCATGGCAGTGATTCCACGTGTAGGAGTTTACGCGATGACCATAATGAAAACCAGCAAGCTGGAATCCTGGGTGAATTTGATTGGTATTGGCATCGATGACCTTTCAATCCTCGGGATGGAGATGGCTTCAGGTACCTTTGAACTGTCCCGGGGAACGGTGATCATGGGTGAAGAAGTGCTGAAAAGCTTTTACGACCCTGCGAGTAACACCGTGGTCGAACCGCTCCTTCTGCCTGACCTACAAGACCAGGTGGTAACCCTCGAGCTGACGAAATGGAGCGAAGACGATTCGGGGAATTATATCGAAACCAAGAAAGCTTTGAAATTAAAAGTCGCCGGTATTATCCGTGCAACCCGTAGCGAATCCGATTATTCGGTGTATATGTCCCTGAACGATGTACTGGATATCAACGCTTGGGTTAATGGGCGGCGATTTGACCCGAAAAAAGATGGCTTTGACACGGCCATTGTCGTGGCTGATGACCGCCAAAATGTGTTGAACATCGCCAGCCAAATCAATGATATGGGGTTCATGGCTTATACCCCGCAGGAATATATCGAGGGCGTCAATAACTTTTTTGTTGTGCTGCAGGTTATCTTTGGCGGTGTGGGCGGGATTGCCCTGCTGGTGGCAGCAATCGGCATTGCCAATACCATGACCATGGCGATCCTGGAACGCACCCGCGAAATCGGGTTGATGAAGGCGATTGGCGCGACCAACCAGGACGTGCTCAGCATCTTTTTGGGCGAATCGGCGAGTATTGGGTTTATTGGCGGGATTGGGGGCGTGTTGTTGGGCTTGTTGCTGGGAGAATTGATCAATATTTTCGGCAGCGTCTATATGGCCGGGCAAGATTCCGGGATGATGAGCAGCAGCTCTACAGGGATCTTAGTCGCCACACCGCCCTGGTTGATTTTGTTTGCGCTTCTATTTTCAACGCTAATCGGCTTGATTTCAGGCGTCTACCCGGCTGTTCGGGCTGCCAGTCTGGTGCCGGTACAGGCGTTGAAGAATGAGTGAATGGGGGATAGTGAACGGGGGATAGTGGATGGTGAATAGTGAGTGGGGACGCAGAATTTGGGGATTAGGTGATTAGGAATCAGGGATTAGGAATTAGGTGATCAGGTACCAGCTACCAACTACCAGCTACCAGCTATCAGCTACCCGCTATCAACTACCCGCTACCCGCTATCAGCTATGAGCTAACAACCGCGCCAGGGCTTTGATATCGTGGATGTGGGGGCTGCCGTCATGCCGGTGCATGCCAACGCTGACGGTTTTTATGCCGAGGGAGCAGGCAGCCGCCAGGTTTTTGGGGTTATCGTCGACCATCAAACAATGCTGAGGTTGCTCTGCAACGATTTCCAGCGCTTTGTGGAAGGCTTCGACTTCCGGTTTGCAGTGGGGGTAAATATCGTAAATATCGATGATGCGTTCAAAATGCTCTTGCACGTCCAATGCCTGCAGGACACGTACAGCATGGTTTGTGTTGGCATTGGTGAAGATCACCTTGCGCTGAGGCAGGGTGTGCAAGACCCGGCCAAGCTCAGAATCCGGTGAAAGCAGGTCAGCGATGGGGACATCGTGCACATAATCCAGGTAGAAATCCATATCGACTTCATTTTCCACCTGCAATCCCCGCAGGGTGGTGCCGTACTGGTTGAACAGGCGCGCCCTCAGTGCCCTGACCTCCTGCTGCGGAAAGCCCATCACTTCTACCAGGAACCGATCAATCTGCTCGCCGACCAGGGTCCAGGCGCCGGTTTCGAAGGGGTAGAGGGTGTCATCCAAGTCAATCAGTAAACAGCGAATATTCTCAAAAGCAGGTTGGTAGGCGGGTTGATTCATAGGCATGGTGTAACAGAATTATCCTTCAGGTATCAATGATACCATGTGCTGCCAGGGTGGTCCTTCGCGAAAGTGCAGCTTATTCGGGCTGGTAGAGATGGTCGACCCTGTTTGAGGTTAAAAAGAGGCAGACCATCGGCATAGATTGATCCCGGCTAACCGGTTGATTTTCGCATCATTAAGCCCACCCAATCGGCATCGATCATTCGCTCGATCAGCGAAAAGCCAGCTTTTGTCGCCGCATCAAGCACATCAGGCTCTTGCTCGGCGAGGATGCCCGAGAGCAGCAGCGCCCCATCCGGGCTGACCAGCGCGCCCAGCCCCTGCCCGAGCAGGCGGATGATGACCGGCGCGAGGATATTGACCAGCACCAGCGGCGCTTCCTGCCGCGAGAAATTCCCGCTGAGAATTTCATTCACGGAACCCAGACTGACCTCCAGTCGGGCAGCGTCTATTCGGTTCAGCTCGGCGTTTTCCCGGGTAGATACCAGTGCTTCTTCATCAATGTCCACCGCCAATGCATGCGATGCGCCCATCAGCAGGGCGGCGATCGAGAGGATGCCCGAACCGCAGCCCAGGTCGATGACCGGCTCTCCGGGTGCCAGGTGCACTTCCATCAGGCGCAAACACAGCTGGGTGGAGGGATGTGCCCCGGTGCCAAAAGCCATAGCCGGGTTGATGCGTACCACCAGCCGAATTTCGCCCTCATCAGGCTGCCTCCAGGCGGGCAAGATCAACAGGTTTTTTCCTACCTGGATGGGCTGATAATGGGCTTTCCAGGCTGACATCCAGTTCTCATCGTGGATGGGTGTGTACTGAATCGGGGGCATTGGCGCGATCATCCCCAGGTACCGCAGGGCTTCTTCGAGCGCCTGTCGTTTTTCTTCCATGGTGTTATCGTCGGGCAGGTAGCCATATACAGCAATATTCCCTGTTGGCTCATTCTCCTGGGTTTTTGGGTTGAAACATGTTTCAGCTTCCACCACCACGCCGTTGGCAACAAAACGCCCCAGCACTTCGGCCAGGGCTTCCGCGATTTCACCATCGGTTACCAGCTTGATTTCGATCCAGTGGACCGGAGTATCGGCATCAGCCACCAAACACCTCGCGCAACTTATCGAAGAAACTTTGCTCCTGGATTTTGATATCCGGGTCCATGGTTTTGGCCAATTGTTCAAACAGCTCGCGTTGCTCTGCGCTCAATCGGGCGGGGATCTGCACTGAAACCGTCACCAACTGGTCGCCGGTGCCGGAGCCGCGCAGGTGGGGGATGCCCCGACCGCGCAAGCGGAAGATTTTTCCGGGCTGGGTGCCCGGTGGAATCCGCAGTTCCACATCGCCGTTCAGGGTTGGGATGCGAATTTCATCGCCCAAAACAGCCTGGGCGATGTTGATATCCAGATCGAGCAGGATATCATCCCCCGCGCGGCGGAAGAAGGCATGCTTTTCAACCTCGATTTCCAGGTAGAAATTGCCGTGGGGTCCGCCGTGGGTGCCGGGCTGACCCTCGCCAGCCAGGCGAATTTGAACACCATCTGAGACGCCCGGGGGGATGTTGACCAGCTTGTTGACGGTCTTGCGTTCCAGGCCGCGCCCATGACAGGTAACGCAGGGAGTTTCGATGACCTCACCAGTACCGTTGCAGCGTGAACAGGTGACCACCTGCACCATCGACCCCAGCAAAGTTTGATGGACCTGGCGCGTTTCGCCCTGACCATTGCATTGCGGGCAGGTGACCGGCGAGGTGCCCGGTTTGGCGCCCGAACCAGTACAGGTCTGGCACTGTTCATCGCGGGTGATTTGGATTTCTTTTTCGACACCAAAGGCTGCTTCTTCGAAGGTCAGCTTAACCCGGCTGGAGAGATCTGCACCGCGGCGGGGGGCATTGCGAACGCGTCTGCCGCCCATACCGCCAAACCCGCCGAACCCACCAAAACCGAACAACCCCTCGAGGATGTCTGAAAGGTCGATATTGGAGAAATCGGGCATGCCCTGGGTGTTGACGCCAGCGTGCCCATAGCGATCGTAGGCTGGGCGTTTATCGCTGTCTGAAAGGACGGCGTAGGCTTCGTTAATCTCTTTAAATTTCTCTTCCGCATCAGGGTCACTGCTGACATCCGGATGGTACTGGCGCGCTAAATTCCTGAAGGCAGACTTCAGTTCATCATCGTTGGCTCCTCGTGGGACGCCAAGCACTTCGTAATAATCACGCTTAGGCATTTTTTTAATCTAATCTCGCAGTTTTTTATCCAAAGGACCTTCTGCAATTCAGCCGCATAAGTTTACTCATTTGACAGGGTCATGTCAAATTGACTCGCGTCACAGTGCCCGGGATTAACACCGGGCACTGCGTGGATCATCGGGTTAGACTTGTTTGAACTCGCCTTCAACGACGTCACCATCGTCCTGGTCGTCAGATGGGGGCTCGCCCTCTGTTTCAGGGTCGGGCGGCGGGGTTTGTCCTGCCTGGGCATAAGCTGCCTCGCCCAGCTTTTGCATGACCTGGGAAAGCTCGTTGGTGGCGCCTTTGATGGCTTCGATATCTTCGCCGTCCTTGACCTCACGGACTTTGGCTGCGGCATCTTCGACCTGTGTTTTCAGGTCGGCGGGCGCCTTGTCACCCAGGTCAGTGAGGGTCTTTTCAGCCGAGTAGACCATGTTGTCGGCCTGGTTTCGGGCTTCGATCAGTTCGCGCCGTTTTCGGTCTTCGTCGGCATGCAGTTCAGCATCGCGGCGCATTTGTTCAACTTCATCATCGTTAAGGCCGGAAGAGGCTGTGATGGTGATGTTCTGGCTGCGCCCGGTGGCTTTATCCTGTGCGGTCACTTCAAGGATGCCATTGGCGTTGATGTCGAAGGTAACTTCGATTTGAGGAATGCCGCGCGGGGCAGGGGGGATGCCGTCGAGAATGAATTTGCCGAGGGATTTGTTGTTGGCTGCCATGGGGCGTTCACCCTGGAGGACGTGAATTTCCACCTGGGTCTGGCTGTCGCTGGCCGTGGAGAATACCTGGCCTTCGCGGGTGGGAATGGTGGTGTTGCGCTTGATCAGGGGCGTGGCCACACCGCCCAGAGTCTCTACCGAGAGGGTCAGCGGGGTCACATCGAGCAGGAGGATATCCTTGACTTCCCCGCCCAGAACGCCAGCCTGAATTGCGGCGCCAACTGCCACCACCTCGTCGGGGTTGACGCCTTTGTGGGGTTCCTTGCCAAACAGTTTTTCCACTTCGCTTTGAATTTTGGGCATGCGGGTCATTCCGCCCACCAGGACGATCTCATCCACTTCGTTTTTTGCCAGGTTGGCATCGTTGAGGGCATTTTTAACCGGGGTAAGGCTGTGGGAGACCAGGTCATCGGTGAGTTGTTCCAGCTTGGAGCGGCTGATGGTCATCACCAGGTGCTTCGGTCCGGCAGCATCAGCGGTAACGTAGGGCAGGTTGATTTCAGATTGCATGGTGGAAGAAAGCTCAATTTTGGCTTTCTCGGCTGCTTCTTTCAGACGCTGTAAAGCCTGCCGGTCGTTGCGCAGGTCAATGCCATGTTCTTTTTTGAATTCGTCAGCAATGAAATCGATCAGGCGTTGATCAAAATCGTCGCCGCCCAGGAAGGTGTTGCCGCTGGTGGAGCGTACCTGGAAGACACCTTCGCCGACATCCAAAATGGAAATATCGAAGGTGCCGCCGCCCAGGTCGTAAACAGCGATGACCTCGTTCTTCTTCTTATCCAAACCGTAAGCCAGGGAGGATGCCGTGGGCTCATTGATGATGCGCAATACTTCCAGACCGGCGATCTTTCCCGCGTCTTTGGTGGCGTTGCGCTGGGCATCGTTGAAATAGGCTGGCACAGTGATCACTGCCTGCGTGACGGGCTCACCCAGGTAGGCCTCGGCATCGCGCTTGATCTTGGACAGGATCATGGCGCTGATTTCGGGCGGGGAGTACTCCTTGCCTCCCAGCACCACGCGCATGTCGCCGTTTGGTGCTTTGGTCACCTGGTAAGGGACCAGTTTTAAAGCCTGTTGAACTTCGGGGTCGTCGTATTTGCGACCCATAAAGCGTTTGATGGAGAAGATGGTGTTCTCCGGGTTGGTGATGGCCTGGTTGCGGGCGACGCGGCCGACCAGGCGCTCACCATTCTTATTGACGGCGACGACGGAAGGGACCAGTCGTTCGCCTTCTGCGGATGGGATCACAACCGGTTCGCCGGCGATCATCACTGCGGCGGCGGAGTTTGTGGTCCCAAGGTCGATACCAATGATTTTTCCCATGTGATTATGCCTCCTAAAATTTTCTATTACTGGGCGACACGCACCATCGCCGGGCGGATGATGCGGTCGGAAATGCGGTACCCGGGCTGGATGATGTCAATGATCTGCCCTTCGGTGTATCCCGGGTGTTCTTCAAGGGTGATCGCTTCGTGGATGTTGGGGTCAAATTCGTCTCCGGGGTTAACGTCCATACGCTCGACACCCTGGTTCTTCAACTGGGTGAGGATCTTTTGATAGATCAATTCGATCCCTTCAACCCAGGCAGCAGCGCCTTTTTCAGCTGGTTTATCTTTGAGGGCGCGCTCCAGGTCGTCAGCGATGACCAAAAAGGATTTGACCGTACTGGCCAGGGCGTCCTGGTAAGTGCGTGCCGTATCGCGTTGCACGCGTTTTTTGTAATTGTCAAAATCAGCGCAGGTGCGCAGATAACTGTCGAGCTGCTCATCAACCTGTACCTGTAGGGATTCAATTTCCTTTTCCAGATCGGAATATTCGTCAAAGGTCAAGGCAATCATAGGCTGACCCTCATCGGCGGGGTTGTGCTCTTTGTTTTCATCTTTTTGTGTTTGTTTTTTGTTTTTCTCTTTTTTTTCTTCAGTCATAGGTTGCTCCAGTAGATCAGGGTATGGATGATTCCTTGTCATAACAGGGTTTACACCACCAGAGACTCAGACACGAGATCGCTGAGCACATTGGCGACGAATTGAACGGTAGAGATGGTGCGGTCGTAGGGCATGCGGATCGGACCCAGCACGCCGATCGAGCCGGTCAGAGATTGGGGGTCGCCATAGCGGGCCAGGATCACCGAACACTGGCGCAGCTCATCCCAGGTGCCCTCACCGCCGATCAGAACCTGGATACCACCAACATCGGTGTTCATCATTGTGCTGGCAAGCAGGTTTTCTAAAAGCGAGCTTTCCTCCAGGATATGCAGCGCCTGGCGGGCTTCATCAGATTCGGGGAACTCGGGTTCCGAGAGGACGTAGGTCATCCCGTCCAGGTAAATTTCGCCGGTGACCGATTCTTCAATCAGGGTCATTTCAGCCACGAGGATATCGATGATATCCTGTCCGAGGGCGTCAAATTGGGGTCGTAAGCGGGAGATGTCGTCGATATCACAGCGGGTACACTGGTGTGAGATGCGGTTGGCAACCTCTGACAGGCGCTCTTGTGAAACGGCTTCGGCCAATGTAATGAACTGCTGACGGATCTCGCCCCCCATCAGGACCAGCACCATCAACACCTGCCGGCCGCGTGCAGCAACCAGTTCCAGGTGTTTGAAGATGGTCTTGTCAGCGTGGGGTGCGGTCACCAGTGAGGCAGCCTGGGATTGATTGGCCAGCACCGAAGCAGCTAATTTCAGCCATTGTTCAACGTCCTGACGGGACTGGTAGAACTGGTGGGAAATGGTGCGGCGTGTGGCGGTGGGGAGAGTGCTTTTTTGGGTCAGGTTGCCGACAAAAAAGCGGTAGCCTTCTTCAGTGGGCACACGACCGGCAGAGGTATGCGGCTGCCGCAGGAGGTTGTATTCCGTCAGGACACTCATCTCGTTGCGGATCGTAGCCGAACTCATCGCCAGGTTGTATTTTAGAACCAGCGTTTTAGATCCGACCGGCTGTGCGGTCTGGATATGTTCGTGAATCACGAGGGTCAGGATCAATTTCTGGCGATCGGTCAGCCGCATGGTTTGCTCCGTAAAATTTTAGCACTCTCATCATGAGAGTGCTAATTTAGCACAGGTTTAATCTTACCATGCAGGGTTTAGAGCGTCAAGAAACGGAAGGTCATGTGAGCGTTAGCGTTTTATTAGAAATGGTGGGTAGGAATCAGGTGATTAGGAATTAGGTGATTAGGGATCAGGCGATTAGGAATCAGGTGATTAGGAATAAGGGATTAGGGATTAGGTGATAAGTATCAGCTACCAGCTACCAGCTATCAGCTATGAGCTAACAGCCTCGCTCAAGGGTGGCGCGGTAAATGTGCCGGTCGACGCCGCCGAATTTATATTTATAATCCTCATCGCCGCGCATAAAGTCGACCTCGGTGAGTCCATTTTTTATAGACCACTGCACCAGGTGTGCCAGGTGCACCCAGCCGGGAGAATAATCGCGAAACGTCCATTCCCAGCTGGAATTGTAGCCCCAAAGGCGATTGTTGAACAAAAAAGAGAGGTGGCCGGCTGCTTTCTTCCCGTCCAGGGTGAAAAATGAGAGCTGAAGCCAGCCGTGCTCAAAGGCGGCCCGGGCGGTGTTGTGCAGGTGCTGCACCATTGGCTCGGTCAAAAAACCGCGTTTACTGGGGTCCTGGGCCATCATTTCAATGAAAACCTGGGTCTCTCCCTCCAACTGGTCCCGATCTTCGACGATATAAAAACCCACTTCTGCCAGGCTGTTTTCCACATTGCGATTTTTTCTGCGGATCTCGTGGCGCTGTTTTTTATCGAGTCCCGCCAGGTAGGTTTCATAATCCCCGGGGAGGGGGATGTAAGGTGCTGGCTGAAGATGAGTCTGTTGGTGTTCCCAACCACGCTTTTTGGCTTCGGATTCCAATGCCGCCAGTGTAGGGGAGGTTTCTAACAGGTTGTACAGGTCCAAAAATTCCCAGTGGGGCAGGTCGTCATCAACTGAAAGAAAGTCCAGCAGACCGCTCAGAAAAGGGTGCAGGTCCTGCGGATTGACGATAAAATCCAGGAAATCAGAAACTTCAACGGCGCCAACGAACATCAGCGCGGGCTGACCGGTGAGATTCTCAGCGAAAAACAGGGGCGCAATTCCCACCAGGCGATCGCCCTGTGTGGCAGCGATGACCGCCAATGGGCTGTCCTCGGGCCACTCCCCGCCGCCGCGTGTCTGCCACCATGCCTGCTGATATTCGAAGGTGAGGAATGGTACATCACTTGCGCTGTGTCCTAAAAGCTGATTCCATGAATCTTTTAAAGGCTCAAGCTCAGAAAAGTTGTGATAACGTTGAAATTTCATGGCCCTGATTATACCTTAGCACAAGCGTGTATAATGGAGGCAAGCTTTAGAATGAACGGGTTAGGTGCACATGTATGATCTCAAATTAATCCCCATTCACCAGGAAAAAGGGCAGACGATCCCGCGGCAGCGTGGTTTTATCGCCGCCAGTCCGCCGCGCAGAGCGGCGCGCAGCCGGGAAGAGGACATGCTGATTCTTTCATTAATCATCAACGGCGATGCACAGGCTGTGGCAGAGCTGCAGGATTCGTGGCTGGAAAAATTTGTGGAGCCGTTTTTCAAGACCGGCGGTTCGGTGACATCGGCGCTGCGCTCGTTTATCGAGACCCTCAACCTGACCATGATGGAAAAGAACCTCAAGGCAGCTGGGGCCGGGGCTGCGGTCACCGGTGCGATCACCCTGGCCGCCGTTCATCGGCGTGCGGTGTATATCGCCCAATCCGGGTTGACCCATGCTTATGCCCTGACCCAGGCTGGACTGGGGCACTTCCACGATGCCAGCCGATTGGATCGCGGCCTGGGTTTGAGCCGCACACCCACCATCCGTTACTACCAGGCAGACCTGGGTTCCGGGGGCTACCTGTTTATGTCGGATTCGCCTGCGCCCACGTGGACACAGGAACAATTATGTAAGGATGGTTTTCCGAACCTGGAGCAATTACACCGGCGTTTAATGAACCAGTCTTCCCCCGATTTGCGCCTGGATTTGGTCCAGATCTTACCCGGCGAAGGCCAGATCACAACGATCAGCCCGGTTGTTTCCGTGCCGGCTGCCCCTGAGCGAGCTGAGGTTTCCCTCTCCGACCAGGAAAGAGTTGCTATTGACGCATTGCCCCTGGTCGATGAAAGCCCCGAGGAAACCGTCATTGATGATACGCAGCCGGTACTCCCACCTGAAGATGAAACAGCGCTGGAGCAGCCCGTGGAAGAGGAACTCGTATCGGCGCCGGAGGATGAGCTCACAGATCAAGACGAGGAATCGCGCATCATCACCGATGGCGTAGAAAAGGAACCGCTTCCGGCGCTGGTTGAGCCTGGCGTCCCGCATGAAATCAGCGATCAGGACCAGCCCCCAGAGAGAGCCCGCCCGCCAGAAGCTGCCAAAGCTCGCAAGGACCGCAAAGCCTTTGCCGACCAGGTCGACGAGATGCGCGAAGAGGGTTTAAAGGGCCTGGCGAAGTTTTTCAGATGGTGGGGTGGCGTCCGGGAAAAACTGGGCACTGCTTTCAAAAAAATCTTCGCAAGAGGTGGGTCAGCCGAAGAAGCGGGAGTGCCAGCGTTGTCCTTGCGCACTTCGTTGATTATTGTCATTGCCGTGCCCTTGCTGGTGGTGGGGATTGCGGTTGGCGTTTACCTCTCACGCGGGCGGGTACAGCAACATCAGTATTACCTTGCGCAAGCAGAAACGGCGATTGCTAGTGCGCAGGCAGTTAGCGACCCCGTACAGGCACGCGAAGCGTTGGCACTTGCGATCCAGTTTTTGGACCAGGCGGAATCGTTCCGATCGACGGATGAAACCAAAGAACTGAGAACAAACACCCAGCATGCCCTGGACGTGTTTGATGGAGCCTTACGGCTCAGCTATCACCCGGCAATTCTTGGCACGCTGTCCGAAGGCATTAATATCACTCGCATCATCTCTTACGGCATGGATTTATACATGCTCGACGCCACTGCGGGGCGGCTGATCCACGCCACCCGGGGCAGCCAGGGATACCAGATCGATTCCGACTTCCTGTGCGATGCCGGTAATTACAGCGGCGGGACGGCGGATCTGCTGGTGGATGCCACCGCGCTGCCGATTAACAATCCCTACCTCGCCCATGTTCTGGCGGCGGATGCGAAGGGCAATGTGATTTACTGCAGTCCGGGACAGGAGCCGGTGGTGCAAACCCTGCCGCGCGGCGTTGAGGCCATCGGTGCGGTAACACGTATTGCCTATGAAGGCAACTTTCTGTACGTCCTTGACCCCACTGCTGAGGCGGTGCGGGTTTACCGCTCGACTAACGGGCAATTTTTGGATGAACCGACCGTGTTCTTCGGGAGAGCAAAGGTTGGCGAAATACCACCGTTAAGACAGATGGTGGATATAGCCGTCAATGGCGCGGAGCTTTACCTGCTGCGGAGCGATGGGATGCTATCACATTGTTTGGCGACGGGGCTGTCCGATGATCCGGTCCACTGTGAGAACCCGGTAGAGTATATAGACGGGCGGACCGGGAAGGAAGATCAGCCAGTGACCATGCCTGATTCCCGGTTTGCTGCTGTGCTGTACACAGCTCCGCCCGACCCGACAGTGGATATCCTGGATGCAGAAAACGCGGATATTTTCCGGTTTTCACTGCGCTTCAGGTTGTATCAACGTATGCGCTCTGATATCGGAAATTATGAAGTGGTTTCACCCGCGGCAACAGCTTTTACCATCGGCGTGGACCGGATCGCCTTCATTGCCTTTGGGCACCAGGTGTTTTGGGCGTATGTGGAGTAAGAATCAGGTGATTAGGAATCAGGTGATTAGGAATTAGGTGATTAGGAATTAGGTGATTGGGAATTAGGCGTCCTGAAAAAATCCGCAGTACAGCAGTGCACTGATTCCTGATTCCTGTTCTCCCATTTTTCATTCCTGCTCACAATTCACTATCATCGTCCCCGAGCGAAGCGAGTGGGATCACCATTCACCATTCTCAATTCACTATTCCCTGATTCTTTATCCCCCAATTTCCATTCCGCTTTCCCCTTTCACCCCTCCCCATTAATGTTACAATAGATTTGACTCGAAACCATCATCAATTAGGAGGATTATGGCACAAGTTGATCCACGAATAGAGGTGTTGCGCGAGATGCGTACCAGAGCAATGGGCGGCGGCGGGCTGGATAAAATTGACCGCCAGCACGCCAAAGGCAAACTGACTGCCAGGGAGCGCCTGGATTTGCTGCTGGACCAGGGCAGTTTCACCGAATTAGAATCTTTTGTTGTTCAGCAAAACACACCCGAGGACGAGGCTGTTTTTGGTGACGGGGTGGTCACCGGCTATGGTACGGTGGAGGGCAGAACAATCTACGTTTATGCCCAGGACTTCACCGTGATGGGCGGTGCGCTGGGCGAGATGCACAGCCGCAAGATCTGCCGTGTGATGGACCTGGCTGCCGCTAATGGGTGCCCGATCGTCGGATTGATTGATTCGGGCGGCGCGCGTATCCAGGAGGGCGTGAGGAGCCTGGGCGGCTATGCTGAGATCTTCAAACGAAATGCCCAGTACTCCGGGGTGGTACCGCAAATCAGCCTGATTTTGGGACCCTGCGCCGGTGGAGCGGCTTATTCCCCGGCGTTGACCGATATGATCATCATGGTTGAAAAGCAGAGCTTCATGTTCCTGACCGGTCCGCAGGTGATTAAAACCGTTACCGGTGAGGAGACCGATTTTGAGTCCCTGGGTGGGGCGCAGGTACACCTGAACGTGAGCGGGACCGCGCATCTGATCACCAAAGATGAGCAATCCGCCCTGGCACTGGCGCGCTATGTGTTGGGCTATCTGCCCTCGAACAATGTTGAAAATGCGCCGCTGAAACTCGGCACAGATGACCCGCAGCGCCTGGCAGAGACGCTGAACAGCCTGGTGCCGCTGGATCCCGGTGAACCCTACAGCATGCACTCCGTGATCGAATCGGTGGTGGATCAGGGTTCGTTCCTCGAACTGCAGGCGGGGTTTGCCCGCAATTCGATTGTGGGCCTGGCGCGGTTTGATGGGATGACGGTCGGGATACTGGCGCAGGAACCCAGTGTGATGGCCGGGGTGATCGACATCGACGCGGCGGATAAGCTGTGCCGAACGGTACGCTTGTGTGACGCATTCAATATCCCCCTGGTGACCTTTGTGGACTCACCCGGATTCTTGCCGGGGGTTGGGCAGGAGCACCGCGGGATCATCCGCCATGGTGCAAAGGTGCTGTTTGCCTATTCTGAGGCGACGGTGCCCAAAATCAGCGTGGTGACGCGCAAGGCATATGGCGGGGCTTATGTAGTGATGAGCAGCAAATACCTGGGCACGGACATCAACTTTGCCTGGCCCAGCGCAGAAATCGCTGTGATGGGGCCGGAAGGCGCCACCAATATCTTGTATGGGAAAGACCTGGCTAAAGCCGAAGACCCAGAGGCAGAGCGCGCGCGCCTGGAAGAAGAATACCGTCAGCGCTACCTAACGCCCTATGCCGCTGCCCATGCCGGGTATATTGATGAGGTGATTGAACCTGCAGAGACACGCAAAAAGATTATTGCTGCTCTTCAGGCGATCCAGAACAAGGCCGAGCAGCGCCCACCCCGAAAACACGGCAATATGCCCGTTTAGAAAGGTCATCTGATGAATGAAGTAATCCAGCAAGGTTTGATGATCACGGCCATTGGTATGGGGCTGGTGTTTGCCGTGATCATCTTTTTATGGGGGTTGATGGTGCTGTTGGTGCGGGTGACGACCCCCAAATCGACTGATGAACCTGTCGAAGAAGATGTGGATGATGGCGGGACAGCCGATCCGTTGACAGAAATAGCGGCTGTTGAAAAACAACGCCGCGCCGCCGCAGCCGCGGTGGCGGTTGGGATGGCGATTGCCCTAAGCAAACCGATAACCCGGGACGCACAGGCTCAACTCGGGACGATGAGCCCCTGGCAAAGCGTGCATCGCTCACAACAATTGGTTGGACAGCGAAAAAGAGGATGATTAAATGAAAATTGAAGTGCAGATTGATAATCAGCATTACACGGTTGAAATTGATGATATTCATGCCCGGCCGGTGATTGCATGGGTACAGGGCGAACGTTTTGAGGTATGGCCAGAGGATACAGGCTCAACCCAAACCGGTCAGGCTGCCATGCCGCTGGTCTCGGTGCCGGATGTGACCCCTGTTGTCAGCACACCGCAAGTGATCGCAGATGGCGGGCGAGAGTTGACCTCACCCCTGCCCGGCGTGATTGTGGCGGTACTGGTCAAACCCGGTGATGCCGTAACACGTGGCCAGGAATTGTGCACCCTGGAGGCGATGAAGATGAAAAACGCCATTCGCGCCAGCCGGGAGGCGGTGATCGAGGCGGTCGCAGTCACTGTGGGTGAACAGGTCAATCACGGTCAGGTGCTGATCACCTTTGTAGAATAAGGGAGTGAATCAATGGCCTATTTGGACTTTTCCTTCCTGTTCCGTGAAATCACCAAGGGCTTCACCGCCTTTACCTGGGGCAATGCTGTAATGATTCTTTTGGGGGTGGTGTTGATCTACCTGGCGGTGGTCAAAGAATACGAACCGGTCTTGCTGCTGCCGATTGGCTTTGGCTGCATTATGGCCAATATTGGCATGTCTACTGATGCGGGCTTCATGAAAGTGATCTACGATGCCGGGATAGCCACGGAGTTATTCCCGCTGTTGATCTTTGTCGGCGTGGGTGCGATGATCGATTTCAGCCCCCTGTTGACACAGCCAAAGATGGTGCTTTTAGGGGCTGCCGGGCAATTCGGGATTTATGGTACCCTGTTGTTAGCGCTGCTGCTGGGTTTTCCGCTGAACCAGGCTGCATCGATTGGGGTGATCGGCGCGATTGACGGTCCAACAGCGATTTTCGTCAGCGCCAGGCTGGCGCCTGAACTCCTGGCGCCGATTGCGGTGGCGGCATACTCGTATATGAGCCTGATCCCGATCATCCAGCCGCCGATTATGAAAGCCCTCACCACACGTAAAGAGCGCCTGATTCGCATGGAGTACGCCCCGCGACCGGTCTCACGTTTGACCCTGGTGATCTTTCCGATCTTTGTGACCGTTGTGGTCAGCCTGGTGGCGCCGGACGCAGCTCCGCTGATCGCGTCGTTGATGCTGGGCAACCTGCTGCGGGAAAGCCTTGTGGTGGACCGGCTGAGTAAGAGCGCCCAAAACGAGATCATCAACGTGGCTACGCTGTTCCTCGGGTTGGCGATTGGCGCAACCATGAAAGCCGAGTCGTTTTTAAACCTGCAGACACTGATGATTCTAGGCCTGGGATTGATTGCCTTCATCCTCGACACGGTTGCCGGGCTGCTGTTTGGCAAGCTGATGTCTGTGATGAGCCGTGGTAAGATCAACCCGCTGATTGGCGCATCCGGGATCAGCGCTTTCCCGATGGCAGGGCGCCTGGCGGCGAGAGTTGCGCAGGATGAGGATTTTGAAAACTTCATCCTGATGCACGCCATGGGTGCTAATACAGCCGGACAGCTGGGCAGCGTGATCGCCGGGGGATTGCTACTCGCCCTGGTTTCCGGGATCGTGTAAGCACACCGGGTTAATATTAGAGCAGGCGCCGCGATTGGTCGCGGCGCCTGCTGGTTTTAATGGTCAATCTTGCTAATCGAGCTCAGCTTTGTCTTTTAACATTTTTGGCGTCCAAAAACCCGCCAGCTTTCCCGTCGTTTCAAAGGAAATCTCGTCCCAGCTTTCCAGGTCGAGAACCAGGTAACCCAGGGCCGCCGTGGGCATCGCCTGATATTCGTCGCCAATAATTTGTAAAACATCTTCCAACCCGGGGTTGTGGGCGATGATCATCACGGTCTCAATGTCGTTGTCGAGGTTTTTCAGAACTTCAATGAAATCGTGGAGTTCAGCCATGTAGAGCGTCTCGGAGAAGATAATTTCGTTTTCATATTCCAGGCCTTCAATGAGGGCTTCTGCGGTTTCAGCAGCGCGTTTAGCTGAGGATGAAAGAATTAAATCAGGATAAAGGTCGTTTTCGTCGATGACCCTGCTCATAATGTGTGCATCATTACGACCGCGCCTTTTTAGGGGGCGGTCATAATCCGTGAGTTCGGGGTGATTCCAGCTTGATTTTGCGTGGCGCATCAACAACAATGTTTTCATATTCAACCCTCCTGGTTGATTTGTTGGATGAGTTTCATACCATAAACTGCGTGAGATTAATGGGTTCTGGCACTTACCGAAGGATTAATTCGAAGTCTGTGCCGGCATGGGGTAGGTGTCCGTCGCCTCGATAGCCAGGCGGATGTTTTCCCGGTTGATGTCAGTTGGCAGGGTACAATCGGCGCCGATGATCAGGTTGGCAGGTCCCGCGCTGCGGATAATTTCGTGTACAGCGTGCTCAATCTCTTCTGGCTTTCCTTTAACAATCAGACCGTTGTTATCTAAACCGCCCAGGATGGGACGGGTGAATAAACGCTTGCCAGATTTCAGCGAAAGGTTGACTGGCGCGGTCACAGCCCAGTTGAAAACATGCCCCGGGTAGTTGCAGTACAGGTGCAGGCGGACGTTGTCGCGGCAGATATGGATGATATTCAGCTCGCCCTTTGACCGGATTGCATTCAACACGGTCAGATCGTGGGGTTTGATGAATTCAAGGAACACATGCTCACTGAAGCGGTCGGCTTCTCCGCCCTGAGCCGAGAAGTAAATACCGTCAGCGCCGGCACCCAGGCACGCCACAGCAAATTCAGCCAGGCTTTCTGCTATCACAGCCAGGCCCATGTTCACGGATTGGGGGTCTTCTTTGAGGTGTTGCGTCACCAGGCGACCTGAGGCATGGTCGCCGGAGGAAAAGGGGTTGAAGATGGTGGTGGTGGTTAAACATTCCCCTTTGAGCGCATCGGTGATCTGTTTGATCTCGTCAAGTTGTGCCTGGTAGAACTCGCTTGATAACGGCGCGGGTTTAAGTTTACGCCAATCGCTTGGTATTTTAATCTGCACCTTTGTCTGGTAGGGGTGCTCGTTCATGATCTTTAGAAAGTCCGGTTTCACCTGGTGGTAATAATCAAGATGAACTTTAACCGCAGCTTCCCCGTGGGCTTGCTCAGCAGGAAAGTGAAACCAAAAGCTGGCTGGCACACGATCTGGTACCTGGCCAGCAAGGACCGCGCGAATGCGTTCTATTCGATTCATGATCTATTCTCCTGCTTTAATTCTACCAGTCTTTGACGCCGAGAATTGCAAGCCAATTATCTGAAAAACTGACCATCGGGGAGACCCTGAGAATGTTGCAGATGGTCAAAAATACAGCCGTTGAGACGGACCTGCATGTCCACCTTGCTAAAGAACGCCCTGTGGTCAGGGGTTTTCGTTGAACCAATACGAAGAGTTCTTAAAAATATTTCTTGCGGTATTAATGGGTGTACTGCAGTATAATGCTCTCGTTTGGGAATGATGGTCCGTGATCGCCTGCGAATAAGGCAGGTCATTCAAATCTGATGAATAAAATTCGACTCCATATGCAAAGCATCACCCTTCTCAGCCTGGCAGGGATCCTGCTGGTGATTGCTTTTTATATTTCTCTGCAAACACAAACTGGTGAAAAAGAACCCGGCCTGACGGTGACGCCCCGCACTGAGAAAAATACGTTGATCGATATGCCGGATTGTTCGGAAGAGCTGCCCATTCAAGATGCGATCTCGTGCCACCTTGAGGCAGCACAGGTTTCTGACGCGCTGGTCCAATCTATGGAGAGCAGACTCGTTCAGTTGGAGCCCAAAGCAGTGGACCAGCTCGCATTGATAGAAAACCAGATTGCCTGGGAGGAATCGCGCAATACGGAATGTCATTTGGTGCGCGAAATGTCTGGCAGCAGCGATGAGGGCCAATTGCAGGAATTAATCTGTCTGACCGAACTTAATTTGACCCGCCTGGCAAGGCTTGAACAGTACTGCAATGAGTGGCATGGGCTGAAGGATTGCGGGAATGGCGTTGAAGCAAACCAATGATTTGATTCCCGTCCAGCACACCTCCCGCTACCTGCTGCAAAAAATCATACGGAGAAACGATTGGTCAGACCGATAAAAAGAACCCCGAAGCACTGGGCTTCGGGGCTTTTTTGCGGTATGTAATAAAAATCAGACTGCTTTGCGCTTCCGTCGGATAAGGGCATAGATGATTAGGGCCAGAGCGCCAAGAATTCCACCCAGCAAAACCGACCAGGCCCAGGTGGGAAGTTGAATCATCGGGGCAGGCAGCGTCAGGGGTGGAACCAGAGCCTTTTCCCAGTTGACGTTATGGGCTCGTGCGCCGGTCAGGTTCGCGTTGGTGAATTTTGCACCGGTTACATTCAATCCTACCAGGCGCGTGTTGGTCATGTCTGCCCTGGTGAAATTGGCGTCGGTGAAGTTTGTTCCCACCACCGCGGCGTTGCGCAGGTTGGCGCCTTCTAAGCTGGCTTCGGTAGCATCCGCGCCGACAATCGCTGAGTCGCTGAGATCCGTCCCGGAAAAGTTGGCTTTCACCAGGTCGCCGCCCAGGACAATCGTGTTATGGATAGCTGCATCCTGTAGAGAGGCTTTATAGAAATTCGGATTAATCAGCAGTCCATGCGAAAGATCTGCTCCGGCCAGATTGGTTTTACGCAAAATTGCACCTACAGCGGTAATATTTCCCAGCGCCATGCCGCGCAGGTCTGCGCCGGAAAGGTCTTTCCGGGTACAGATGGCTTCCTGAGCTTCTTCGCCGGATTTGGGTTGAACAACTTCTGAAGCTTTCTTTTCGATTTGAATTTCCTGGCGCATAACTCCTCCCTTATTATTTTATCGAATTTTTAAAGATTATTCAACCTTTTTGATTTGCCCATCCCGCTAATGACCTGGCGCAGTTTCGGCTGACCGTAGTAATTGACCTGGCCCATGCCCGAGATGATGATTTCAAGGCTGTCATCCACCCGCAAGGTGGCATTGCCCTGCCCCGAAATCACGATTCGTGCAGACTGGCTGGCGAGATGGGGGGCTTGATATTCTCCTGAGCCCGAGATGCGGATTGATTGATGGTCGGCATGACCGGCGGCATAGAATTCGCCGCGCCCGCTGATGGTCACCTCGAGAGTTCTACATTCTAAATGACCGAAGTTCAGTTTGCCCAATCCTGAGACGTTGAGTTTGAAATCATCGCTTGAGAAGGAATCACAGTTCAGGTCGATTTTTCCGCTGATACTCACCTGGCGCAAATCGGGGACGGTGAGATAATAAGTGACCTTGCGATCGTCTTTGAAAAACATCGATGAGAATAACATTTCGATCTGATTTATCCAGCTCTCATCAAAGCCCAGTACCAGGCTGTCACCGTGCACCTCGGCAATCAGCTTTTCGAACAGACCTTCATCTGCGTCAACGGTCAGCGCGGGCACCTCGCCCTGGGTCAGGATCAGCGTGCCTACATCCTTACACCTGACTTTGGAAAAGGGTTTTAACAGTTGGAATTCTTTTTGCATCTGTTCACCTGTGCTTCTATTTGATCATCGTATTGACGATAATGATTATAACATAAAAAGTAAATAAAATCAAACATGTAATAAAGATAACAAAATATCTTCGCTGAAAAACTTAATATAATCAATTAAAAAGTTGAAATCATTACTGATGAATCTGGAAGCGATGAAGAAAGCGAACGGACCTATTCAGCCGGGTGGAAAATTAAACGTTCCCATACTGATTTTGCCCAGGGCAGGCCATCCGGGTTATCCAGATAAAAGGCGATTTGCAAACACGAGGTATCACTGGCAGTGAAAGTATACAGTGATAGACGCTTGATTTCATTCTGTTCGTTATTGATACGCGTATAACCTAAGCCGACAATTTCGCCTTTGGTGGAAACCATGGTTTCCAGAGTATCAGCCGGCATTTTTTCCTGGATTTGTTTGAGCAAGGATAGCTTGTCAGTTCCTTCAGGTAGTCTAAAGGGAACCGCGATGACCGTAATCCCGGACTTCCAATAGATGAGTTTGCCCTCCTCCACCCGGCTATCAAAGTCTTCGGAGAGGTTGATCAGCCATTCTTTTGTGATTGAAAACGCCATAGGGTCCTTTCAAATTGCTCGCCCAGGGAAATGCCCTGTCGCACCAGGTTCACATCATGATCGGGTTCTATTAATTATACCTGCGAGGCAGGCGGCAGGCTTGTTGGTGCCTGGAGCGAGTTAAACACAGAGGTTAGATGTTAGTGGAAGAGCCGTGTATCTTGTTTTGAATCATCGTTACACCCGGAAGAAACGCCAGAAATGAAGATAAGAGCGGTGGTCTGCGATCTTTGATCGGTCCATTTTTCTCTTGCTTTCGGCTACAAGAAATTGAATCGCCCTGGTCGATCTATAAAAGTGTTTTTCAATTTCCACCCTCACCATACACTTTCCAGAACCACCCTGCCATGATCATCTAAAAAGCACAGGCTTGCCTGGGCGTCTATGCCCAATAGTTGTTTGACGGCACGCCGGTAGCGCCGTACCTGGGGCGCGTACCCGGACAGCAATTCTGCTTTGTCACCCGGTTTCAGGATGGTATCGGTTTTAAACTCAACGATTTTCCAGCCCTCATCATCCTGGTAAATCAGGTCAATGATTCCATTCTCAGTTTTGCTGCCCACCTGCAGGGTGTAGGGAACTTCATGCAGGCGCTTTGTGCTGGTGTTGATTTGATCCCAGATAGGGTGTGCCCGCAGGCGTTCGAGCAGGACAATCGCCTGTTGGATGAGTTCGGATCGTTGATCTTCCTGAACGAGCCCGGCACGCAACGCTGCTGTGTCCAACATCTGCTCAAAACCTGTCTCCCCCGGAAAGCGCCAGCGTTCAAGCGCTTTATGTACCATGATCCCCAGAATTTTCCCGATATGCGCGCTATCCTGGTTGAACCTCCACCAGCTTGATGGATCGATCTGCTCCTCACCTTCATCGCTTGCTGGTTCCAGATCACTGACCTGGATGGGATGATACAACGGATAGAGTTTGCTGACCTCCAACTTTTCACCGACTTCAACGGGGAGAAGGATTTCAGGCGTCGGGTGGGCAGCACTTAAGCACCACACCCGCAGGGGTTGGTTAGATGGTGTGCGGAATTCAAAGGGCTCAACATCGGCAAGATGTAAGTCCTCGCTCTTCAAGCCGAGACCTTCGACAAGCATTTTTCCCCACGCGCGAAAGTTAAGCTTTCCCTCCTCGTTTTGGGTGGCATGAGCGCTGATGATCAATTTGTCCTCAGCGCGTGTCAGGGCAACGTACAATAACCGCAATTGCTCCATTGCATTCTGATCTTTATCAATAAGCTTAGACAGGTTGTAAAGCATGGGCGAAGGATCAAGTTTGAACGCCACGCCCAGTTCCTCGAACAGGTACACCAGTTCGCCGGGCGATCGGGTCTCCCGGCTGGCGGCTGCCAGTATGACCACTTTGAACTCCAGGCCTTTGGCTTTGTGGATGGTCATCAATTGTACGGCCCCCTGGGCTTCAGCAGAGGCCTCACCTTCGCGGGCGCCCGCGTCATTGAGGGTTTCGATCATGTCCAGGTAATTGCGCACACGCAGTTCTTCGCTGGCCAGGGCGTCAGCCAGAAGTTTATCCAGGTTACGCCACAGGCGACCCCCGGTTGTACTGGCGCTATGTAGATTATCCTTCACATCCGCTGCAGCCAGGATGGCGCGATATTGGGTTGCATTGACGATTTTGGGGAGAAGTTCTGCCACGGGGATTCGGTCGACCAGGGGCAAGAGCTGTGAAACAATTTCAAGGGTCTTGTGGGCTCGTTCACAATCCTGGGTATTCAAAACAGAGAGATCCGCCTGTAAAGCTTCCCAGTAGGGCAGCCCGGATTGACGCAACAGGAACAACGCGTTGTCGCTCAATCCGAAAGCCGGAGAACGCAGCAGACCGGCAAAAGCAAGATCATCCAGCGGGTCTGCCAGCGCTCGCAGGATGTTGATCAGGTCGCGAATTTCAGGGCGATCATAAAATCCCCGACCTGCGACAGTCACAAAGGGGATACCCGCCTCTTCCAGTGCCGTTTCATAATCTGCGTAACCTGTTGAGGCGCGAAATAGCAGTGCGACCTCATCCCAGGCTTGAACCTGTCCTTCTTCTTTAAGCTGCAGCAACCGCAATGCCAGCGCCTGGGCGGCTTTTTGTTGGGCAGTTTCAGTATTTTCGGCTGTGCCGATTACCAGCTCGATGTGGGGGGGCTGGATGCATTCAGGCGGTTCCTGGCGGTGGGCTTCCATTGTTGAATAGGGGACATAATAATCCCGCGCCGGGTCGGGCTGGGTGCCGATCACCGGGGAAAGCAGGTCGTCGATGGCCAGCAGCAGCGGCTGATGTGTTCGGTAGGTCAATGGCAGGTCGATCACCTGGCCGCCAGCCGCGCGAATACGATCTTGTACCTGTTTGAACACGGTTACATCCGCCTGACGGAAGCGGTAAATCGACTGGCGCATATCGCCGACGATAAACAGGCGCCCCGAGGGACCGGCCAGGGCTTCGATGATGTCCTGTTGGCGGCGGTTGGTATCCTGGAATTCATCCACCAGGATGGCGTCCAGCTCGTTTTGCCAGTGCTGACGGATGGCAGGATTGTCTAAAAGCTGTAGTGCGCCCTGCTCCAGATCGTCGAAATCGAGGGCCTGGCGGGCTTGCAACAGGTTCTGGTAGTTCTGGCACAACGTGACATAGGCGTCTCGCAGCAGTAGCCGTAATTCGCTAAACAAAGTTTCTATTTCTGGGTCTGGAGCCTGATCGGCAGCCTCTTTTCCGCCTGTAATTGGGTTTATTAGCAGGTCGAAGTTGGTCTGTAAATCCCGGATGATCTCCTTTGTATCACCCTTTTTTCCCATGTTCAATTTCATGTATGAACGCCGGGCCTGGAAAAGCGCTGCCGCACAGCCAAACAGGTCGCTGCGGTTCATGGCGCGTTCTGCTTCATCCCACACGGGCAGCAAATTCTGAACCATACCCGCTAATTTTTCACCTGCGTTACTGATTAACTCATCCAGAGACATCCCCCGCAGGGCGGAAATAGCGTCTTTGATGATCGGGTTGTGCATGCCCTCGTTCAGTATTTCGGTGATCATTGCGAGGTAATCCGGCTGCTGATTAAAGGCTTCACTGGCTTCCAAACGGCGGTTCAGCAGGTCTTTCAGCATTGTCCGTAAATCAAACAGGGGAATGTTCGTTAATAAGGGTGCATAGGATTCCCCATCCACCAGTGCTTTGAGAGTATCCTCTACCGCTTGAAGGCGTAAGGCAGCTGCCAGGCTTTCATCGACGATCGCAAAGCTGGGATCGATGCCGGCCTCTGCGGGATGGGCGCGCAGGATCTCGGTGCACAGGCTGTGGATGGTGCTGATGCGTGCAGCGTCCATTTGTGCAGAGAGCGCTAACCATTCCTGACGTTCTTCTTCAGTTGTAGCGTCTTGTTGGAGCTCGTACAGAGTCTCGCGCACCCGGGAACGCATCTCGCGTGCTGCTTTGATGCTGAAGGTTATCGCTGCAATCCGACGAGGCGGAATTCCTTCAGCTAAAAGCGATGTATAACGGGCGACCAGGGTCTTTGTTTTACCGCTGCCCGCGCCGGCTGTAGCGACCACATCCCGCCCGCGATCGATAGCAGCCAGGTATTGTTGTGGGTTGAGGGTGTCCAGTGTTTTTTTAATGTGAGGATCGGTCATCATTCCTCTTTCTCTAATAGCCAGGCTGGTAGCGCCAGCACCATTGGACAGCCGGGCAATAGCTTGGGCAGCCATCGCCGGGTGCGATGGGTGGGAATTGGCCTGAACGAACACTCCCCAGGATGCGCCTGATGTGGTCGAGGGTGATCGTGTAGGCACCTTGTGGCCCTTCTAGCTCATCGTTTTTAAATTTTGATAACTTGAAGTAACCTGGTTTTGCAGCTCTGATTTGCCAGTAAAAACCTTCTTCAACCGTGCCCAAACGCAGGGCTTGCTGGGCTGCAAGGGCATAAATCGGCATTTGCAGGCGTCGCCCGCTGATCAGGTCTTTGCTGGACAGGTTTGATCCGCCTGTTTTGTAATCAATGATCCGGAGACCCCCAAACTCATTCCGGTCCACCCGGTCGATCAACCCGCACAGGCGAACTTCTTCAGTTCCAAGGTCGAGGACCAGGGCGGGTGTATTGCTGATACCAAACTTCTCTTCAAAGCGGATCGGTGTCCAGCCCAGGCTTTCTGTATGGAGAGCTTCAATCGTCTTGCGCAGCATGGCGACAAACTGGTCTTTTTCAACCTCCCACAACGGCGACGGGCGAAAGACTTCTTTATGCGGAGCTTGTGCAAAGACGCTGGCGGCATGGCCTTCCAGGGTGGCCAGCAGGGCGTCAAGGTCGGTGGTGTCTTCTGCTGCCCGATACACCTTTTCTAAAATTTCGTGCAGGATACTGCCGACCTGGGCTGCGTCCAAACCCAACTCGGGCGGTTTTTTCGGTTCAAGCTTCAGCAGATTTCGAATAAAAAATTGATGTGGGCAGGTGGAGTAGGTCTCAAAACGCGAGGAGCTCCAGGTGTGATCAGGTGAACAGGTTGCTTTAAAGGTTGTTGCCAGAGCGCTGAGATCGCCCTCGTATTGGCTTTGCGGTACTTTCATCCGCCGGGCATTGAGGATTGTTCTGGCAAGGGCGAGTTCCTTCCAGCCGGAAACCAGCTCGTCATCGTCTTTGTAATGCAGGTCCTGTTGCTGGACCGCCCAAAACAACAGCTCCTGGGGAGAAGCAGCTTCTGCCTGAGGGCGAACCCTGTTCGGATTGATCTTCTGCACAGCCTCTTTTTCGAACAAACTGACTGCAGAGAGCCAGTAAGGGGAGGCTTCCCAACGCTCACCGTGTTCGGCCAGGTACGGACGGGTGAACAATAAGTAATGGTCGGCGCGGGTAAAAGCCTGGTAGAAGGTATTGACCTGCGCGCGCCCCAATCGCGGGTCCAAACCCAGGTCAGCCCTGGTGACCTCATCCAGGAAGGGATCGGGGTGCTCTACGACTGGGAACAACCCTTCGGAGAAGCCCAGCAGCGCTACTGCCCTAAAACGAGAGGCTACGGCATGCTGGATTCCGCTGATAAACACAGCATTTTGATGTGCTTCGCGGGGTTCATCCAAGCGTGCCCCCTGAACTGCGCCCACCAGGACCGACAAAAAGTGTTCGTAATTAACCGGGTGCCCACCGAGCACCTGTTCACTCAGGATGAGTGACCCCATGCTTTCGCCCAGGGTTTGCCAGGCTTCCAGGTCGTGCTCACCGGAGAGCAGATTGTAAAATTGCAGGTGCGCCAGGGTGGATTCCAGCCAGGCGACCCATTCAGTTTGGGTGCGGGGCGTTTCGATGTCATCAAAAACCTGCCAGAAGCGAACAAACCGCTGGCGCAATGCCGTAAGGTCGACGCTGCGCAGCGGGTTGCTTACCTGGCGTTCATCATCCAGAGATTCCTCGGCATCACGGCGAGTTGCTGCAAGCATCTCCCAGGCTTCCGTCCATTGCCCCTGCCCGGCAACGATGCGCGCCGTCTGGCTGACTAATTCTAAATGGTCAATATCCTTCTTGTCCAGTCCAAAATCAAAATAGGGCGAGTGCAGGGCGTTGATCACAGCCCGGGTCGTGAAGTCCTCCGGGGGCGTTTCCAGCAAATTAAGCAACGATTGCACCGCGGGTGATTTCATAAGGCTGTCCGGGTGAGAGAAGCGTATTTTGACCCCGAACTCGTCAGCAGCGGCTCGCAAGTGGGGTCGGTAGGTGTCCAGGTGGCTGACGAACAGGGCACAGTCTGAGAGCGGAACCCCATGGCGCGTGTGCAGGCGCTTGACCCAGCGCAACGCTTCGCGGGCTTCCTCGCCCTGGTTCTGAGTTTCCAGGAAGAATGGGCTGGAGGCACCCATTTTGGGGGTTTCACCGGGTTCCAGGATGTGCTGCTTAAGATGTTTGCTCTCACGGGGCAGGAAAGGCGCGCTGGACAGCTCGGTCACGCGGGGTGAGAGTTCGTTTAGCAGGGTTTGGATCACCGCCCGGGTTCGACGGTCGACTGCGCGAGTTGAGCCCTGCACGCCGGGCAGGGTGATCAGCATCTCGCCCACCTGGACTGAGAGCCGTTTGAGAAACTCAAGACGGGCGCTGGAAAAGGCGCCGAACCCGTCGACTACCAGCAGGCGGATATGGGCTGCCGTTTTCGGATCGCTTTCCAGGGCGGTGATTGCCTCCCAAATCTGTCCGTCCCGATCGATCCAGCCGATATCCTCCAGTTGAGCAATGAAACGGGCATACAGGATCGCCAATTCTTGCCTGGCACGGGGAGACGTGCCGGTGTAATCTAAAAACTGTTCAGGGGAAATGTAAGCGCTGCGCAGCTCGGAAAAAACATCCCGCAGGACGCTGATAAACCCCGGCCTGGCTTTGATCGAAGTGTAGTGATCCAGCTCACCGGCAGTATGGGCTGCCTCTACAATTTGCTGAACCAGGCGACGTTCCAGGGCAGCGGTGATCACCGGCGAGAAGCGCCCCTGCCGTTCTAGCAGGTCAGTGTACAGCGCCCTGAAGGTGCCCACATTGACGCCCATGCCACCGCCGATGCGCCCCATACGCTGGCGGAAATAGGCTGCGTTTTGTGCGTCGGGTACGAGCACCCAGACGGGCGCTAAAGGCTCGGCTGCTCGGAGGGATTGGATATGCTGCAAACAGGCCCGGGTTTTGCCAGCCGCCGCAGGCGCAAGGATTAAATTAACGGGCAATTCCATACTCCTTGATTGCGTTGACGAATTTGTATCATCATATTTATTTTACCAATTCAAACATTACATAACGATCCATGAACCTTGGTTTTATCCGTTCTTCAAAGAGTCCTTTGATGTGATCATCCATGGCAAAATAGATGATCTGCCAGCCAATGGATGCCAGGTAAGCCATCTGGTCAACCATCCACTCTCGGCGCTGCCAGTCCGAATGCTGGAAGGCATCATCAAGAATCAGGAACATCTTTTTGTCCTGTAAATAGTGAGCAGCGATGCCAATTCTCAAAGCCAGTAAAATTTGTTCCTGCGCTCCGGTACTTAAATGATGTACTGGAAACCTTTCATTCTCGCTGAACACAATGATGTCATCCCCGTCCATCTCGATTCCTTGATAGGTTTGGGTTAAGGCCTTAATGGGCTCACAGATGGTGTTAGCAGCCAGGGCTTTTGCAATGCCCTCATCTTCCCTGCCTTGAATTTCTTGTATTACTTTTGTGATAACCGCCCCTGAACCGATTTTTGCCATAATTTCTTTCTTTGACTGGCTGGTTTCATCTCTGCGATCACGTAAGTCATTAATTATTTTATCCCAATCTGAATTGATGTCTGAAGAGGTCAAATCACAGACGCGTTGTTTTAAAACCTGAAGGCTGGCTTCATTTTCATCGATCGAACTCAAAAGCTCATTTTTCTGGTTGTTAAGTTTATTAAATAACTCCCGGTCATATTGTGTGTCAACGGGGCCACTGAAATAATCTTCAGGCTCAACCCCTAAAGCCGCCAGGGCGATGTTCTCGTTTTTGTGTGCTTCTTCTAGCCCATCCCGCTTTTTCTGCAGCGCATTAATCCGCTCATCCGGGTCATCGTGATCTGGGGTATAGGCACAATAGCCCGAGAGTCTGACCTCAAGCTCTTTTTTCAAATGATCGAATTCTCTCTGGTTAACGATACATTGTGATTTGATTTGACCTAGGGCATAATAATCGGGCTGTAGCTTTGCATGTGTGCTTTTTAAATCCGTTATTGCCTGTGCTTTTTGGCCAAATCTCTCCTGATACCCGGCGAATATACGGTTTATTTCAGCGATATCATCGCGCTGCTGCAACATCAGCCGGTAACGGCGGCTCATAAATATAAAAAACAGCACAGCCAGCAGGCCAGCCGCAAGTGCCCCCCAGGGTATTTGAAAAAAAGCAAGCCCAACCGTAGTGATGATCAGGACAACCCCCATGATGATGAAAAATAAATCGGATTTGATAGAAAGTGCTTCCGGTCTCTTTTCACATTCGGTAATTGCGGTCTCCAGCCAGTGATAATGGGTGCATTTAAGTTCAAGGACATTGATTTGATCTTTTCCTTGTTGAATTTGCTTTTTCAATGATTGAACTTGATTATTAATTTTTTTGATTGCATCCAATTCGATCTGCGGAAGCTGTTTGAGTTCTTCAGATAGCGCCCTGATTTTGCTGTGTTTCTGATAAGCGCTGTATCTGCGTGCCTGTTCCTGAATTTGCAGCAAGCCATCAACCTCCTCAAGCTGATGTTTTTCTATCATGATTTCACCCAACGTGTATTTTTCATCAACTTCGGCGAGAAGTTCATCGATTTTTTGAAGCTCGATGATGTAATTATTATAAGTTTTGCAGTCACCGGATTGTTGGCCAGTAATAAGCTGCCCATTCTCCCAGGAACTTTTTTGAATGTTGGCTGGTATTTGGCTTAAAATCAAATCCAATACTCGCTGATCAGACAGGTAATCTTTCAGGATCGTTTTTGTGACCCCTCTTTCACTGTCTGAAGAAAATTTTGTTACCCCAGCTTTAACCACCAAAAGGCGAGAGAGATCAACAGGCTTGCCATCAGGGTATAAATAATCCTCAATCTTTTTCCTGGATTTAGGATCAAATCTCATCGCGTTCTCAACCAGTCCAGAAATATTGATCTGCCCAGAATCTGTCAGGGGGCGGGTTTTAGGATGATTTTTGAATAATGAACTTAAGAGATATTCAACAAGAAAAGTTTTCCCCTGCTCGTTTTTGCCATAAATCAGGTTGACATCTTTAAATTGCCATTTGATTGATGCAATGGGCCCGAGACCATTAACCGAAAGGTTGTCGATTCGTATACGCATGGCTAACCTCCATAGACCTGGTTCATGGACGACAGAATGTAATCATCAAGGACCGGGTCATCAAACCCATCAGGCAACTCCAAAGAAGCCAATCGCTCCTGAACGGCTAAAATGATATCTGCCCGCGTCAGATCGGTGGATATTTTTAGCTTGCTGAGGTCCGGTGGCTCAACCAAATTTATGTTCTCCTGTTGAAGGTAATCGATGATCGTTTTCCCAACCACTTCACGATTAGCAGAGTATCCGTGGGCAAATATTCTCACTTTCAGCAGCTTTTTGTGCCTTTCTTCAACTCTCCAACCTGAGATTAGCGCGGAAAGCTTATTTCTGATAAAGTCAACCTCATTTTCCACTGGCAGCACGGTTAATCGCTCCTGAAAGTAGATCACGTCTGTTTTAACGGGCTGACGGACGACGGTGTTGGAAAAGGTATCGTAGATCAGAAAGGTCCGTATGCCGGTTTCAGTGATGTCCAAACCACAGGGGGAACCCGGATAGTACAGCTTATCCATGGTGTAAGGTAGATGGATATGCCCTAAAAACACCTTCACAGGCTGGTATAGCTCGATGTCGCGTCTTGAAAGTGGCATATAAACACCTTCTTCGTAATCATTACGAAGGGTTGTGCTGGAAAGATAATCCCCGTGTGAGACGAGCACCCAATTTTTACCCGATATCGAATCTTGATGGGCAACCAGTGTTTCGCCTATGCTTGTTTTGGGTTTATATGGAAGAAAAAGAAAAAGAACATCTTCCGTGAAAGCAATGCTTTCAGGTTCAGTCAGATACCTGATGTTTGACAAAGCGAATGACCCCGAGGATAGGGCGGGATCATGGTTGCCCGGGATGATGTAAATGATCATGTGGTTGTATTTTTCCTGACCAACCAGCTTTTCGAACTCGCCCGGGTTATCGCACGATGCGTCGAATAAATCGCCGGCGATGATCAGTTTATCGATGTTCTGATCAACCAGTTGGTCGAG